>JAUZNZ010000069.1 GCA_030706735.1 Bacteroidota bacterium | reverse complement strand
TATCATGGCGAAGGCATCGCTTTCGATCCCGAAGGCCTGCTGAGCACGCTGCCGGCGATCGCCAACGTGATCGGCGGCTATCTCGTCGGCAGCTACGTCCAAAAGAAAGGCAAGACCTATGAGGGCCTTACCCTGCTGCTCCTGGCCGGTTTCGGTCTCCTGTCCGCAGGCTATCTCTGGGATCTCGGCTTCCCCATCAATAAAAAAATATGGACCAGCTCCTTTGTCGTCTACACCCTGGGCCTGGATTGTGTCCTCCTGGCCTTTCTGATCTATGTGGTGGACTTCAGGAAATCTATCGGCTGGACCCGCTTCTTCGCCGTCTTTGGCAAGAATCCCCTGTTCATCTACCTCCTCTCCGAACTGGGCGCCGAAACGATCTATATCGTGCATACCGGGGCGGGCGTTCCCTGGCATGTCTGGGCCTATGACCATATTTTCCGCCACCTCGGACTCTCCTTCGGCTCAATGATGTTCTCGGTTTCTTTCATGCTATTGTGCTGGCTGGTAGGCCTTTGGCTGGATAAGCGAAAGATATACGTCAGGGTCTAGGATATCCCGGCGAATTGGCGTACCTTTGCGGCCTCAAATTTGAGAGCCGTTACGTTATGCAAATCAGGAATATAGCAATCATCGCACACGTTGACCATGGCAAGACGACCCTGGTGGACAGGATCTTGCACGCAACCCATGTGTTCCGTGCCAATCAGGAGACCGGAGAGCTGATCATGGACAGCAATGATCTCGAAAGAGAAAGGGGCATCACCATCTTCAGCAAGAATGCCGCCGTCCAATATAAGGACACCAAGATCAATGTCATCGATACCCCGGGTCACTCCGATTTCGGGGGCGAGGTGGAAAGGGTATTGAAAATGGCCGACGGGGTGCTGCTGCTCGTGGACGCCTTCGAAGGCCCCATGCCCCAGACCCGCTTCGTACTGCAGAAGGCCCTGCATCTCAACCTCAAGCCCATCGTGGTGATCAATAAAGTGGATAAGCCGAACTGCCGCCCCGACGAAGTGCATGAGGCGGTATTCGAACTCTTCTTCGCGCTCGACGCCACCGAAGAGCAATTGGATTTCCCCACTTTTTATGGCAGCGGCAAACACGGCTGGTTCAATACCAGGAATGAGCAGTGTGCGGATATCACGCCTCTGCTCGATGGCATCCTGCAATACGTGCCGCCTCCCAAAACCTCCGAAGGACCCCTGCAGATGCAGATCACGTCCCTGGATTATTCTTCCTTTCTGGGCAGGATCGCGGTGGGCAAAGTGGCCAGAGGGTCTATCAAAGAGGGGCAGCAGATCGCCCTCATGCAGACCGATGGCACGATCAAGCGTTCCAAGGTGAAAGAGCTGTATACGTTCATGGGCATGGGTAAGAAGAAGGCCGATGAGGTCGTCGCGGGAGATATCTGCGCCGTCGTCGGCCTGGAAGATTTCAATATCGGCGATACCATTGCCGATGCGGAAAATCCCGAGGCCTTGCCGGTGATCAGCGTGGACGAACCGACCATGAGCATGCTCTTCAGCATCAACAATTCTCCTTTCTTCGGTAAGGACGGCAAGTTCGTAACCTCCCGCCATCTTCGCGATCGCCTCATGAAGGAGACGGAAAAGAATCTTGCCCTTCGCGTCGAAGATACCGACAGCGCGGACAGTTTTCTCGTTTACGGTCGGGGCATCCTGCACCTCGGCATCCTCATCGAAACCATGCGCCGCGAAGGCTTTGAACTGACGGTCGGCCAGCCTACGGTCATTGTCAAGGAGATCAACGGCAAGAAGTCCGAGCCTTATGAAGTGCTCGTCGTGGACGTTCCCGCCGAATACAGCGGCCGCGTGATCGATATGGTCACCCAGCGTAAAGGAGAAATGCACGTGATGGAAAGCAAGGGTGACGTGCAGCACCTCGAGTTCGAGATCCCGTCCCGCGGCCTGATCGGCCTGCGCAGCAGCATGCTGACCAATACGGCCGGCGAGGCCGTCATGGCGCACCGCTTCCTGGAATACAAACCCTGGAAGGGTCCCATCCCCGGACGCAGCAACGGCGTGTTGCTCTCCAAGAACCAGGACAAGACCACGGCGTACTCGATAGATAAATTGCAGGACCGCGGCACCTTCTTTGTCGATCCGGGCGAAGACGTCTATGTCGGCCAGATCATTGCCGAGCACATCAAGCCGGGCGACCTCATCGTGAACGCCACGGAAGGCAAGAAGCTGACCAATATGCGCGCCAGCGGCAGCGACGACTCCGTTCGCATCATCCCCAAACGGCAGATGACCCTCGAAGAATGCATGGAATATATCCAGCAGGACGAGTGCATCGAGGTCACGCCCAAAAAGATCCGTTTGCGCAAGACCATCCTGGACGAGGACGAGCGGAAGAGGTACCAGAAGATGCTCAAGACCGAAGAGGTCAGCGAATAGTCTTATCTTTGCATTTCAATAACTGATATGCCGTCGCGCATCCTTTTATTCCTGCTCCTCCTGGTTTTCCTGGCTGCTGCACCCCGGGTAAATGCACAATGCGCCATCTGTACCCGGACGGCGCAGCAAATGGGCGAACGGCCCGCGAAGGGACTCAACACGGGCATCATCTATCTCGCCATGGCTCCCCTGGCCATCTTCGGAGTGATCGGCTATCGCTGGTGGAAAAATAACCGCGATGCCGGGTAAATCAGCTGACATGCAAGGGACCACCCTTTTCAAGCGATGCCTCGAAAAACACCTCGTCATCCGCCATGCCTGCGAGGTGGGCGTCTTCACTCCCGAACGGTCGAATATCCTGGACTTCATTACCCGGGATAAAGTCAGGGCCACCCTCGTCGAACCCGATCCCCAACGCATCGCGGCCATAAAAAAATATTTCGCGCCCTATCCCGGCGTCACCTTATACCCCTACGCCGTCTATGATCATAACGGAACCCTCGAGCTGGCGCAACGCGGCGAATCGACCTTCGCCACGGCCCTGCCCTTCAGTCCCGCCGTCATCAATGACCAATATCAAATAAAGAAGGAGGACACGTTCACCGTCGAATGCAAACGCTTCGATGCGATCGACGACGGCACGATCGACCTCCTGCATATCGACACGGAAGGCTGCGAATGGTTCGTATTAAAGTACCTGAAGAGCCGGCCCCTGGTGATCTCCCTCGAAACGCACGGCAAGAGTTATTCCAATCCCTACCTGGCCGAGATCCTCGCCTGGATGGAGACAAACGGCTACAAGCGCTGGTATGCCGGGAAATCGGACAGCGTATTCCGCCGCGAAGGCGCCTTCCCGATCACGGGGGCAGAAAAAAGACGACTGGCCTGGATGGACGGGTATCTGAAATTCCGCAAGTTCAGGAAGTCCCTCTTCCGAAACCGCTGACAAAGCGATATAGGTTGAATGTACCGGCATCGACCTCCTTGCCGATACGCAAAGCTAATTCCCTCTTATCAAGATCCTTTATTCGTTCGTTCCGGATCATATACCATGCACGCTCCGCCAGCAACGGGATCTTCCGGGCCGGGTCCTGTTTGATCCGGCCGAGCTCGATGATCTTTTGCGCCAGTTCCGCCACGCCTTGTTTTTCCAACGCATTCGTCTTGATCACCGCGGGCGGGTCCACCTGATGCAGTCCATGTTCCCGGCTATGCTGCAGGTTCCTGGCAAACAGGTCCGCGCCGGGACGGTCGCACTTGTTCACCACGAAGATATCGGCGATCTCCAGGATGCCGGCCTTCATCGTCTGGATCTCATCGCCACCCTCGGGCACCAACACCACGACGGTAATATCGGCCAGGGCCGCGATCTCGATCTCGCTTTGCCCGACGCCCACCGTTTCGACGATGACGCGGTCGAATCCCGCCAGCTTCAGCAGGTCCGCGATCTCCGGTACCCTCGGATGCAGGCCGCCCAACGATCCGCGCGAGGACAGGGATCGTATGAAGACATTCGGATGGTTGTACCAGTCGCTCATCCGGATGCGGTCGCCCAGCAAGGCGCCATAATGAAAGGACGAGGAGGGGTCGACGCAGAGCACCGCCAATTTTTCCCCTGCCCGCACGAATTCTCCGATCAGGGCATCCACCAGCGTGCTCTTGCCCGCCCCGGGTGGTCCGGTGATGCCGATGAGCCCGGCCCATGCAACGTCCCCTGAGCCCGCCCCCTCCGTCAGCAACTCGTGCAGATCGCTGATCCCATTCTCGACATACGATATGGCCCGCGCCAACGCCCGGAAGTTGCCTTGCCTGATCTCTTGTATGGCTATACGCGGTTTTTCGCTCATGCCGGAGGAAGGTTTCCCTGTTTGAGGAGCAAAGATAAGGGGGCCCAATCCATAATGAATAACCTGAATGAATTACCTATTTTTGAGGGCATGAAGATATCCGTGATTATCGCTTTCTACAAGAATTTTCCCTTCCTGGACCTGATCTTCGCGGGTTTGAAAAGACAGAATCATACGGATTTTGAAGTGATCGTCGCAGAGGATGATAACGCGGCGGAAACGCCTGCCTTCATCCGGGATCGGTCCGCCGACCTGCCCTTTCCCATCAAACACGTCAACCAGCTGCAAGACCTGGGCTTTCGCAAGAACGAGATCCTCAATAAGGCCATCGCGGCCTCATCGGGTGAGTTCCTGGTCCTCCTCGACGGCGATTGTGTCCCGCACCGGCATCTGCTGAAGGAATATGCCGAACTGGCCCGGGAAGGCGTGGCCCTTTACGGAAGACGCGTCATGGTAAGCCAGCGCCTGACGGCAAAGCTCCTCGCCACCGGCGACCTGAAGCTCTTATCGCTTTACCATCATATGCGCTACGGGTCCAAGCGGATCGAGGACGGCATCTACCTGCCCTTCTTCCGGAAAAGGACCGTCAGGGGGATCTGGGGCTGCAATTGGGGCATTATGAAACGACACCTGATCGAGGTGAACGGATATGACGAGGACTATGTCAGCGCCGGCGTCGGCGAAGACATCGACATCGAATGGCGTCTCATACGTAAGGGGGTCAAGCTGCAATCCGTCAAGCATCGCGCCATCGTTTATCATCTCTGGCACAAGGCGCACTATTCACTGGACCAATGCGAGCCCAATTACGCGATGCTGCGGGCCAAGCAGCAACAAGATCATGCGTATTGCCTCAACGGCCTCGATAAGTATCTTTAACCATGAGCAGGACCTTCATCATCAGCCGCACGGATTCGATCGGGGACGTCGTCCTCACCCTGCCCGTGGCCGGCGTGCTGCGCGGCCTGTATCCCGATGCCAGGATACTCTTCCTGGGCAGTGCTTATACCGAAGAGGTCGTCAGGGCCTGCACCCACGTGGACGGCTTTCTCAACTGGGATGAATGGAAGGGGCTGGACCCGGATGACCAGATACGGACCCTGATCTCCACCGGCGCCGACACCTTCATTCATGTGTTCCCCCGCAAAGAGATCGCCTGGCTGGCCAAGCGGGCGGGGATCGAAACCCGCATCGGAACGACCAATCGCGGATATCACTGGCCCACCTGCAACAAGCTGGTGCGACTGTCCCGCAGGCATTCTCCCTATCACGAGGCACAGCTCAACCTGAAATTGCTGACGGGTTTGGGCGCGCTCCCCCTCTATCCGCTCGAAGAAATTGCCGGGCTCTATGGTTTCACCCGCATCGCCCCCCTCGATCCATCCTGGCGCGCTCTGCTGGACCCCACTCGTTTCAACCTCATCATCCATCCCCGGTCGAAAGGCAGCGCACGCGAATGGGGCCTCCACAATTTTGGAGAGCTGATCGGGATGCTGCCAACCGATCGATACTCGGTCTTCCTCACCGGCACCGCCGCCGAGGGCAAGGAACTCGGCGCCTTGTTGCGACAGCATCCTTCCGTGACCGATCTGACGGGCAGGATGACCCTGGCGCAATTCATTTCCTTCATCGCGCATGCCGACGGACTGCTCGCGGCGAGCACGGGTCCGCTCCACATGGCGGCGGCACTGGGCATCCACGCCATCGGCCTCTATGCGCCCATGCGCCCGATCCATCCCGGAAGGTGGGCGCCCATCGGGCCAGGGGCAAAGGTCCTCGTGAGCGAAAAGGTCTGCGACGCATGCCGGAAAACAATGGACTGTGCATGCATGCGCGATATCCCTCCCGGGTCGGTAAAAGAAGTTCTCGATTTTGTACATTTGGACCTTCAACCGAGACGATGACTAATTTCATTCCTGTCTTTCCATTAGGGATTGTGGTGTATCCGGGCGAAGCGTTGAACCTGCATATCTTCGAGCCTCGTTATAAGCAATTGGTGAATGAGTGCTTCACGGAAGGCAAGCCCTTCGGCATCCCGACCGTGATCAACAATAAGCTGAACGAAATGGGCACCCTGGTGCGCATCACGGAAATGGCAAAGGTCTATGACAATGGCGAAATGGATATCCGAACGCAGGGCCTGAGCGTGTTCCGCGTGCTGGAGGTCATCAAGTCGGTCCCGGACAAATTGTACAGCGGCGCCATCGTCAATTATCCGGAGAACCGCGAAGGCCGCGGCCAGCCGGAACTGATGCAAAAAGTGGTGCAGGCGATCCGCGAATTGCACCGCATGCTCAATATCAGCAAGGATTTCCATAAGCCCGACGAGGACCTGGTCAGCTATGACGTCGCCCATCACGCCGGACTCTCGCTGGAAGAGGAATATGAACTGCTGGGGTTGTTGCAGGAGGAACAGCGCCAGGAATACCTGAAACGCCACCTGGGGAAAGTGCTGCCCGTCACCGCGCAAATGGAGAATCTGCGAGAACGGGTAAAGCTCAACGGCCATTTTTCAAACCTTTCTTCGTTCCTCTTCGAGGAGTGAACGTCCGGGAAGTCAATCTCAATTCTTTTCCATGTCAACGACCCTCTGCTTCGATTTTGGCAATACCCGGTTGAAGTGCGCCGTGTTTACCGATGGCGCTTTTGTCAGTGAGCATCTCCTTGAAAACGGTTCGGAGGGCGCGGTCGGACGGGCGGTCGACCGGCTTCTGGAGACCTATCATCCGCGACGGTCCATATTGTCCTCCGTGATCGGACATGATCCGGCCATCGAAACGCTGCTCGCGGAAAAGACCGCCTTCCATAAGCTGGATTATCGCTCGAAAGTGCCCATCACCACGCCCGTTGGCAAGCCCGACACGATCGGCGCCGATCGCCTCGCCCTCGTCGTAGCGGCAGTACACCTCTTCCCCGCCATGAACAATCTCGTCATCGGGCTCGGGTCCGCGATCACGTATAACTTCGTCAATAAGTATAATGAATTTATCGGGGGCGGCATCTCCCCCGGCATGGAAATGCGATTCAAATCGCTGAATGCCTTTACGGCAAAGCTTCCCCTGATCCAACCCGATTGGAATTTTCCGCTGGCGGGCTACGATACGCGCACCAACATACTCAGCGGCGTCATCCTCGGCATGGCCCGCGAGATCGATGGCATCATCGGCGACTATGAGGCGAGGTATGCCAACTTTAACGTGCTTTTAAGCGGCGGCGACTCTTCTTATTTCCTGCGTCACCTGAAAAAGCAGATATTTGTGGACCCCTTCCTAATCTACAAAGGGTTGTATGCGATCAGCGAATTCAATGCGTAACGACCTCCCGGCCTTTTGCCTTCTCCTGGCCTCCTGCCTTCTCCTGACCTCTTGCGAGAACAAGATCTCGGACCTCCCCGTTAGTTCGCGCGGCAAGCCCGTTCCCGAAGAGGGCGTCAACATCCTGAGCGACCTCAGCGAACATGGCGTCGTGAAAGGTCAGCTGACTTCTCCCTACATGCTGCGTTATCCCCTGCTCGATTCGCCATACACCGAATTTCCGCACAGCCTGCACGTCGACTTCTTCAACGATTCGATGCAGATCGAGAGCAAGGTAGATGCCCTCTATGGCAAGTACCTCTCCAAACAGGACAAGGTCTTTCTCCGCGACAGCGTCATCGTAAAGAATATCCTCAAGGGCGACACCCTCCATTGCAAACAGCTCTGGTGGGATCAGGCCAGCCAGCGATTCTATACCAGCGATTCGGTACGCATTTATACCAAGACCCAGATCCTCTGGGGCACCGGTATGGAGGCCGATCAGAACTTTCGCTGGTATAATATCAAGAACCTCATCGGCAGCGTCCTCACCGGGAATAACGGCGTTCCCAAATAGCCATTGTAAATCAGCCCTTTCGCAACCTCCAAAATTAAAAATCAATTAAACGTTTGTTTAATTCAAACGTTTGTTTAATTTTGGGCTCTCAAATCAACCAAGTGACAGACAAAGCAGATAAAAGGGAGCATATCCTTGTCGTGGCCGAAGCATTATTCGGCGAAAACGGGTTCGACGGTACGTCCGTCCGGGATATCGCCAATAGCGCCGGGGTCAACCTGGCCATGATCTCCTACTATTTCGGCTCCAAGGAGAAGTTGCTGGAGTCCCTGATCGAATTCAGGGCGGCAACGGCCTACGGGGTGCTGGAAGACCTGAATAAGGACGAGACGCTGAGCCCCTGGGAGAAGATCGAAGGGGTAGTGGACTACTATGTGAACAAGGTCCTGAACAACCTGCGCTTTCATAATATCATGTACCAGCAGGCCAGCAATACCCGCTCCGAAGAGATCCGCGAGCTGATCATGTCGATCAAAATGCGGAACCTGGAGCAGATCAGGAAGATCATCACCGACGGCCAGAAAAAAGGCATTTTCCGTGAGGTGGACGTGGTCATGACCATCGGCACCCTGATGGGCACGATTTCTTCATATACGCAGTCCAGGGAATACGGCTGCCGCATCCTGGACATCGACTATTCGAATGAAGAGACCTTCCGTGTCCAATTGGCGCCCCGCCTTAAGGCGCATTTGAAACAGCTCCTTCGGGCCCACCTGGATATCAAGAATGAAAAACGAATTAAATAATTTCCTGATGAATCGTACATCAATAGCAGTAGCCCTGGGACTCGCTCTTTTTTCGGCAACAGGCGCTATGGCGCAGCCGGATTCGTCCCGGCAAGCTCCCGCCGCCGCCACCCGGACGCTCAGCCTCGACTCGGCCATCCAAATGGGCCTCCGTAACAGCAAGACCCTCAAGCGCTCGCAATTCAAGATCGATCAGGCGATGAACCGCGTAGACCAGGCAAAGGACGCTTACCTGCCCAGCGCAAAACTGAGCTTTCAATACCTCCATGCGCTCATGCTGACGCAAACGGTGAATCTCCCCGGCATAACGGCCGCTGACAAGCCGCTGAAACTGCCCTTCGATTTCCCCGCCTACCTCGGAACGCTTGCCGTGTCCGAGCCGGTCTTCGCGGGCAACCAGCTGAAATATGCCCGCCAATCGGCCAACCTCCTGGTGCAGGCAAGCCGCCTGGACGCGGACAAGGACCGGGAAGACATCACCTGGGTGATCATCAGCAGCTACCTGAATTATAATAAGATCCTTCAGAATCAACTCATCGTGGAGCAGAATATGGAGGACGTACAAGGCAAGCTGGACCAGATCACGAAATACGAGGGCCAGGGTCTGGCCACGCAAAACGACGTGCTCCGCTTCCAATTGCAGAAGTCGCAGATCCAGCTGACACGGATCGAACTGGAAGATAACCGCAAGATCGCGAACTATAACCTGAATATCCTGCTTGGACTGCCGGACTCGACGGAGATCAAATTGCCGGCGGTGGCCTACCGGCTCGACGAGCATCCGGCCTTCGTCGATTTCGTCCAACAGGCCGAAACCAATCGCCGCGAACTCCAGGACCTGGACTACCAGCAAAAGCTGGCTGACATCAATGTCAGGAAGATCCAGGATCAGCGCCTGCCGACCGTGACCGCCAACATGGGCATGTATTATATCAACCCCACGGGCAAACCCATCCCGACGGATCATACGGTGCTCGCGCCGCTGACCCTGGGGATCGGCGCCTCCTGGGATATCGCCAGCTTGTATACGAACAAGAACAAAGTGAAAGAGGCCTCCATTCAACGTCAGTCCCTCACGAACGATAAGGACGACGCGCTCGACGAGATCCGCAAAGAGGTGCACCAAAGCTATATCGGTTACCTGCAGTCGTTGGAACGGATCAAAGTGCTGCAGGATGCCGTGACGCAGGCGCAGGAGAATGAACGCATCATGGAGTCCAAGTTCCGAAATAACCTCGTCAACACGACCGACCGGATCGACGCGCAGACCCTGCTCTACCAGGCCAGGGTGAACCTGGAACTGGCGAAGTCCGATGCCACGATCGCTTACTATAGCCTGCTGAGATCGACAGGCCATATTCAACCTTAACCATAAACGTTTTATAACATATTAAAAGCAACGACATGAACGAGAATCAACCCAAGCGTAAAGGCAAAAAGCTGATCTTTCCCATTATCCTGGCGCTGGTCCTCATTGGCGCGCTCGCCTTCACCGCCAAGGAATATTTCTACTATCAAAGTCATGAGGTCACCGATGATGCCCAGATCGACGGGGATATCAGCCCCGTGATCGCGCGCGCCAGCGGCTATGTGCGGGAGATCCGTTTTACGGATAACCAGTTCGTTCATGCGGGGGATACCCTGGTGGTACTCGATGACCGGGATTACCGGATCAAATTGCAGCAGGCCGAAGCCGGTCTCAGCTCGGTCCGCCAATCCGTGGACGTGTCGCAGGGCCAGGTCACGGAGGCGCGCTCCGGCGTCGGCACCGCGGAAGCCAATGTGGAAGCGGCCAAAGTGAGAGTGAACAAGGCCAACCTGGATTTCGAACGCTATCAAAACCTCTACAACGACAAGGCCATCACGAAGGCGCAATATGACGACGCCAAAGCCGAAAAGGACGAGGCCGACGCCGCCCTGAAAGTCGCCCAATCCCAGGTGCCCGTGCAAACCCGCCGCGTGAGCACCAACGAGCGCCAGGTAGGTGCCACGGCGTCCAACCTGGCCTCCAGGCAGGCGGATATCGATTTCGCGAAGCTGCAGCTGTCCTATACCGTGATCACCGCCCCTACGGACGGCATCGCCTCGAAACGACTGATCCAGGTCGGACAGCTCGTCCAGGCCGGGCAGACCATGGTGGCCATCGTGAACACCAAAAGCATGTACATAACGGCCAATTTCAAGGAGACCCAGCTCGAGCACCTGCACATCGGGGAGAAGGTCGATATCACCGTCGACGCCTATGGCGACAAGACGATGCAAGGCGCGGTGGAATCTTTTTCCGGATCGACCGGCGCAAAAATGTCGCTGCTGCCTCCCGACAACGCGACGGGCAATTTCGTGAAAGTGGTGCAACGCCTGCCGGTCCGCATTAAGATCGAAACGGACTCCTCGTTCACCAACCTGCTGCGCCCGGGAATGAGCGTGTCGGTGGTCGTACATACGAAATAAAACATTTTTACAAAATCGCGTCATGGCTGAACATGGATTTAGAAAGTGGATCATCACGATCACGGTGATCATGGCTTCCTTGTTGGAGCTGATCGATACCACGATCGTGAACGTCGCCCTGCCGAAGATCATGGGCAATCTGGGGGCGACCCTGGAAGACGCCGGCTGGGTGGTGACGAGCTATGCGGTGGCGAACGTCATCATATTGCCGATGTCTGGCTGGCTCGGGGATCGTTTCGGGCGCAAGAACTATTTCATCACCTCGATATTGGTCTTCACCTTCGCCTCCTTCCTTTGCGGAAATGCGCATAGTCTCGGCGAACTGGTGGCATTCCGGATCCTGCAGGGCCTGGCGGGCGGTGGATTGCTCTCTACGGCGCAGGCCATCCTGATGGAGACCTGG
>JAUZNZ010000068.1 GCA_030706735.1 Bacteroidota bacterium | reverse complement strand
TGGCGTCCCGGATAAAGTACGTGTTAAAACCTTCCCGCAGGCTATCCATTGCCGTTTCAAAGACGCAAATATCCCCGGCCAGCCCGGCAAGGTAGACATCGGTCACCCTTTTTTCCCGCAGATAGCCGGCAAGTCCTGTCGACTTGAAGTGATCCATATCATAAAAAGCGCTGTAGCTGTCAATCAGCACATCGGTACCCTTCCGGAATATCGCCTCTGCCGGATCCAGATTCAGTCCGGAGGGGAATGCGGCGCCCACGGTTCCCTGCATGCAATGGTCAGGCCATAAGGTCTGTTGCCGCTGCCCGGACATTAAAATATCAAAAGGCTTCTTTCCCGTATGGCTGGAGGCAAAGCTGCTGTGGCCCCGCGGATGCCAGTCCTGGGTCGCCACAACCAACGGAAAAGAGCCGGTGAGCCGATTGACTACGGGGATGATCGCGTCGCCTTCCGGCACGGCCAAGGCGCCGCCGGGCAGGAAATCATGCTGAATGTCGATCAATAACAGGGCTTTCATCCGTCGATGCTTTATGCTGTTTTCTGAGTTTTTCTCTAAGCTCCAGCAGGCCTTTGCTAAGACCTACCTTGTAGGTATGCGGATTCTCGAACCGTCTGTATTCGGCAGGGAGAAGGGCCAGACGGCCGGCGCAATAAGCTGCTATATCCTTTAAGAGCGAAGCCGGCATCAGACGTTTTCCGTTCTCCATTACCTTATGCAACAAGGGTTCCTGCCTGAAGTGCCCGATAAAGAGCGATCTGTCCGCCTCGAAAGGGTGGTACATCATGTCGGGCTTTGCCTCTCCCGTCAGGGTAACAACGTCCGCTCCGGGAAACAGACCTTTGTCATCTATGGTCCTCAGCACTTGTTTTATACCCGGCAGCGTTACTTTTTGAAGACTATCGGAAAGTTTCAATCGAGGTTCTCCACCGGACATGGACAGTTTGTATACCCCGTCCAGCGCCGCATCGGGCTGACCCGTCACGAGGTGGGTGCCGACGCCGAACACATCGATGGGCGCGCCCTGACCAAGCAGACTTTTGATGACATGCTCGTCCAGCTGATTGGAGACGACAATCTTCATATAGGACAGTCCGGCATCGTCGAGCATTCGCCGGGCCTGCCGGGCAAGATACGCGAGGTCGCCACTGTCCAGCCGGACCCCGGCCGCCCGCTGACCCCGGACTTCCATTTCCTTTGCCACGGCAATGGCGTTCGGGATACCGCTTTTCAGCGTGTCATAGGTGTCCAACAGGAAGATGCAGCTATCCGGCTGTACCCGCGCAAAGGCACGGAAGGCTTCGAGCTCCGAATCATAGCTCTCCACAAAGGAATGCGCCATTGTGCCGGCGGCGGTGATGTCATAGCGTTGGGCCGCATACACGTCGCTGGTGCTATTGAACCCGCCGATGAAGGCCGCCCTGGCGGCGAGCACGCCACCGGGGCCATGGGCGCGACGCAACCCAAACTCGCTTAACACCCTGTCACCCGCCACATAACGGATGCGGGAAGCCTTCGTAGCAATCAGCGACTCGAAGTTCAGCAAATTCAAAAGCAGCGTCTCGACAAGCTGCGTCTCGAGCAACGTTCCCTCCACGCGTAATATCGGGCAGCCCGGAAAGACCACTTCTCCTTCCTTCGCCGAATACACCGTACCGTGAAAGCGGAAGCTTTCCAGGAAAGCAAGATAGCGGTCATCGAATTTCAGCTCTTTTAGGAAGCGGATGTCCTCGGCCGTAAACCGCAGGTCCGTCAATACGTCCAGCAGGTCGTCAAGTCCGGCGAACACCACATACCCGCCCTCGGCAGGTATCTTGCGAAAAAAATAATCGAAGCAGGCAGAGATAGCGTCACGGCCTTCGAGGAAATAGACTTCCCCCATACTGATCTCGTACAGGTCGGTATAATTCCCACTGATCGCGAAACTGACCATAAGATTGCCTTTTACCGAAGAATCCGAAAGTGGCCTACCTGGTTGCCTTTATGAAAATATACGAACCTTTCCCTCGTCCGGGCATGGCTGCTTCCACTGCTTTTATCCGTCCGGGAAGATGAAAGAGCGTCTGGATCATTTCCTGTTCCCGGAAGCCCGCTTTCGCAAGCCATTTTGAGACAGCCGCGGCTGAATAGAACCGGGCTCCGCGGTAAAATATGCTCTTGATGGCGCGGCGTTCATAGAGCCTGGCGATGGGACTCTTTGTTTCGACGAACCCGAGGACCAGCACGCCGCCCGGCTTTAATACCCGATAAGCCTCGTTCAACGCCTCTTGCACGTCATCGAAATAGCTGATGCAGAAATTCATCAGTACAAACTCGAACTGCCTGGCGTGGTAGGGCAGCTTCTCAGCCTTTGCGTTCAGCACGAAGACGCCTCTTTTCTCGGCCGCTTCCCTCATCCGGGGAGCGGGCTCTATGCCATCCGTTATTCCCAACGCTTTGGCGAAACGACCCGTTCCCACACCTATCTCTATTCCCTTCCGCCTCTTCCCATCAGGCAGAAGCTTCTTTATGGCCGCCACTTCGGATCGGAAGACATACGGGTATTTTTCAAACCACGCTTCATATTCCTCGACATGATCGTTAAAAGGGGATGCAGTTATCATAACAAATGAGTTTTAAAACAGTTTTTCGAATTTAAGCATGCCCGGGTGCATGCCGAATGATGCTTGTCATCACCGGCATTGATGGTCATCATTCGGGGAAAGGGCATATCGGCTTACATTGGCAATATGAAGCTATTTGTAATGAAAAGCAGCAGCGCCTTTGGCGAAAAGGTCGCGGCGAGGCTAAACATGCCTGTAGCCCAACACGAAGAGGTCGATTTTGAGGATGGGGAACATAAGGCCAGGCCATTGGAGAATGTGCGCAATGAGGATGTCTGCGTGATCCAATCGCTCTATGGCGACGGTACGCTGAGCGTCAATGACAAGCTATGCCGGCTGCTATTCTTCCTGGGCGCCCTTAAAGATGCCGCCGCGAGCCGCATCACTGCCGTCGTACCTTACTTATGCTATGCGCGGAAAGACCGCAAGACCAAGCCCCGGGATCCCGTCACCACCCGGTATATGGCACAGCTCTTCGAAGCGGTGGGGGTCGACCGGGTCATGACCGTCGATGTCCATAACCTCCAGGCTTTCCAAAATGCGTTCCGCTGCCAAACAGAACACCTGGAAGCCCGAGGTCTCTTTGCCAGGCACCTGATGGACTCCCTGCCGGATGAAGACCTGGTCATCATGTCCCCCGATATCGGCGGCATTAAGCGGGCCGAGCAGTTACAACGATTGCTGCACACGAAGTACTCCAGGGAGATTCCCCTGGTCTTCATGGAAAAATATCGCAGCGGCGGCCAGGTCTGGGGAGAAAAGGTAGCCGGCGAGGTGAAGGACAAGACCGTAGCCATTGTCGACGACCTCATCAGCACCGGTGGAACACTGGCGCGCGCCGCCAGGGCCTGCCACGAGGCCGGCGCCCGAAAAGTCCTGGCAATGGCCACCCACGGCATCTTTGTGGGCAAGCCGGACGAAAAACTCCTGGAAGACAGCCTGCAACAAATCGTCGTGACCAATACGATCCCGGCCTTCCGCCTGGAACAAACCCGCACCAAAGAAAAGCTCCTCGTCCTCGATGTGGCGCCCTTATTTGCCGAAGCCATACGCCGGCTTTATACAGGCGGTTCGATCACGGAATTATTAGAAGCATAAAACAAATGCCATGGTTACACATGAATTTACCATGGATGAAAAGCTGGCCTTCCTCAGACAACCCGGAGCTTATCCTGGAAAGACAGACCGCGTACAGGTCATTGAAACACATATGTCCTGGGTCTTCCTGACCGCTGCATTTGCGTATAAGCTGAAAAAGCCCGTGAAATATCGATTGCTCGACCTGCGGATACTGGACGCAAGGTTCAGGAACTGCCGGGAAGAGGTGCTCCTGAACAAAAGGCTGGCGCCGGACATCTATCTGGGGATCATTCCACTCGTTGCCGACGATCGGAATACCCTTTCCCTGGAAGGAAAGGGCCAGATCGTGGATTGGCTGGTCCGGATGAAACGCATCGCTGCCGGCCAGCTGCTGGACCAAGCCATCAAATACAAGACTGTCCGGGATGCGCAACTAAAAAAAGCGGCGCTCCTGCTAGCGACATTTTACAAGACCCAGCCGGCGATACCCCAAGGTACCGGCTTATACCGGTCCAGGCTACGTGCCGACATCCAAGCCATCCACCGGCAGCTCATCCAGCCTCGATATCACCTGCCCCTGCAGGAGGTGAACCAATACACGACGAGTCTGCAGTCTTTTTTGACGGCCAATGCCGGCCTCTTTGAAGATCGGGCCATCAAAGGACACATCAGGGAACTGCACGGCGACCTGCGGCCGGAACATATCTGCATCGGCCCCCATCCTGCCATCATCGACTGCCTCGAGTTCAGCCGCATGCTGCGGATCCAGGACACGGCCGATGAACTGGCTTTTCTATTCATGGAATGCGAGCTATTGGGAAATGATTCAGTAGAAAAAATATTCTTGTCGACCTATGAGACGACTACGGGTGATCGCATTCCAACCGGATTACTGTCTTTCTACAAGTTGAAAAGATGTTGCCTGAGGGCCTATCTCACTGTCAGGCATATTATAGAACCTAAATACCGCAACGAACCAAAATGGCTGGCGAAGGCCAACGCCTATCTGCGGCTTGCCGGTCTCTACCGGCAGCAATTAGACGATGGCAATTAACTGCCGCGGGAAGGCTCGCGCTTCTTCGTCATAGATTAAGTTCTCCCCCATCCGGGATCCGGGTCCCGAATGACGCGGACAACTCCTTCATTCGACGGATGCTCCACATCCAGCTATCTTCGTCAGCGAGGTTTACCTGGCAATGCCCGATCGAGAGGGGAATAAGTTTTAATTTCAATAGTCGTCTGTTTTCTGCATACACGATGAAGAAAAAACTACGGTCATTCCTTAGTATAGGGTCAACGGCATAGTCGTCGATGAGATCGCCGGTGTCGTAAAGTATAAGTTTATTCCTGTAAACTTCTATTCCCTGAAATATATGAGCACTATGGCCGTGAATGATATCGGCGCCCTGACCGATCATTTCATGCGCCAGTTCCACAAAGACAGGATGAGGCTTCTCCTCCATATTGGGCCCCCAATGGATGCTTACCAGGACAATGTCCGCCAATGATCGAACCCGCCGGATCTGATCCAGGGCCCTCTCCTGATCATGAGCACTGAAGAAGTCAAAGTAATTCACACCATAATGGGAGGGGCCTGCTTTCCATCCCGGCTCATTATTGGTCATGCCCAACATGCCTACCCGCATATTTCGGCAGTTGAGGATCAGTGGAGCTGAGGCTGTTTCCTCATTCAGGCCGGCTCCTGCATGGGCGATATGTCCCGACGCAAGCGCCTGCAGCGTATCCTGCAGACCTTCGCCAGAGAAATCCAGGATATGATTGTTGGCAAGATTTACTGCGGTGATACGCGCTTCGGTCAGCGTTTTGATCTTATCCTGCGAGGCTTTGAAGTTAAAGGTCTTTTCTACCTTCTGTACGCTGGTTGTGAGGGTTGTTTCAAGATTAACGATATTCATATCGGTTTCCCTGAGCAGATGCAGCATATTCCCCCATGGATAGACATAGCCCTTTGCAGAAATGGATCTGTCCACCGTCCTGCCGATCATTACATCGCCTGCCAAACCTATATGAACCATAGACAGTTTTGTTTCTATATTAACCAGAAAAGCCCGGATACACTTTAATGAAGATCACGTTGGAGCTTGACATTAGTCATTTTCCGGAAATTCCATCTGTCTTATTTTTTAAGTTGAAAAAAAGAGGAGAAAATGGGAGCGTCAATATCCGAAAATGCGCTGAAGGTATTACAGGCCCGCTACCTGTTGAGAGACCGGAACGGTGAGGTAGTGGAAACCCCCGACCAGCTGTTCAGGCGGGTCGCAAAGGCCATCAGCCAGGCTGAGACAGCGTGGGGAAGCGAAGCAGACCGGGCCCATTGGGAAGGTGTTTTCTATCAAACCCTTAGCTCCCTGCGGTTCCTCCCCAACTCTCCCACGCTGATGAATGCGGGTACGCCGCTCAACCAGCTAAGCGCCTGTTTCGTACTGCCGGTCGAAGATTCCATCGAAAGCATCTTCTCTACGCTTAAAGACACGGCCATCATTCAAAAAAGCGGTGGAGGCACCGGTTTCAATTTCTCGCGTCTCCGGCCGAAGAACGATCTCGTCGCAGGAACAGGCAGATCGGCCTCCGGACCGGTCTCCTTCATCAAGGTCTTCAATGCCGCCACCGAGCAGATCAGGCAAGGCGGTAAGCGAAGGGGCGCCAACATAGGGATCCTCGATATCGATCATCCGGATATAGAAGAATTCATCTCGTGTAAACGGCAGCCAGGCGCCCTGAGCAGTTTCAATCTTTCCGTTGGGATATCTGATGCGTTTATGACGGCGCTGGAAAAGGACGACGATTGGCCGCTCAGGCATCCGGCAACCAACGCAGTCGTCACTGTCGTCAAAGCATCGCGCTTGTGGGATGCGATCGTGGACAACGCGTGGCGCACCGGCGAGCCGGGCCTCCTCTACCTGGACGCCATCAATGCCGGCAATCCGACGCCGCGGCTCGGGACCCTCGAAGCGACCAATCCCTGCGGGGAAGTACCCCTATTGCCCTATGAAGCCTGTAATCTGGGCTCCATCAACCTTACCTGTTTCGTTCGCCAGGGGCCTCGTGCCAGGGAGATCGACTGGCCGGATTTGAGCCGTACCATCCATATCGCGATCCGTTTCCTTGACGACGTCATCGATTGCAATCGCTATCCTGTTGAAGCCATCGGCAACAGGGTACGCGGAAACCGCAAGATCGGCCTGGGGATCATGGGCTGGGCCGACCTGCTCGCGATGTTGGAGATACCCTATGATACTGATAAGGCCATCAAAATGGCCCGGCGGCTCATGGGGTTCCTGCGTGAGGAAAGCCTTGCGGCCTCCGCCGGGCTCGCGGCCCGAAGAGGCGCTTTTCCCAATTGGGCGGAAAGTATTTATTTTCCCGAAAAGCCCCTCCGCAACGCTACCCGGCTGAGCATTGCCCCCACCGGAACCATTTCTCTCATTGCGGGTGTTTCGTCCTCCATAGAGCCCCTGTTCGCCCTGGCCTGGCGCCGGCAAGGGATAGCCGAAGGCGAAGAATTGGAATTCTTCAGCGCCCACTTCCGCGAATATCTGCGTCATGAGCAATTGCAGTCGGATGCCCTGGTCGGCGGAGTCCTCGAAAAAGGAATGGCCACCAACCTGCAAGGATTGCCCCCGCAAGCCCGCCGGTTGTTCAAGACCGCCCTCGAGATCTCCCCCGACTGGCATATCCGCCACCAGGCGGTCTTCCAGGAATATACCGATAATGCGGTGTCGAAGACCATCAATCTTCCGGAGACCGCGACCACGGATGACATCTCCCGCATCTACCGGTCGGCCTGGCAGAAAAAGTTAAAGGGCATCACGGTCTTCCGGAACAATTGCCGGGGCGACCAGGTACTCCGCCACGGCCTGCTTTGTGCCACCGAAACATGCAAAGCATGCATCACCTAACTCAAACTGTTTTCACATGGCTACGACTACAACCACTAAAAAGCGCCTGGAAACCGGTCACAATGCCGAACTGGCCGGTATATTTCACCAGATGGCCTCCTGTTACCGCTACCTGGGCGCCAAGCAGCGTTTCCGTGTCATCGCCTATGACAACGCCTCCCGCACGCTGAACGGATTGAAAGACGATATCTCCACCTATGCCGCAGACGTGAAGACGCTGGACAAATTACATGGCGTCGGCGAGTCCATTGCCTCGAAGATCCTTGAATACCTGCAGACAGGGCATGTAGCCACCTTCGAGCAGCTTAAACACCGGGTGCCGCCGGGGCTGCTGCCCCTGATGGACATCAACGGATTCGGCCCCGCCACCGTCAAGACGCTGCACAGGAAACTGGGCATCAGTAACCAGGAAGAAATGATCTCCGCCATCGAGTCGGGAAGGCTCGAACGACTGAAGGGATTCGGACCAAAGAGGATAGACAATATGCGCAAGGGCCTGAAGCTGTTTGCCGGGCAGCACGCCCGCATGTTGCTTTGGGAAGCGATGCACATCGGTAATGCGATCCTGAAGGAAGTTCTCGCCATTCCGGGGATAAAGAAAGCCGGCCTGGCCGGCAGCCTGCGCAGAAGAAAGGAGACCATCGGCGACATCGACATCGTGGCAACGGCAGGTAAAAAGGACTGGAAAAAGATCATCGGCCAGTTCATCAGTCTTCCGGGGGTCGAACGGGTGCTGGCGGGCGGCGAAACAAAAGCCAGCATATTACTGGAACGGAACAAGGCACAGGTGGACCTGCGGCTCGTCACCGACCGGGAATACGGGTCCGCGCTTCTCTATTTTACGGGCTGCCGCGAACACAACATCGCCCTGCGAACCTGGGCGAAAGGCCAGGGATGGAAGCTCAACGAATACGGCGTGTTCGATGCCGAAACGGACAAATGGCTGGCTGGCGCCACGGAAGAGGAGATTTATCAATTGTTTGGCATGCACTTTATCCCGCCCGAGCTTCGGGAAGAAAGAGGGGAGATCGACATGGCCCGGAAAGGCCTCCTACCCAGGCTGATCGAAACAAAAGACATCAGGGGCGACATGCATGTCCACAGCACCTGGAGCGATGGAACGGCTGAGATCTCCGAGATCGCGGAGTATATCCGTAAGTCCTACCCAGGCTACGAATACGTGGTCATCACCGACCACTCCCCCAGCCAGCGGGTGGCCCGCGGATTGACGCCACAGGAATTCGGGCGGCAGTTCGCGGAGATCGACAAGCTCAATGCGAAATTGGGCCTTCCCTTTGTCAGGCGAGGGGTGGAGGTGGATATCCTGCCGGACGGCTCGCTCGATCTGTCCGATCACCTGCTACAACAATTCGATTGGGTCTTAGCGTCCGTACACAGTAATTTGAACCAGGACAACACGGATCGGCTGCTCAAAGCCTGTGAAAATCCGCTGGTTTGCTGCATCGGCCATCCCAGCGGCAGGCTAATCGGAAAAAGAGAGTCCTATCCCGTGGACTGGGAGAAGCTGATTGCCGGAGCGGTTCGCACGGGAACGGCGCTGGAGATCAATTCCCAACCGGAGCGGCTGGATATCCCGGACGTGGTGGCGAAAGAAGCCGCGGCCAAAGGGGTAATGCTCGCCATCGGCACGGATTCGCATGCGATCAATCAGTTTGATTTCATGACGATGGGCGTTTCGGTTGCCCGGAGAGGATGGTGCACAAAGGAAAATATCCTCAATACCTTCCCGTGGAAGGAGATCGAACGATTCCGGTCATCGAAAAGAAGCCGATAATGACGCAAACCAAAAAATTTCTTTCCCTAGCCCGGGAGACGGCCCTGGAAGCAGGCCGCGTGATCATGGAAGTATACCGGTCCGGCGCATTCGGTCAAACGCTGAAGCCCGACGAGTCGCCACTCACACAAGCAGACAGCCTGTCGCATTCGACCATCTCCCGGCTGCTCGGCAAGACAGGATTGCCGGTGCTTTCGGAAGAAGGCAAGGATATTGAATACAGGATAAGAAAAGACTGGACGCTATTCTGGCTTATAGATCCCCTGGACGGCACTAAGGAATTCATTGCCCGCAATGGTGAGTTCACCGTCAATATTGCCCTGGTACAAAGCAATATCGCGATTGCAGGCGTTGTGTATGCTCCCGCCCTCGACAGGTTATATGCCGGTTCCCGGGAATTGGGCGTCTACCGAACGGAAAAAGGCAACTCCACCCGGCTGGCGCCGCTGGCCGAACGATGCAATTATCATGAACTCCTGCAAAAAGAGGGGTTGCGGGTGATTGCCTCCCGGTCCCATTTGTCAGAAGACACCAGCAAATTCATCGCCCGGCTGCGAAATTGCACCCTGGTGAGAGCCGGCAGCGCGCTGAAATTCATGTCCCTCGTCGAAGACCAGGCTGACCTCTATCCCCGGTTCTCCCCGACCATGGAATGGGATACGGCCGCCGCCCATGCTATTCTCAACGCCTCGGGCAGAAGTATCTGTGGGGCCGACGGGCAGAATGAACTGCTGTACAATAAACCCAGTTTGGTAAATCCCTGGTTTATCGCATTCTAGTTGGGAAGGTTCCTCCTGTTTAACGCCCTTTTTGCAAAATACTCCCTCGCTTTCTTCAATCCTGTTGCAATCGCGATGCCCTCCGGTGCTCCATTCAACAAGATCTTATTGGCAATCTCAGTCGCCTTATTTCGCAGCTCCTCCGGGAGGTTCTTGTACGAGGTAGGATATTCTCCATTATACCAAGGCACAGCAGATCATTTACGTTTGTATAAGGTGGTAATATGCCCATATCCAAGGATATGGCCGCGGATTGCTTGCAGCAATTCAGCCGCCTGGCTTTTAGGAGGCAGATCGGGCAATGAATCAAGCGCATACAGATGGATCAGATACTTATGCGTGCCAAAGGGTGGGCATGGTCCCTTGTAGCCCGTAACGTGAAAGTCATTTTCGCCTTCGGCCTCCATGGTCCGGGCCTCCGGTAGATGTTTTACTACGGGGATGTTCCAGGCCAGCCAGTGGAAGAAATGCCCATCCGGGGCGTCGATGTCATCCATCACGAGGGCGAGGCTTTTGGTTGCGGAGGGAAGAAGATCAATATTCAGGGAGGGGCTGATGTTGGCTCCGTCACACGTATACTGGACCGGCAGCGATCCATGATCATCGAATACGGGGCTGGTAATCCTGAGCCCGACACAGTTCGGAGTAAGGGAGACGAGACTTTCCGCCTCGGCTTTCAGTTGTTGCTGGCTATGGCCGCGTCTTGTCCTGGATAAAGCGCACATAGGTATGTATTTTGGCCGAATCTACTCCTTGTCCGGGCGAAAGTGGATGATTGTCCTCAGCCTGAAAATTGATTCTGGTCGGAAGCGGCGCCTTATTTCCGCGGCGCCTGCATTATATAATCAACCAGACCCTTCATTGTCCGGATCTTTCCGTAATCCTCCTCCGGAGTCTCTATGCCGAATTTTTCATCCAGCTCGACCAACAGGCGCAACGCATCGAATGAATCGATCTCAAGCTTCTCACGGATATTATCATCGGGATGTAGTTTTTCCGGATCCATGTCCGGAGCGATCTGTTTCAGTGCTTTAATAACGATCTCACTTATTTCCGCTTCTGTCATAACATATCAGGTTTTTGAAGATGATCATCGATCGCCATGAGCAGGCGGCTACCCGTTATACCATCGGTGGCCCGGTGATCGGCAGCCAATGTAATAGTTATGACAGGCCGCACGCCCAGCATGCCATTCTCAGCCCAGGGTTGTTCTGAAATGCTGCCGAAGCCCACAAGGGCCACCTGCGGCGGGTAGATCACCCCGTATACCAGGTCCGCATTCATTTCCCCCAGGCTGGTTATGGTCATGGTGGACTCGCTCAATTCAGAACTTCTCAGTTTCATGGCCCGGGCCCTGGGTATGATGTCATTCAGCAACGCCATCAATTCATCCAATGTCTTTTTATCGGCATGATGAATGGCGGGGATCATGACCCCTCCAGTCCGCAATGAAATGGCAAAGCCTATATTTATATCCGACTTCAGTTGCAGGCCATTGTCCCAATATCCATTCAGCTCGGGTACTTCGACCAGCGCCTTCGCCACTGCTTTCACCAATAATACCGCCGGTAATAAGCGTTGTCTGACGTTCTTTTGTTTGTTGGCTTCCGTCAGCCACGTCATGGCCCTGCTCATATCCACCTTCTTCGCAAGGTAATAATGGGGGATCTCCCGGTTGGACCTGCTCATGGCGGCCGCCACGGCCATGCGGACGCCTTCTGTTCCCACCGGCTTTTCCTCCGCAATTCCCGGCGCCTTCTGTGAAATGGCCCTTTCTACGTCCTCCCTGGTGATCGTCCCCCCTTCCCCGCTGCCTTTGATGCCGGCGAGCCCGATACCTTCTTTGGCCGCCATTTTCCTTGCCAGCGGGGAGGCCCTGATGCGCGGAGCTTCCGTTGCAATGACAGGTCTGACGGCAATATCCTTTGTGGCGGCAGTCACGCCATTTGCCGAAACGATCAATGCCATCAGCGTTCCCACCGGTACTTTTTCATCTTCCCTGATTATTAATTTGTCGATGGTTCCCTCTTCGAACACTTCTATATCGATGAGCCCCTTTTGAGTTTCTACTATGGCGATTATATCGCCCCGCTTTACCCGGTCGCCTGGTTTTACCAGCCATTCCCGAAGCGTGCCTGCTTCCATATCCGCGCCCAGGCTGGGCATGCAAAACTCACCCATGTTGCAGCATTTTTTTTAGCTTGGCGACGATATCTTCTTTTTG
>JAUZNZ010000067.1 GCA_030706735.1 Bacteroidota bacterium | reverse complement strand
GGCGATGGCGGAACGGTCGCTGATCTTGCTGATGCTGGTGTAGGTGCTGCCCATCTGGAGCGGGTTGAGGATGCTGTCCTGCACATACTCTTCCCAGGCTTTGCCCGTGACCTTGGGTATGACCTGGCCCGCTGAGAGGAAGCAGCTATTGCAGTACCCGAACTTGTCCCGGAATGACATCGACGGTTTCATCAGCCGCATCCGGTGCATGATCTCTTCGCGGCTCAGGCGGCTGTTCCAAAATGTAAAATCGCCCTGGAAGGTCTTGGTGCCGATGCGATGGCAGAGCAGGTCCTTGATGGTCAGCATCCCGGTCGAGGCGGCGTCATACAATGCATAGTCGGGGAAATAGTTGGTGAACTTGTCGTCCAGCGAAAGCTTCTTGTCGTACTCCAGTTGCGCCAGGGAGGTGGCCGTGAATAGTTTGGTGTTGCTGGCGATCATGAATAGCGTATTCGCCGTCACGGGCTCCTTCGACTCCAGGTCCTTCACGCCATACCCCTTCATCAGCACCACCTTGCCGTCCTTGACGATCACGATCGCAAGGCCCGGTAGTTTCCATTCCTGCATGCCCTTCGTGATATAGCTGTCGAGACTGTCGGTAATGAATGAGGGCGTTTGTGCGAAGACGGTGCAGCAGGATATCAGCAGCAGCAAGGTCGAAGGCCATTTCTTCATGGAGTTGATTTTTTACAGCAGGCAAATATAATCAACTATTTTCGCCGTACAACAAATTGGAGAGCGCATATGTCGCGTAGTGCGAGGATCAGGGTCGCCGTCTTTTTCTTTGTTTCCGGTTTTGGTTTTTCGACCTGGGCGTCAAGGATTCCTACCATCCAGCAGGAGCTGCATCTCAATGAGGCGCAGCTCGGCGCGGTGCTCTTTGCGCTGCCGATCGGTCTATTGCTGACCATCCCCGTTACAGGCGTCCTCCTGGGCCGCTTCGACAGCCGCAAGATCCTGCTTGCGGGCGCCGTGCTCTTTAACATCATGCTAAGCCTTGTCGGATTCGCCGCACATTCCTGGCAACTGGTGATCGCCCTCTTTTTTTTTGGCTCATCGCGCAATTTTCTCAACATCTCCGCCAATGCGCAGTCGATCGGCGTCCAGGCGCTCTACGATCGCTCGATCATCGCGAGCTTCCACGCCATTTGGAGCATCGCCGGCTTCGGCGGCGCGGCGCTCGGTTCGGTGATGGTCTCTTTCCATATTTCGCCGGGCTGGCATTTCTTATTTACCGGTGTCGCGCTGACCGGCCTGTCGATCTATGCCTATCCCGGCAGTATTTCGCAGCAGCCGGTGCAAAAACGACAGGAGGAACGCCGCCCCTGGTTCAGCTTTCCGGATAAGACCCTGCTGAAGTTCGGTCTCATTTCCTTTGCTTCGATGGCTTGCGAAGGCACCATGTACGATTGGAGCGGGATCTATTTCCGCAAAGCCGTTCATGCGTCCAGAGAGATCGCCACCCTCGGCTTTGTCGTCTATATGGTGGCGATGACCCTTGGCCGCCTGACAGGGGACCGGCTTGCCAATCGGTTCGGGATAAAGAACATGCTGACCTGGTCAGGCGTGCTGATCTGTTCGGGCCTCATGCTCGCCTCCCTTTTTCCCAATCCATTCGTGGCCGGCATGGGATTCATGCTGACCGGTTTCGGCGTGTCCTGTGTCATCCCCATGGTGTTCAGCATGGCAGGCCGCTCGGCGGGCATGAGCAGCGGCACCGCCATCGCTTCGGTGTCGATGGTCGGCTACCTGGGTTTCCTGATGGTGCCGCCCCTGGTTGGTTCCCTTGCTGAATGGGCAGGACTGCGCTGGGCCTTCGCCCTGATAGCCTTGTTCGGCGCATCGATCACAGCCTTGGTTCAACGCCTGATCCATGACCGGGATCATCGTCCGTTCACTGTCTTGCAAAAATCATAGGGCACGGATGTCAGGCGCCGCGATCGGTATGAAAAGCCGGTCACAAGCGATCATGGGCCTTCTCTCCGAACGATCCCGGACCCCCTACTTATAGGTCCTCTTTCTGGTACTTGCCTTGCCGCCCGTTGTCTCCAATTCTTCCTCTTTCGGCGCTTCCGTTCCGGCCTGCTCGTCTTCATGCAGCTCTTCCATCGTCCCATGGCCCTTACCTGTCGGCTCCTTACGTCCATGACGGTTCACGGCCGGGAAAATGTTGATCGTCTTGTACTGCGGATTGGCTTCGATGAACATTTTTTCCGTCTTCAGGATCTTTTGGAAACTGACGGGATGGAGGTTCCCCTTCTTCAGCGAGCGGATCAGGCCGGCCTTCAGCTCCTCATTCTTCAGCTCCTTGATCGGATACTTCTCCAGCGTTTTTTCCAGGTCATATCCATACTGCGGACGGAACTGCTTCACCTTGTAATTGTCATATTGGTCCTTCTCCAGAAAATTAAGCTGGATCCAGGCATTGTATTTCTGCCCGTCCGCATCGGTAAGATCCTTGTTCACGGCCCTGCCCTGCAGCAAATTGAAGGCCTCCTTCAAGGTCACGCCCCGACCCTTGCTGATATAAAAGACCTGCGCCCTGTCCAGTTCAAGGTCGGTCGCCGATCGCAACCTGGCCTCGTACTTATTGAAGAAATACATGTCCGCCTGTTCGGATCGTCGAAAATAGAGGGCCAGCTCCAGCTTATGGTCCTCATCGAAAAAGTGCTCCGTGTCCAATTGGAATTCCTTCGGCTCCCCGGCGATCGATTCCTCCAGTTGTTGGTTGAGCAGGAGCTTTTCCCCGAAACCCAGGTATTTCAGGCTGTCCTGCAGGAACTCAAGGTTGTCATTGTTCATACAAAAAGGTTTAATAGTGAAGAATAAGATTGTAATCAAAATTACGACGGCAACAGGCCGGTCCGGTTTGATGGAGATCAACCAAACCAAGAAAATGCTTGACGAGGATCAAACAATTATTTTTTTCTTTTAATGCGACTCAAGGTCTCGATGGTGGTGCCCAGGTAGGCGGCGACATATTTGGCGGGAATGCGTTGCGCCAGGTCCGGATATTCCTTCAGCCAGTTCGCATAGCGCTCCTCGACCCGGCGGATCCGGGCCAGCCTGAGCCGCTCTTCGCTCAGGGCATAGTATTTTTCAAGCAGCACCCTGCCGGTAAAATTGAATTCCGGGAAGCGATGGTATATATCCTGGAGTTGCCCATGCGTGATCGAATACACTCTTCCGTCTTCCATGGCTTGTATGGCCTGATAACCGGGAGTCTGCCGGAAGAAGCTGTTGACGGACACGATCACGTCCCCTTCCTTCATGAACCATACGCATACTTCCTTGAAATGCTCCGTATAGGAGCAACGGAACAACCCCTTTTCGATGAAATAGATCTTCGTGCAGATCTGCCCCGACCGAAGCAGCTTCTCTCTTTTCTTGATTTCCTGCGGCCGTAAGATTTCGTACAGGTGCTCGCGCAGCCCCGTGGAAAGGGGATGGATGGAGTGCAGATAATTGACAAGCCTGGCGCTCATAAAAAGGCAATGAGGAATAAGGTAGAATACTATCAGGCCTGTCTTTCGAAGATAGTGCTATTTTTGCACCGGGCGGGAATATTATTTGCAGTAGACCAGGAAAATGATCTTAATATGGCGGTAGGGAATGGCAACAGGGAACGCATCATCATCCTGGGCGCAGGGTTCGCCGGGCTGCGCCTGGCCCGGAACCTGAATGGAACGGATTACGAGGTGCTCCTCACCGACAAACACAATTACCACATGTTCCAGCCCCTGATGTATCAGGTGGCGACCGCCAGACTCGAACCGTCCAGCATCTCTTTCCCCCTGCGAAAGGTCTTCCAGTACTCTAAGAACGTGGACATCCGCCTCGCTGAGGTCCAGCACGTGGACACGGAACACCGGATCGTCAGGACGTCGATCGGCAACTATCCCTACGACCATCTCGTTATCGCCCTGGGCTGCCGCACCAATTATTTCGGGAACCGGCATATCGAAGAGAACGCCTTTCCCATGAAGTCTGTACCCCAGGCCATGGCGCTGCGCAACCGGATCCTCCAAACCTTCGAGGACATCCTGATGGTGGAACCGGCAGAACTTCAATCGCATATGAACTTCGTGATCGTAGGCGGTGGCCCCACCGGCGTCGAACTGGCCGGCGCCATGGCCGAAATGAAGATGAACGTGCTGCCGAAGGATTATCCGGGCGTCGACTTTTCCTGCCTGACCATCTACCTGGTGGAAGGGTCTCCGCATACGCTCAATGCGATGAGCGAACCCGCTAAAAAGAAATCTCAGGAATACCTCGAAGCTATGGGCGTAAAGGTCATGACGGGTACGACGGTCGAAGATTATGACGGCAATACGGTCAGACTAAAAAATGGCCAGGTCATTGAATGCAAGAACCTGATCTGGGCCGCCGGCGTCATCGCCAATACCCTCGGGGGGATACCCGCTGCCAGCCTGGTTCGGGGGAACCGGCTGAAGGTGAATCGCTTTGCCGAAGTGGAAGGACTATCCGGCGTCTACGCAATCGGCGATATCGCCTACATGCCGACGCCAAAGTACCCTAACGGTCACGCTCAGTTGGCCGGCGTGGCGATCGCCCAGGCCGCCTTTCTGGCAGCCAATTTCAAACGGGTGAAAAAAGGCCGGCCCAGGCTCGAATACGAATTCAGGAACAAGGGCACCATGGCCACGGTGGGCAAGCATAAAGCGGTGGTGGATTTGCCGGGCTTCAGTTTTCAGGGCCGGCTCGCCTGGCTGACCTGGATGTTCGTCCATCTCATGCTGATCCTTAGCGTCAAGAACAAGCTGATCATTTTCCTGGACTGGATGATGAGCTATTTCGCCAACGATTCTACCCTCCGTCTGATGCTGAAGGCCGACAGGAAGGACTGACCAGGTCAGGAATGACCGGGTTGCATTTGGTATAATTCCCTATTTTTGTCCCACTATGGCCGAGATCATCGTTGAATTGAAACATGCAAATGTCTACCAGGGCGACAACCTCATCCTGCAGGATGTGAACATCACTGTCAACAAAGGCGAGTTCGTTTACCTGGTCGGCAAGACGGGCACGGGTAAATCCAGTTTGCTCAAAACGCTCTATGGCGACATCCCGCTGAAGGAGGGAGACGGCCAGGTGGCGGGCTTTAACCTCCGGGAGATGGATTGGAAAAAGGTTCCCTACCTCCGTCGGACCCTGGGGGTCGTATTCCAGGATTTTCAATTGCTGACGGACCGGAATATCAACGATAACCTCAAATTTGTGCTGCGCGCCACCGGTTGGCGGGATGCACGCCTGATGGACGAAAAGGTGGCCGACGTGCTTGATAAAGTGGGCCTGCGTGCCAAAGGCTTTAAAATGTCCTTTGAAATGAGCGGCGGCGAGCAGCAGCGCGTAGATATCGCCAGGGCTCTTCTCAATTCTCCTAAACTCATTCTCGCAGACGAACCGACCGGCAACCTCGATCCGGAAACCTCGGACGAGATCATGCAGCTACTGTTCCAGATCGCCAAAGATTACAATACGACGGTTATTATGGCTACGCACGATTATATGGTCATTAACAAGTTCCCGGCACGCACCATGAAGACGGAAAGGGGCAAGGTGATCGACAACGCTACCATATCGATCGAATAAGCTTTTCCGCATTCTCCCGGTTATTATAGCATCCCGACAGGATATCCCTTCTCGCGGCGGCATCCCCGGCCGTAAAAGGACGTTTATACAAACCCGCAACCAATTGCCGGAACTCTCCGGCGCTCGCGCCCAGGTGGCACGTCGATTCGAGCCCGGTTCCGTTAACGGCCTCTTTGTTCACCACGCAATGCCGGCCGTTGAATAAGGCGTTCAGTAATTTCAGTTTTACACCCGTGCATATGAAGGAGGGGAGGATGTTCACCTGCGCCTTCGAGATCAGGTCCTGCATTTCCTCCTGCGTGGGATCGGCGATCAGGCAGGCCTGCGGATACTTTGAAACCAGCCGGCTGAGGCGCGCGGAGGGCTGCTTTCCGCTGATGATCAGCGGCGCTTGCAGGGAAGGGAACACTTCTTTTAACAGCCAGACGGCCGCTTGCTCGTTCTCTGCGACGGACAGGTTGCCATGATAGAGACAAAAGCAGCCCGTGCCTTCTTTTGATCTGACCTCGTCGAATGGCAGGAATACGGGGATGGTATCGATCCGCTCCGAACCGAACTCCCGCCGGTATAACTGGCTGTCCTTTTCAGAAACCGCCAGGATCGGGACCTTGCCCGCTACCTTCTTTTCATACCGGCGAAGCAGATTGCTTTCATGCAGGTAATATAATTTCTTGAATATCGATCGTTCCGCGTGGTAGAGTTCCCGGTAGTATTGGTATTCCACATTGTGCAGGCGGAGGACGATCCGGCGTCGCGCAAATCGATCGTCATTCAGCAGATAGGTGCAGTGGATGCCTTCCAGTAGGATCGGATGATCGTCGGCGGCCAGATTCTCCAACAGTCGCCCGTTCGAACGCGAGCAGACGATATAAGGCAGCTTGTGCGAGAACCCTTTATGGCCCTCGCGTCGCGCATAGTATTGCACGTCGATACAGTATTCGTTCAGTATGCTCTGCGCTCCCCTTCCATATTCAAAACAGTGCAGGTGGATCAGGATCCCGGCCTCATGCAGGGCCCTGATCTTGTGGAACAGATCGAAGACCCCACCATAGTCCACCGGGTAGGGGACATCCAGGCAAACAATATGCAGATGCTTTTCTTCCACACCTAATTAACTCTTTTGATGCTCAACTTGTTTAAATATTTCGAGCACAATGCGGCTTTCTTTTTCCCAGTTCAACTCCTGGCGGACTCGTTCGGTGTTCCTTTTCCACATTTCCAGCCGGCCCGGGTCTTTAGCCGCCGTCATCCCGCCCCCGCCTCCCGCGCTCCTGCCTTCTCCGCCATTCCCGCTCTTCTCCTCAAATATTTCCCGGATCCGGGCGGCGATATGCTCCGGTTCATGATTCTCGATGAAGGTGCCCACCTCATACTCCGTGACGATCTTCTCCAGCTCCACAAGCCGGCTGACCAGCACCGGAACCCCGCTGTGCAGGTAATCGAAGATCTTATTGGGCAGTCCGTAAATATGATTGATATTGGTCGGCTTGTCCAGCGACAGGCCCAGGTGCGCCCGGCGGGTGATCGCACGCAACTCATCGAAGGGTACTTTCGGCAGGATCGTGATCCGGTCTTCCAGCCGGCCGTCCCGGACCATCTTCCTGATCTCTTCGAAGAGTTCCCCCCCGCCAATGATCAGCAGATGGAACCTGGCCGGATCCAGCCACCGCATGGCCAGTACCAGTTCCTCCACGCCCCGCTCCGGGTTGATCCCCGCACCCTGGAAGAGCAGGAAATGCTTGCCTTTCATCCGCTCTTCGATCTCAGGCGCAAAACGGTATAGCCCTGCTGCGACAGCCCCCGCGCCCGGCCTTTCTGCATCGCCCGTCGCTTCGGCCGCCAGGTAAGGCACATTCCGCACGGCGCGCAGCTCCCTCCCGTAATCACGCTTGTATAGTTCGCAGAAGGATTCGCAAATCGTATAGACGCTATCCACACGAGGAAAGATAAAGGACTCGATCGCTTTCCAGACCCGCTTGATCCCAGGCCGGCCATCCAATTCCGGCATACCCATCCAATATTCATGGGTGTCGTAAATGACCGGCTTGCCCTTCAGTCTGGCGGCCAGCCAGGTGGCCGGCATGGCGTCCAGGTCGTTGCCGAGAAGGATATCGGCGTGAATGAACAGGAGCTTGAAAAATAAGCGGAGGTTGAACTCGGCATAGAAGAGCCACTTCTTATGAAACATCATTCCGATCCGGCGCGTGGCGTACGACCTGGGAGCCAGCGGCAGGCTCCCCCTTTTCCTGGCGCCGATCAGCAATACCCGGTAGCCATGCTCGCTCAGCGCGCGGGAAACCTTGTGCACCCGCTGGTCGGTAACCAGGTCGGATATAACGGTAACCACTACACGCAACGGCTTCCGTTCCCCGCCAACCCACGCCTTTCCGCCAACCCGCGTCTTCCCCGCATCCCGCGCTTCCCCGGCGACCCGCGCCGGCTTCGACCCCTTACGCATGGCCAGCCTCCCTCCCCGACACGGGTCCTTTCACGAGAATGTCGCTGATCCTCGCCGCGGCATGTCCATCGCCGAAGATATCGATCGTCCAGGCCCCCGACAATCGGTCCAACTGCCCTTGCTTTTCCAGTATATCCGATTTAAGCGCGGCAGCCTGCAGACAGCGCCCATGGCTGAACAATTCTGGCCAGAACGGATTTTGCATCACGACCAGCGCAGGCTTGCGGAAAAAGAAGGCCTCCCGGGAAAGCCCTCCGCTGTCCGTGATCACGGAACGGCAAGATTGCACAAGCGACAGCATGTCCAGGTATCCGAGAGGAGGACTGATCACGAAGTGTGGAACGATGCCCGCCTGATCCAGTACCTTATGGGTGCGAGGGTGCATGGGAAAGACGACAGGGATCTGCTCATGCAAGGTATTCAGGGCTTCGATGATCTCCCGCAACGCGGCAACCTCTTCGGTATTCTCCGCACGGTGAATGGTCGCCAGAATAAACGCCGGCGCCCGGCCTTCTCCGTTCATCCCCGGGCTTTCTCCGTTCTTCCCCGGGCCTCCACCGTTCTTCCCCGGGCCTCCACCGCTCTGCCCCCGTCCTTCGCCTCCTTTCGCGTTCCCGAACAATCCATTCAGCACCCCCGACTGCCTTGCCCGCTCCGCAAACCGGGTGGCGGCATCCAGCAAAAGATCGCCGCAAACATGGACTTCCGAATGGATGGGGCCGCCTTCGCCGAACCCCTCCCTGGAAAGGTTTTCCCTGCCCAGGGCCGTACAGGGGAAATTCCAGTCCGCCATACGGTCGGTTAGATAGCGGTTCGACTCCTCAGGCATATCTTCTTTTCCCGTCCGTACGCCGGATTCAATGTGCGCGAGCGGGATGTTCCTTTTCTTGCATGCCAGGGCGCCGGCAAGCGTGGTATTGGTATCGCCATAAACGATGGCCAAATCCGGCCGTTCCCGGTCAAGGACCGGGTCAATGGCTGATAATATGTTGCCAATCATTTCATTATGCGATTTCTTGCGCACGTCGAGCTGGTAGTTGGGGTGGGGGATGCTCAGCTCGCCAAAGAAGATCCCCGACATGTCGGCGTCGAAATGCTGGCCGGTATGGATGATCAGGCTCGGTCCGGCCGCTCTTTTTTGCAATTCGTCGTGCAGCAGGGCCAATTTTATGAACTGAGGCCGGTTGCCGACAATATGAGCGATCTTCATAAGGTAAATATAGCGCGACAATCATTTATTTTGGGGAATTCAAGGCGCGGTTTTTCAAGATTTTAAATAAATCCCGTACCTTTGCCGACTAAATTAGATGAATCACCATTTGGATGTCTTATTAAAAATTTCGAGATGCCTTATTTGACAAAAGAGAAGAAAGCGACTTTTTTTGCTGATTACGGTGGAATGGCCACCAACACGGGCTCGATCGAAGGGCAGATCGCCCTCTTGACCGAGCGGATCAATCGGATTTCCGAACACCTGCAGGCTAACAAAAAAGACTTTTCCACTCACCGCGGCCTGATGCAGCTCGTTGGTAAAAGAAAGCGTCTGCTGACCTACCTTAGCAAGCAGAACCTCCAGGGCTACCGCCAACTGATCGAAAAACTCGGACTCAGAAAATAAACTATTATGCATACGAATACTTTTCCCAACTGAACACACGGTTGGGAATCGTTTTTTTATCCATGAAGGTTTACCCGGATCAATTTTAATTTTTTAACCTCGAATTGCAGCATTGCTTTCCGTTCCTGCCCGGGTAAGCTGCAATTCAATCAAAAGACGAACAGCTATATGCTTTCACAACCCATTTCAGTAACGTTTGATATTGGTGGCGGTCGCATGGTCAGTATCGAAACGGGCAAACTCGCCCGACAGGCCGATGGCGCCGTGACGGTGCGCCAGGGCAATTGTATCATACTCGCCACCGTGGTGGCTAATAAGGAGCCCAAGGAAGGACAGGATTTTTTCCCGCTGTCCGTGGATTACCAGGAAAAATTTGCTTCCGCCGGCCGTATTCCCGGCTCTTTTTTTAAACGCGAGGCCCGTCTGAACGACTATGAGATACTCACCAGCCGCCTGATCGACCGCGCCCTCCGGCCCCTCTTCCCCGAAGACTATCTTTGCGAAGTCCAGGTGCTCGTGACCCTCGTGTCCAGCGACTATGAGGTCATGCCCGATTCCCTGGCCTGCCTGGCCGCCTCCGCTGCGCTCGCCGTATCGGATATTCCCATCAAGGAGATCATCTCCGAGGTCCGCATGGGCCGCGTCGATGGTCAGTTTGTCATCAATCCCAGCCGTACCGAGCTCGAAAAGGCCGACATGGAATTCATGATCGCCGCCACAGGCAAGAACCTGATGATGGTGGAGGGAGAGGCTGGCGAGTGCTCCGAAGAAGACCTGGTCAAGGCCCTGCAACTGGCCCACGACGCCGTCCGCATCCAGATCAAGGCCCAGGAAGAACTCCGGTCCAAGGCCGGCGTAACCGGAAAGCGTGATTATAAAAAACCTGAGCAGAACGAAGAACTTCAGCACAAGGTGATCGCCTTCGCCAAGGACCGCGTATATCAGATCTCCCGGGCCGGCAGCGCCAAACACGAACGCAGCGATGCCTACAGCACGCTCAAGGATGAACTGATCGCCAGCCTCGGTGAGGAAGCAACTGACTTAGATAAAAAACTCGCCAAGAAATACTACGAAGACCTCAAATGGGAGGTAGTCCGCAATATGATGGTTGACGAGCGCGTCCGTCTCGACGGTCGTTCCCTGGACCAGGTCCGCCCCCTCGCGATGGAGGTAGATCCCCTCCCCACGCCGCACGGCAGCGCCCTGTTTACGCGTGGAGAGACGCAATCCCTCACCACCGTCACCCTAGGTACTCCCCTGGATGAGGTGCTCGTGGAAAGCGCAGCAAAGTCCGTCGATTCCAAATTCTTCCTGCATTATAATTTCCCCCCGTTCAGCACGGGCGAGGTCAAGATGATGAGAGGCCAGAGCCGCCGCGAGGTCGGTCATGGTAATCTCGCCATGCGTTCCCTGAAGAAAATGATGCCGGGCAGCGACTACCCCTATACGGTTCGCGTCGTCAGCGATATCCTGGAATCGAATGGTTCCTCCTCGATGGCTACGGTCTGCGCCGGCTCGCTGGCCCTGATGGATGCCGGCGTGCCCATTCCCAAGCACGTCAGCGGAGTGGCCATGGGCCTGATTACCCGCAGCGATAATAAATATGCGATCCTCACCGATATCCTCGGTGACGAAGATCATCTTGGCGATATGGACTTCAAAGTGACCGGCACACGCCAGGGCATCTGCGGGGTCCAAATGGATATCAAGGTCGACGGCCTCAGCATGGACACCATGCGCGAAGCGCTGGAACAGGCCCGCAAAGGCCGCCTCCACATCCTCGATGCGATGTACGAGTGCATGCCGGCCGCTCGCCCGGAGGTGAAGCCGCACGCCCCGAGAATGGTGAAGATCTTTATCGACAAGGAATTCATTGGCGCCGTCATCGGACCGCAAGGCAAGATCATCCAGGAGATCCAGCGCGAAACCGGCACCACGATCAATCTCGAAGAGGTCGGCAATTTCGGCGAAGTAAGTGTCTTCAGTCCGGCGAAAGAGGGCCTCGACAAGGCCGTCGCATGGATCAAAGGCATCGTCGCCCAACCGGAAGTGGGATCCGTCTACGAGGCGAAGGTCAAATCGGTGATGCCCTATGGCGCATTCGTCGAATTCCTGCCCGGCAAACAGGGCTTGCTCCATATCAGCGAGGTCTCCCACAAACGGCTCGAGTCGATGGAAGGCGTACTGAAGGAAGGGGATTCGGTCAAAGTGAAATTGATCGGCCTCGACCAGAAGACCGGCAAGTTCAAGCTCAGCCGTAAGGTATTGATGCCGAAACCCGAAGGCGGACGTCCCGAAGGCCCCGGTGGTCGTCAGGAGGGCCCTGGCCGCCCCGAAGGACATGGCCGCCCGGCTGGTCACCCCGCTCAGGATCAACAGCACTAAAAGCAATTTCATGGCTCACGTCCGGATAACCATTACCTGCCCGGATGAAGCGATCAAAGATATCCTCATAGCCCGCCTCTCCGAGGCGGGCTATGAGGCTTTTGAGGAGGACGGCATGGTCCTTCATGCCTTTATTCCCGAGTCCCGATTCGATGCCCCCGCCCTGGACCTGCTCCTGGCCAACACCCGCCCGCTCCCCGCGTCGCCCCGGCTCGCCTATCAGCAGGAACTGATCCCCGACGCCAACTGGAACGCAGATTGGGAAAGGGACTTCCACCCCGTCGTGGTCGGCGATTTTGTGGCTGTCCGCGCATCGTTCCACCCCCCGGTACCCGGCGTCAAACACGAACTGATCATTACGCCGAAGATGAGTTTTGGCACCGGACACCATGCAACGACCTGGATGATGATCGAAGCCATGCAACACCTCGACGTCCGGCGCCGCTCCGTGCTCGATTTCGGCACGGGCACCGGCGTGCTGGCGATCCTCGCGGATCGCCTCGGCGCCACCCGCGTCCTCGCCATCGACCATGACGACTGGAGCATCGAAAACGCCCGGGAAAACATCGCCATTAATCATTGCACGCACATTACCCTCAATAAAATGTCCACTATACCTTCTAATGAATTGTTTTCCATTGTTTTGGCAAATATCAATAAAAACGTGATTTTAAAGGAGATGCACGCAATAGGACAACAATTGACGGAAGATGGCGTTATATTGCTGAGCGGACTGCTCCTGGACGATGAACAAGACATCGCCCAATGCGCCGCCCGGAACAATCTAACAATATCCTATAACGGTCGGATGACAAAAGGAAATTGGATCTGCCTCAAGTTGGTCAGGATCAAGAACTAGAAAGAGGTTGATCGATTTCACTTTTTTTTAAGTAATTTTGTTATCCAACTTCAACTTACCATTCGAATGACGGAGGTTCTCCTCATAGTATTGGCTTATTTGATCGGCTCTATTCCAACATCTGTTTGGGTCAGCAAATCACTCTTCGGGATCGATATCCGTGAGTACGGCAGCGGTAACGCCGGGGCAACCAATACCTTCCGCGTCCTGGGCTCCCGCTGGGGCACCTTCGTGATGGCGGTGGACGTCATCAAGGGCATCGTGGCCACCAGCCTCTATATCCTCGTTCCTTATTACCTGCATGACGATGGCGACCGTACCAATTTCATGGTCGGCCTGGGTCTGGCTGCCGTTGTTGGCCATATTTTTCCCATTTGGGCGGACTTCCGCGGAGGCAAGGGAGTCGCCACCCTCTTCGGCATGGTACTGGCCATGCAGCCCGTCGTAGCCGTTTGTTGCGTGGGCGTATTCTTGCTCGTCTTATATCTTACACGATTCATATCCCTAAGCTCTATCCTGGCCAGCGTGGCATTCGCGGTCTTCATTCTGTACATCTTCGATGAAAAGCAAACCCTTTATCGCGGCT
>JAUZNZ010000066.1 GCA_030706735.1 Bacteroidota bacterium | reverse complement strand
TGGTCGAGGCGGAGCAGCTGGCGCTGAAGAACCACAAGAGCCGAAAGGAGGCGATCTATGCCGCATACGACCGTTTCTATAAAGGCGATATCGCGAAGGAGTTCGTACGCGGCTGCCAGGAACAGGGCGGATTGATCACCCTGGAGGATCTGGCGAGATGGAAGCCCCTGCAGGAGGAGCCTCTTCACGTCAACTACAAGGGCATCGAGGTCTACAAATTACAGCAATGGAGCCAGGGACCCAGCCTGCTGCAAAGCCTCAATATCCTCGAGAACTTCGACCTGAGGTCCATGGGATACAATAGCACGCGGTATATCCATACGATCTATCAGACCATGAACCTGGCCTTCGCCGACCGCGACTTTTACTATGGCGACCCCTACTTTCCGCCGGCGAGTCCCATCAAGGGATTGCTCAGCAAGGAATATGCGAAAGAACGAGCCAAACTGATCCGGGAGGACCGGAACGATGCGCATGCCGGCCCCGGCGATCCCTATCCCTTCGAAGGGCAGACCAATCCCTTCTCCGAACTTTTGAAAAAGAGGAGCGCGGCGATGAATGAGGGGGGAGCGGGCGGGGCGGCCGGAGCGGGCGATCTGGCCGTGAACGAGTCCGTCTATCATGACCGGCTATGGAGGGGAACGACTTCCATCGAGACCTGCGACAAGGAGGGGTGGGTGGTTTCCGTTACGCCCAGCGGAGGGTGGACGCCGGCTTGCATTGCCGGCCACACGGGGGTGGGGATGAGCCAGCGAATGCAAAGCTTTGTGCTGGACTCTGCCATCGATCCCTTCAATGTCATGGAACCGTACAAACGTCCGAGGGTAACGTTGACGCCTACCCTGGCATTGAAGGACGGTAAACCCTTCCTCTGTTTCGGCGTGCAGGGCGGTGACACGCAGGATCAGAACCTGCTGCAATTCTTTTTGAATATCGTGGAATTCGGGATGACGGTACAGGAGGCCGTCGAAGCGCCCAATATCAATACCAACCAGCTATGGCTCTCCCTGGGGGGCGACAAGCTCGAGGACCGAAAGCCGCGGCCCGGCTATATCCTCGTCAACAACAATACGCCCGCCTGGACGCGCAAGGAACTGCGACAGATGGGCTATACCCTAAGCTATGCCGATCGCACCAGCGGGCCCATCAATGCCATCCTCTTCGACTGGCGCCATGACAGCTTCTGGGGCGGCAGCAGCAACTATGGGGAGGATTATGGGATCGGGTGGTGAGACGCCGGTGGCCGGCCGCAAGCTCACTTGAAATTGCCCTTGAAATTGTTCCGGAACCGCAGGTAATCCGGGATGGACACGCTGCGCACGTAGGGTTGGTTCGGGTGATTCACGATATACTCCTGGTGATAGTCCTCCGCCGGGTAAAAAGCGGTAAACGGTACCACCTGCGTCACGATCTTCTCCGAATATTTATGGGATGCCGACAGGCGCGCGATCTCGTCTTCGATGATCTTTTTTTCCTCAGGAGTTCGGTAGAAAGCCACCGAGCGATACTGGGTACCTTCATCCGGCCCCTGCCTGTTCAGCTCGGTCGGATCCATGCTGGCAAAAAATGCGGCCACCAGTGTCGCATAAGAGATCTTTGACGGATCGTAATAGACCTGTACGGTTTCCGCATGACCGGTCGTGCCGGTGCATACTCTTTCATAGTCCGGGTGTTTGTCAGATCCGCCGGCATAGCCTGATACGGCGTCCCGCACGCCTACCAGGCTTTGGAAGACGATCTCGGCGTGCCAGAAGCAGCCTTCGGCAAAATCGGCCACTGCCTCATTCGGTGCAGGATGGCCCGGCTGGCCGACCGGGATCTTCAATGAAGAAGAGGGTTGACCGCAGGCGGACAGCGCGAAAATGGAAAAGGCGGCCAGAAAGATGGGTCTGCTGAAGAAGTTGTTCATGCGAATGTTATTCATTTGAGGGTTTATTTCGAACTCGTCGGAGGAGCGCCGCCTTCGGGAACGAAGAGCAGCGCCGCGGAATTCATGCAATACCGCTTGCCTGTGGGCGCGGGCCCGTCGTCGAATACATGCCCGAGGTGAGAACCGCTCTTGCTGTCGACGACCTCCCAACGATCCATGCCATCGGAATTGTCCCTGACGAGGCGTACGGCGTCCGGAGTGATCGGCGCGTAGAAACTGGGCCACCCGGTATGGGAATCGAACTTGGCTTCGGAACTGAATAAGGGCTGCAGGCTGGCGGCGGAATAATAGGTTCCTTTCTTATAGAAATGATCGTATTGTCCTGTCCCCGCGCGTTCGGTGCCTTTCTCACGAAGGATATAATACTGACCATCCGTGAGCCGCGCCCTCCATTGGGCATCGGTCAGGGTCATGGGATATTTGGTATTGGCATTGGCGACCGGCGGGTCGGGAAATTTTTTCGACTGAGCGTCCGACTGGCAGGCATTCAATGCCAGGGCTGCACCAACGAGAAGAGTTGCGAAGGTTCTCATACAAAATGTTTTATATACAATAAACGAAACAAGGGCCGCCGCGGTTTTCGGAGCGGCTCCCCGGAAGGCATAATTATACAATTATTAACGCAGATAGTTCACTAACCTGGCCCCCGGACATTACTTTAGTATCCTTATGAGAAAGTCAACCTTATCGACGGCAGCGATCGCCCTGGTTGCCTGCCTGACCCTCGAGCCCCCGGGCGCTTTCGCCCAGACCGATTCGACCTGGTTGGACGCCGGTACGGTCAAATTGAAAAAAAACTTCACCCAATCCATTTCGATCAAGGGCGAGGACCTGGAGAAATTGCCTTTTACGAATCTTTCCGAAGCGATCAATGTCTGGGCCTTTGGCGCGTATACCGGGCCGGCCACGCTTCTTTATGTGGTCGACGGAATGGCCCAGATCGATGTGAATGCTTATAGCATTCATGATATCGCGGAAGTCGTGTTCGTACAGAATGCGTTGGTGCAGATCAATGGCGTCGCCCAGCAGCAGCAATTGGTGCTGATCAGCACCAGGAAAAAAGATCCCGGCGGAAAGGGCTTGACCTTCGCAGACCAGACCAGCCTGGTACGTGCCGATCCGAACCACGGTTTTCCGGGCCGGCATGAGGGCTCCAGCACCGGATTTTATCAACAATATTTTGCAGGTATCAACAAGCAGGTTCAAAATATGCAGTATGGACTTTCGGCGGACTGGTTGCATGACCCCGTCCCATCTGCATTGCTGGACTCGAGTCACATTATCACGCCAAGCCACCTCAACCGCCTTCGGCTGCAAGGTTACGCCGACATCCAGGTGGATCCGAAAAATGAGATCGTTTTCCGGATGGGTTATGTCACGCAGGACATGCCAGCCGCAGAGTCCTATGGTTCTGGTTCGTCATTAATTTCCTCTTCGAGCAGCTTCCATCAAAACCTCGTCATGCCGTCGATCGCATGGACCGGCAACCTGGGCGGAGGCTGGAAGAATGCATTGCAGTTGAGCTATGTCTCGACAAGCGAACATGGCGACGGCAATGTGGCGGGTCCATCAGTGGGTGAATTTAAGTTGACTGCCAGTCAACACGAAGAACATTGGCTGGTCAGGGATCATATCTCGTTCAGCGCCAGGGCTGGTGGCTGGGAAATTACGCCTGCCCTGAATTTGTCTGTCGAACATGCCGAAGAATCTTTTTCGTCAACGGAGTTCTCCGTTTCCGGAGGAGGGCTTGGTGGAGGGCAATCTGTCAGCTCCGAGCAGGCCCGTGTTTCGGGAACCGGCCTGCTGCTGACCCCTTCCCTGGATGCCAGTTACCGCAATGCATTTGATATCCAGGGCGGCCTGCTATTTAACCCGTCGGGCAATACGACAAACTTCCGCGTGAAAAGGGTCTTTCCGTTTGCCAGTGTGTCCACCGATCTCCTGGCCTGGAGGGCGGGGGGAGACGGGCATGATGACGTAAGGCGTTCTTCCCTGAAATTGTTTGGCTCGCTGGCCTTATCGCCAAGCTATCGGACCATGGACTATGCCCTGGCTGATTACGCCAGCTCCCAAGGGATACTGCTGTATCCGAGCAGCACGATCAGTGCGGGCCCGGGCCTTGATTTCACAAGCGGCCTGCCCGGTGGGACCGGCGGCATCGCGGTACCCGACAACCTTTGGAACTGGGGGGCCGGAGCCAGCTTCAGCACGCCTGCCGACCGTCTCCAGGCAAACTATCATATCGAACGAAATGATTTCCCGATCAGCCTGTACATCATGTACCCCATATATCATTTCGAGTATTTGCGTACGATCACCCATCGTCTCGGGTTGATGTGGAAGGTCGCCGAAGACAAGGGCTTGCATTGGCAGTCCGGCGTCAATTTGACTGCCATAACGGGCACGACGGATCGTCCCGATACCTTGAACTATGCCGGCAACTATAAAGGTAACTTCAACGGAACCCCCATGTCCTGGACGGGTGGATGGGTGAACCGGTTCGAGGTCAATGACCTCAGCTTCGGTTTGGACCTGCTCTATCATTTCAATGAGACCGACCACTATTTTGTGTTGAACCCGACGGGCGGCGCGCCCTCCACGACGAATGCCCTGGTGCTGCAAAGCCTGTATATTGGCTATCATGTACACCTCCCTTCGACCCGGAAGCTTGAAGTCTACCTGAACGGCCGGGACCTCTGGGAATCGAAATGGTCCGATCTTACCGACCGGAGGAGATTTTACGGTTTTGGGGCTAAACTGGGCATCTAGGCATGACGGCGTGCAACATGCGCGCAGGCCGGTGCGACCTTAACAGGTAAAAGCCGGCCATGCTCCTTAACTACCTGAAAGTCGCTTTGCGCAATCTTTGGAAAAACAGGGGTTTTTCCTTTATCAATATTACCGGTCTGGCGATCGGCATGGCCAGCGCCATCCTGATCCTGCTATGGATCCAAAATGAGGTCAGCTATGACCAGTTCCATGAAAAAAAGGATCGCATTTATGAGGTTTGGAACCGGGCCATCTTCAGCGGTCAGCTGCATTGTTGGAATACCACCCCCAAGGTACTGGCCTCTGCCATGCAGCATGATTTTCCCGAGGTGGAGCACGTCGCCAGGTTAAACTTCGGCAGCCACCTGCTGCTGACAGTGGGTGACAAGCGGCTCTCTTCGGAAGGCAATATGGTCGACTCCGATTTTCTCCAGGTATTTACCTTTCCCTTATTGAAGGGCGACCTGAACACCGCGCTGGTCGACATGCATTCGATCGTTCTCACGCAAACCCTCGCCAAAAAATTATTCGGCGCCGAAGAGCCGATGGGCAAACTGATACGGGTGGAGGATAAGGAGAACCTTAAGGTCACGGGCATTGTGGCGGATCCACCCAACAATACGCGATTCCAATTCGAATACCTGATGTCCTGGGCGTATTACCGGCATGAGCACGGCGACGACCTGCAATGGGACAACAACTCCACGCGGACCTATGTGCTGTTGAAGCCGAATGCCTCGGTTGCCGGCCTGGCGCCGAAAATGAAGCTGATCAAAGGCCGCTATGAACCGGATGAGCCGAAGTGGGAGATGTTCCTATACCCCATCAGCAGATGGAGGCTCTACTCCTCCTTCAAGGAGGGCGTCGAGCAAGGAGGGAAGATCGAATTCGTGCGCCTGTTCGGCATCATTGCGGGCTTCCTCGTGTTGATCGCGTGCATCAATTTCATGAACCTCAGTACGGCGCGCAGTGAGAAGCGCGCCAAGGAAGTGGGCATCCGGAAGGTGGTGGGCGCGCCGCGGTCCGCGCTTATCGCACAATTCATAGGAGAGTCGATGCTGCTTGCCCTGATTGCGGGCGCGCTGGCCATCGGCATCGTACAGCTGAGCTTGCATGGATTTAATGAACTAACCGCCAAGCGGCTGTTCGTTCCGTACGGAAGCCCGTATTTCTGGATCGCCGGACTGCTGTTCGTGCTGGTTACCGGGTTGCTGGCCGGGAGCTATCCCGCCTTTTTCCTGTCGTCTTTCCAGCCTGTCAAGGTGTTGAAGGGAACATTCAAGAAGGCGCATGCGCTGATCACCCCGAGAAAGGTATTGGTCGTCCTGCAATTCACCTTCGCGATCACGTTGATCATCTGCACCATCATCGTCAAGCAGCAGATCAGCCATGCGCAGGCGCGCGATACGGGCTACGACAGGAACAATCTCGTCTATCATTATTTGACCGGGGATGTCGAAAAGAACTACGTTCTCATCAGGCAGGAACTGCTCTCTTCCGGCGCCGCCAGCGCCGTGACCAAGACCAGCGCTCCGCTGACGCAGGCCTGGAGCGATACCTGGGGCTTTACCTGGGATGGCAAGGATCCGAATGACAAGACCGACTTCGACCGTTACTGCGCCGACGAAGAGCTCGCGGCGACGGCCGGTATTCAGTTGGTGGCGGGCCGCGATTTCGACCTGAAACAATATCCCACGGATTCAACGGGCGTGATCCTCAACGAATCGGCGGTCAGGGCCATGCATTTTTCGAAACCGCTCGGACAGGTTATCGGGGATGACAACGTGAAATGGCATGTGGTGGGCGTCATCAAGGACTTTATCCTGCGCTCGCCGTATTCGCCTACGACGCCGATGGTGATCGAGGGCGCGAAGGGTTGGTTCAGCGTCATTCACATCAAGCTGAACAGTGCGCATTCCACCGAGGAAGATCTGGCAAAGGCAAAAGCCATTTTTTCGAAATACAATCCCGTTTATCCTTTCGAATACCATTTCATCGATGAGGACTATGCGAAGAAATTCGACGACGAACGGCGCACCGGGACGCTTACGGCCCTGTTTGCCGCCCTGACCGTCTTCATTTCCTGTCTGGGACTCTTCGGATTGGCCACCTATATGGCGGAGAACCGTATCAAGGAGATCGGCGTGCGAAAGGTATTGGGCGCCTCCGTGACCGGTCTGGCGAGCCTGCTGACGCGCGACTTCCTGAGACTGGTGCTGATCTCGCTGCTGATCGCGTCCCTGATCGCCTGGATTGCGATGCATATCTGGCTGCAAGGCTATGCCTACCGGATCGCGATCGAGTGGTGGGTCTTTGCCGCGGCCGGCCTGATGTCGGTCGGCATTGCGGTGGTCACCGTCAGTTTTCAGGCGATCCGGGCCGCCACGGCAAACCCGGTGAAAAGCCTGAGAACGGAGTGAGCGGGGCGCGGTCGCGCCCCGCTCACGGCCTCTATTTCGTATTCCACTTAAAGTTCTTGATGCCGATGCTCGCGAACAGGAGCGCATAACCCAGCGTGACGCCCAGTGCCGCGCTCGTGGTGCTCGTCCAGGTAGAAGGGTGGAGGCTGGCGGCGAGCGTGCGCCATACGGTACCATAAGGCGTCCAAAGGACGACCTCCTTGAACTTATCCCCGAGTATTCCCAGGATGCCGAACATGCCGATCATAATGAAGGCAAAGTACACCAACCTCGTCGTGGAATTCACCGACTCCGGATTCTTGATCAATCCCACGATCAACTGGCCCAACCCAAGATACATGGCGCCGCCGATGATGGAGGTGAGAAGACAAAGCGCATAGCCGGCGAAGGGCAGGGTAATATGGTCGAAGTAATATCCCGTCCAGAACAGCACGAGGTTCATCAGCAGGATCATGAACAGTTGTACCAGGAGGCGGCTGGCCATGATCGACCAGTTCGGGACCGGCGCCACGCGCAGACGCTGGAAAATGCCTTTATCGCGATCGCGGGCAATCGAGACCGTATAGCCCATCAGCCCGACGGCCGTCAGGCCCACGGTAATGCAGTTGGACAGCACGAAGGCGCCACCCATTTTATCCACGAGGCCTTTCCAGGCGATCAGGATGATCGTGGGGACCAGGACGACCAGGATGGATGACCTCCGGTTACGCCATTGGGTCCGGAGATCTGCCTGGAGGAGAAAGTATAACGCGGTCGATGTTTTGGGAATATTCGTTTGCATAAGCTTGTTGCGTTTGAAGTTGACTGTTTGTAGTTGACCGGATCAGGAGCGAACGGCCTTGCCGGTAAGGCCGATGAATACGTCTTCGAGGGTGATCTTTCCTTTCCGGGAGGCTCGGACCACTTCCGGCTTGTCCCGGTTGCTGTCGATGATCGCCTGCGGGGTGTCGATGGTCATGATCTCGCCATGATCGATGATCGCGATGCGATCGCAAACGGCCTCGGCCTCCTCCATCGAGTGGGTCGTGAGGATGATGGCATGCCCCTTATCGCGCATGGCCTCGATGCGTTCCCAGAGCTGGCGGCGGCTTTGCGGGTCCAGGCCGGAAGTCGGCTCGTCAAGGAGCACGAGGCGCGGGTCATGCAGGGTGGCGATGACCAGGGAGATACGTTGTTGCTGGCCGCCGGAGAGCTCGCCATAGCGTTTAGGCGCCGCCGATCGGAGATTGATCTCTTCCAGGATATTTTCGATCTGCGTTTTGTTCAGGTTGAGGCCGTAGATCCCGGCATAAAGGGTCAGGATCTCTATCACGGACAATTCGGGTTGGAAGCTGGTTGCCTGCAGCTGCACCCCCATCGAGGCGCGTGCGGCGAGTGCCTCTTTCCGGATATCGTAGCCCGCCACGCGGATGGCGCCCGAATGGGGGGTGAGGAGACCTTCGATCGCGCTGAGCGTGCTCGTTTTTCCCGCGCCATTGGGGCCGAGCAGACCGAAGATCTCGCCCGGGTGGACGGTAAACGACACATTGCGGACGGCCTGGAAGGAACCATACAGGACATTCAGTCCTTCGACCTCGAGGACATCCGTTGTTTTTTGGTTGAGCATGGAACGGTTGATTTTGGTTTGAAGTTCGCCGCTAAGATAGGTTGTTGGCCGAATTGCCGCAACCCGGTGGCGGCAAGTTGTGCTCTCTTGTCGGTGAATGGACGCCGTTAGGCGGTGAGGGGTTGATCCGCCCTCCCCATTTCTCGAGCATGCCCACCAGCTCCTCCAGGCGCACGGGTTTACTGAGGTAATCGTTCATGCCGCCGGCGAGGCATTCCTCCTGGTCTCCCTGCATGGCATTGGCCGTCATGGCGATGATGATCGGTTGGGCCGAGGTCTTGCCGCGGATGATACGGGTCGCCTCCAGCCCATCCATTTCGGGCATCTGGATATCCATTAGGATGAGATCGAAATGGCGGTCCTGCAGCTTATCCAGGACTTCCTGCCCATTCCCGGCGATCTCGGGATGATAACCCATTTTATTGAGGATGATGAGGGCCAGTTGCTGATTGATGGGATTGTCCTCGGCGACGAGGATCTGCATGGGATATTGCGTCGACAAGGTACCGGGGAGGTGGCCATTCGTGGCTGTCGCTTCCGCCGCCGCGCTCACGGGCTTGGTAGATCGACGGGCCCGGATGCTGAAGGAGAAGACAGAGCCTTTCCCGATCTCGCTTTGTACCCTGACCTTCCCGCCCATCATGGCGATCAGTTTATCGCAAATGACCAACCCCAGGCCCGTACCCCCGTACTTTCTTGTAATGGAAGCATCCACCTGCGAAAAGGCCTTGAACAGCCGGTCGGCCTTATCCGCCGGGATCCCGATGCCGGTATCCTTCACTTCAAAGCCGATGCGCATGAAGTCGCCGGCGTCCTTTGGGGCGTCTCCACGGGCGTCTCCGCGGGCATCCTTGCTCTGCACGTTGAAAACGCGTACCTGTATTTCGCCCTGGTGCGTGAACTTGATCGCATTGCCGACGAGATTGATCAATATCTGGCGGAGCCTGGCCCCGTCGCAGAGAATATGATCCGGCAGGTTGGGATCGATCCGCGCATAGAGATTGAGGCCGCTCTCCGAGGCCTTTGCCGAAAACATATCCAGCACCTCGCGGATGCACTGGCGCAGATTGGTCTCTTTTTCGTCGAGATCCATCTTGCCCGATTCGATCTTCGAGAAATCAAGGATATCGTTGATCACGGCAAGAAGGGCCTCCCCGCAATTCTGGATCGTCGCCGTATATCCCTTTTGCTCCTGGTCAAGAGAAGTGCGCGCCAGCAGAGAAGCCATCCCGATCACGCCGTTCATCGGCGTGCGTATCTCGTGGCTCATATTGGCGAGGAAGGAGGTCTTGGCCCGATTCGCCTGTTCCGCCTCCTGCCTGGCCCTGGCCTCGTTCATGCGCGCCCTGCGCTCTTCCTCCATCGCCCGGCCGAGCTGCTCGGTGCGATCCGAAACGAGCTCCTCCAAATGACGTTTTTGCGATTTGATCCGGTTGATGCGCAGCCGGAACAGGCTCAGGCCTCCGCCGATCACGACCAGCACGCTTCCCAGCTTGAACCACCAGGTGAGCCAGAAGGGTGGGGTGATGACCAGCCGGATCATGGCATGCCGCGGAGACCATTCCCCCTTATTGTCCAGGCCCTTGACCGTGAACACATATTCGCCCGGGTCGAGATTGGTATAGGTGGCCGTGCGCTTGGTGCCGACATAGTTCCAGCCATGATCGAACCCCTCGAGGAGGTAGGCGTAGCGCTTCTTATCCGGCTCGGTAAAGTTCATCGAGGCGAACTCGAAAGAGATGACCGAGTATTTATAAGGGAGAGTGATCTCGTGCGTTTCGGTGATCGCGCGTCGCAGCGGAGACGGATCCTCATCGTCTTTGGCGATGGGCACTTCTTTATTGAATATCTGGAACCCGGTGATCAGGAGCTCGGGCTCGAAGGGATCGTCCCGGATGCTGTCGGGATAGAACTCGTTGAACCCATTGACGCCCCCGAAATACAACGCTCCGGAGTGGGTCTTGCAATACGCGTGCTCCTTGAATTCATAAGACTGCAGACCATCCGACGTGCCGAAATTCTTGCATTGCTTGCTGGCGGTGTCGAACCGGGAAATCCCCTTATTGGTGCTGATCCAGAGATGGCCCTTGTCGTCGGGGAGGATGCCGAAAATGACATTATTGGGCAGGCCGTCATCCGTGGTATAGGTGCGGAACGTGCCCTTTCGTCGATAAAAATAATTAAGTCCCATCATGGTGCCGATCCAGAAATTTCCCCTGAGGTCCTCGTAGATCTCGCCAACCCGGTTATCGCTCAGGCTATGGCCGCTCTCGTCGTGCAGGTATTGGATGAAGCGGTGGGTGTGTATGTCGAAACTCAGCAGGCCTCCGCCGTCTGTACCCAACCAGATCTTGCCATCGCGATCCTGAAAAATGGAATGGATCTTCTGGTTGTTGACGCTGGCCGGGTTCTGCTCGTCATAAGCGAAATGACTAAAGGTCGCCCGGTGGCCGGCTGTGCCCGGATGATACAGGTCCAGGCCTCCGCCATAGGTACCGATCCAGATATTCCCATCACGGTCCTGGAGGATCGCATAGGCATTGTTGCTGCTGATGCTCGAGGGGTCGGCGTCATCGTGCCTGAAATGCCGGTACGTGTGGCGGCGAGGGTCGTATATCGTTAGCCCGTCCGCCCAGGTACCGATCCATAGATTACCCTGGCGGTCCTCGCATGTACACAAAACATAGTTGCCGCAAATGCTGTTCGGATTTCCTTCTTCGTGCCTGAAATGACGGAAGTTGCGGGTTTGCGGATCGAAGAGCTCCAGACCGCCTCCGTCCGTGCCGATCCACAATTGCTTATTTGAGCCTTCGACGATGGACAAGACATTGTTATTGCTAAGGCTCGAGGGATCACCGGTGTGTTTGTAGTGTGTAAAACGGCCGCCGTCACGCTGCAGGATGTTCATGCCACCCGCGAACGTCCCCACCCACATATTCCCATTACTGTCGCGATAGGCCGAGTGAATGGAATTATTGCTGATGCTGCTATTATCCACGTCGTCGTGCAGGTAATTCTGAAAGCTGCCGGTCGTGGGATCGAAGAGGCTGAGGCCGCCGTTCTCCGTGCCCACCCAGAGGACCTGGTGGGCGTCCTCTCCCAGGGTATATACCACGTCGCCGGGCAGACTGTTCGGATGCCGCGGGTCATGACGGAAATGCCGGAAGCTCCAGCTGGCGCGATCCTTCGATGCGCCGATGCCGCCCGCGGGCTCGTCCAGACAGTCCAGGCCTCCTCCGTCGGTGCCGATCCATATCTTGTGCCGGCTGTCCTCGAAGATGACCCATAATTTGTCGAAGCCCAGGGAATGGTCTTCGTGGTCGCGATGCCGGAAGCGCGTGAAGCCGTGACCGTCCGCGTTCAGCAGGTCGAGTCCATTTCCGAAGGTGGCCACCCAGATGCGCCGGCGGCTGTCGATGAAGACATCGCGCACGTAGTCGCCGCTCAGGCTGCCTGAATCCTTTTCGTCAAAGGCATAGCCCGTCCACCGGTTCTTCGCCGGCTCGAAATAATTGAGTCCCCTATCCTCGGTTCCGATCCAGAGATTGCCATGGGGATCCACAGCCAGGCTGGTCAATAGGTTGCTGGAAGGGCCCTGGCCGCCCGGGCCCGCGGCCTTGAAGGGGATGAATTGGTCCTTCCCGCGATCATAGCGGTTCAGGCCCCCGCCGCGGGTAGCCACCCAGATCGCACCGTTCTTGTCTTCGACGATGTCGGATATGAAATTATTGCTGATGCTGGTCTTGTTCTTCGGGTCGTTGCGGTAGACGCTGATCTGGTAGCCGTCGTACTTGTTCAGACCGTCGCGGGTGCCGAACCACATGAAGCCACGGCTATCCTGCAGCACGCACAGTACGTTGTTTTGGGAGAGGCCGGCATTGATGTCCAGGTGATTGAACTGAAGGCTTTGACGCTGTGCGCCGGCGGAAAGAGCCAACAGGCCCACGAGTAGCGGGACCGTAATTTTTTTTTTATGGCCGGCAAACATTGATGATTTGGTTTTCCAAAGGACCTGAATGAGGATTATTACCTCAGAATCATTGATTTAACGCAATAAGGCCGCGGATATTTCGCGAGAACCCCTGATTTTCTACCTCTGGACGGTATATTATTGCTGCTTCTTGTCTTTGGTCAAGAACGGCTTAAGCAGGTCGATGGGCACCGGGAATATCGTGGTGGAATTCTTTTCGGTGGCAATTTCGCGCAAGGTCTGCAAATAGCGCAAGGTAATAGCGCTGGAATGTTCGTCCAGTATCTGTGCGGCATCGGCCAGGCGTTGCGATGCCTGGAATTCCCCCTCTGCGGCAATCACTTTGGACCTTCGTTCGCGTTCTGCTTCCGCCTGCTTGGCCATGGCGCGTTGCATTTCCTGCGGCAGATCGATCTGCTTTACCTCCACGTTAGAAACCTTGATACCCCAGGATTCCGTGTGCTGGTCAATGATCTGCTGCAGCCTCATATTGATCTTTTCCCGCTGTGAAAGAAGATCGTCCAACTCGGACTGCCCTAAAACGCTGCGTAGTGTCGTCTGCGAAAGTTGCGAGGTGGCCGCCAGGTAGTTCTCCACCTGGACGATTGCCTTCTGCGGCTCCAGCACGCGAAAATAGATGACGGCATTCACTTTGATGGACACGTTGTCCTGGGTGATGACGTCCTGAGGCGGCACGTCCATGACGACGGTTCGAAGACTGACCTTCACCATCTTATCGATAATCGGAATGAGGAGGATAATGCCAGGGCCCCTCACTCCTCCGGGAGGCGCCAGTCGCCCGAGCCTAAAAACGACCCCACGCTCATAT
>JAUZNZ010000065.1 GCA_030706735.1 Bacteroidota bacterium | reverse complement strand
ATTGAATACAAATTTCTATTCGAATCCTCGTCGGGCAACTAAGACATCAATCAATAAACAAGAGGGGAAGAGAGATTGAAACCGGAACAGGGTGATGATTCTGCAGTCCCGGTGTCCAGGCAGGCATAGCTTTGACTGTTTCCAGGGCAGCCTGATCATAGTTCTCATTAAGCCCTTTCTCAATTTCAGCAAACGCAATTTTTCCGGCAGTATCCAGGATTATTCTGACGATCACTACTTTGTGAGAGCTGAATGAGAATTTGTTAGCCGGCATCTTCAGGTTTTCAGACAGAAATGCATAGTAGCCCTGCATGCCGCTCGGAAACTTCGGAGCCACCTCTACGGAATAAAAAAGAGGCCTCTCTTTGAAGCTGCTATCGCCCCAACTCTGCGCCTTTGCCGAGGCCACCAGAATTACAAGTAATAATGAAAGAACGCATCGTTGCATAGGAGAACTATTTGCCTTTAAATCGAATGGCCTCTTACATTTTCCAATCACAAATGTAGGGAATTACCCCAGGTGCTGATTTCATGTATCTTTATGCCAAATCTGGAATATGCGTGCAAAAAATGAATTTGCACTACGAGTCATCGGATATGTCCGGTCCGAAATTCGACGGAGGGAAGATTCGCCGAGACAAGGAAAGGAAGGCGCCCCGGATGCCTGGCTGGAATTGGATGACACCTACCTGCCGGCACTCGATGGGATTGTGGCAGGCGACGAGCTGATCCTACTCACGTGGTTCCATCTTTCCGACCGGGAAGTCCAACAAGTACACCCTCGGGGCGATGTGAACAATCCCATGATGGGGGTATTCGGCACCCGCTCTCCCGACCGGCCAAATCCGATCGGACTGCACCCGGTGCGGGTATTGGAATTGTCCGGTAATCGCATGAAAGTTGGACCCCTCGAAGCCGTCGACGGTACTCCGGTGGTGGATATTAAACCGGTGATATGATCTGTGACTTAGTGTTTGCTGTGGACTATCGTCGTTTGTCGTCCACCAGTAGTTCGGGATTTGCCTGCGGCGGCTCCTGAGGCACCTGCGCCACCCGCGGCACCGCCCGCCGCTCCCGATCCCGTTCCGCCCTTTCCGGTCGCCAAACCGCTGCTTGCACCGGATCCTCCGGACCCGTCTGATTTGCCACTGGCAGCACCACTTGCGCCACTCGCATTGCCTGCGCCGGCCGCACCCGCGGCACCGTCCGCCGCTCCCGATCCCGCTCCGCCCTTTCCGGTCGCCAAACCGCTGCTTGCACCGGATCCTCCGGACCCGTCTGATTTGCCACTGGCAGCACCACTTGCGCCACTCGCATTGCCTGCGCCGGCCGCACCTGCCCCACCTTTTCCGTCGGCGGTTCCGGCCGCAGCACCGGCAGGGGTTGAAGCATGAGGGACCAAGGGTCTGGATGCCGCCTTAATCGCAGGTTTTTGGGGAGATGTCTGTGCCCTGGCCGGGAAAACAAGCCCGAAGGCCAAGGCCCCCGTCAGAAGAAATATGCTTTTCATGGTGGCGTCGGTTGAGTTTCAAGACAAAGATCCGCACATCCCGATGGAATGTCAATAGAACATTCGTTTTAGTCTCCTCCGATCTTTACACGCAATGTTGTTATATATTGACGACCTTCACCATATGACAGCAGGCGTGTGGGGGCAAATGGCCGGCGGGGATAAGGAGGCGTTCCTGACTTTATATCAAAGTCATTATCATGCGCTGTTCAGGTATGGGTTCAGCATAAGCATTGACAGAGAGTTGACGAAGGATTGCATCCAGGAATTGTTCCTCGAGATCTGGAATACGCGCCATACACTCAATAAAGACGTCATAAATGTTCAGTCCTATCTATTCACCTGGCTTCGCAGGAAAATGAGCCGGGAATTGAGCCGACTGGCAAAAGACAAACTTGCAGACGAGCTCAGGCTGGAGTTGCCAGTCATGGAAAGTTCCTATGAGGAGTTACTGATCGCATTCCAGCAATCGGAGGAGAAAAAGATGCAGCTCAGGGAGGCACTGAAAAAACTTACCAAAAAACAGCTGGAAATCGTCAGGTTAAAATTCTTCGAAAACCTGTCTTACCGAACCATCGCGACACAGACCTCCCTTACTCCCAGGACAATCTATAATTTGATCTACGAGGCCATCCGCCATCTGCGCGAATCGATGAAGCTTCTGCTGATCCTTCTCTTCATTTAGCTCATTTCCCCACATTACCTTCTCTTTCCCCCTGATGGCCGTTCCAAACAAATATTTCCGAAAAAACCGGTAAAACAAACGAATCAAACGCACCATATTATGAACCCTCCCAAATATCCGGGAACAAACCAACTGACTCATTATGAATGGCAACAAAAAATCACCGGAAGAATATCAAATTGAGGACTTTGTCACCGATGAATCATTCATTAATTACCTTTTTTCCCTGAATCAGGAAGACATTACGTTTTGGCAACAGTGGCAGACTGAACACCCGGATCACCATATGATTCTGGAGGCGGCCAAAGCGATGCTCTGCAACATATCCTTGACACTCCCGGAAAGAGAATTCAACGAGGAATTGTCGAAGATCAGAAGCGCCATAGGGATGGATGCCGGTTCATCCCGCAGGAGGGAGCCCCCCGCTCCGGCCCGTCTTTTGCATTGGATCAAGCCATCGCGCAGATCACCAGACAGAAGGAACCGCATTGCCCGATTTGCTCTTCCGGTACTATTGATCCTGATAACCGGAGGAATCTTCGTATTCAGGCAACTTACTCTCCCATCCAACCATTCGGTAGCCAGGCGCAATGACGGCAACGAACCAGTGGTCTTCGCGCTGAGCGACGGTACGGTAGTTACATTGGCTCCTCATAGCGTTTTTCGGTTTCGGGATGATTTCGGCGTTACGGAAAGACTTGGAAATCTTGAGGGCGAAGCCCAGTTTCAGGTCGCCAGGGATGACGCGCACGCCTTCAAAGTGCGTGAAGGCGATATCGTCGCCACCGTTTTAGGTACCGTTTTCAATATAAAGAAACAGCCGGCTGATTCTGCTATCCTGGTTGAATTGTTAAAGGGGAAGCTGAAAGTAGAGTCTATACAAGCAAATGGATCCATAGAGCAATCTGTCATCCTGTATCCTGATGAAAGAGTGGTTTATAAGCCCCGTTCCAAACAATTCCATAAAGAAAAATGGCAGTCCCAGTATGATCTGACCACCAAAATAGCCCATCTGTCATTCCGCCAAAGCAATTTTGACGAGGTCGCCACGCAATTTAAGAGTGCCTTTGGGCTGACGATCATCAATCAAGGCAAGAAAAAAACCTGGCGATTCACCGGGGAGTTCAACAACGCGTCGGTGACTACTATTTTAGAAAGCATTTGTACCGTAGAAAAACTGAACTATGAGGTTGAGGGAGATACCGTATTTATTAAATAATTCCAGGGATTAAATAAATCCAACTGCCATGCTTATTACACGATGCTTGCCATCCTCCTTCGGGAGGACAATGATCCTTTTCCTCATATTATTGTGTTGGGGCTCGGCCATGGCCAATGTCAGCCCGCGAGACCGGTTTGCCGAAGTATATATTACCATTAAGGAAAGCCACAGCAGGTTGCTGCCCATTTTTGAGTTGATCCAACGACAAACGCCTCTTGTTTTTGTGTATGACGAAGGCGAGATTAATCTCACCCAGAAACTAAAACTGCCCATCGGGCAACAAAGATTAAGCGATTTGCTCGAAACCATCTCCAATCAAACGGGTCTGGCCTTTACACAAAAGCAAAACAGCATCCTTGTCACCAGGCAGGTGAAACTTTCCCAGACCATGATCGTCCTCCAGAGCATCCCTGTCAAAGGCTCTGTAAGGGATGCCAATGGCAAGCCATTGCCAGGCGCGACTATCTCCGTCAAAGGAACACAGATCAGCGCACAGGCCGACGCCGACGGCAATTTTTCCATCAATGCCGCCTCCAATGCGGTTTTGGTTGTCAGTTATATCGGATACAAGAGCATCGATATCGAAATGAATGGCCGATCTGAATTGGTGATAAACCTGGAAGAAGTCAAGAAAGATCTGAATGAAGTGGTTGTCATGGGATATCAGGATCAAAAGCGTTCTGCCATTGCGGGGGCGGTGACCACGGTAAACGTGGATAATGTGGCCAAGATCCCCACCGGCTTCGCCGATCAGGCATTGCAGGGACAGGTTTCCGGCGTCAGGATCACCCAATCGTCAGGTCAGCCGGGAGATGGACTTGCACTACGCGTAAGAGGTGTCGGTTCGGTCAATAACAACGATCCGCTTTATGTCATCGATGGTGTTCCTACGCAGGATGGCATCAACTTTCTGGCTGCAGACGATATTGCCTCCATTACCGTATTAAAAGATGCTGCCTCTGCGGCCATCTACGGCGCAAGGTCATCCAATGGGGTGGTGGTCATCACCACAAAAAATGGCAAATCCGGCAGAACATCCATCAATTACTCAGTATACGCCGGGATCCAAACCCATGGCTATTTAACGCCGATGGTCAATGCCTCGGAATACAAGACGCTATTCAATGAGATGGTAGCCAATGACAATGCCGGCCTTGCTCCAAATAACCCATTATTAAAATCTCCTATTCCCGATTCGATACAGATGGCTAACACGGATTGGCTCGGATCGATATTCCGCACCGCCCCTGAGCAAGATCACGAGCTATCCGTAAGCGGAGGGAATGAAAAGACCCAATACGCCGTTTCCGGAAACTTCTTCAAACAGGATGGGATCATCCTAAATTCATTTTACGACAGATATACTTTGCGGACCAAATTGATTACCGAGGTCAGCGCGAAACTGAAAGTCGGAGCAAATCTTAGTTTTTCGTTCTATGACAAAAACTCAATAGGCAGCTCAGGGGACGGCCTTGGAGGGAATGGCGGAAGCGTGGTACGATATGCCCTATTCCGTGATCCGGCCATCCCCGTCTTCATCTCACCTGGACTTTACAGTGATCTGCCGCAATATCCCGGTTTCTTCGGCGACGGGTATAATCCGGTAGGGCTGGCAAATAACACCAGCAATACGGAAAAACAATTCAGGGGATTTGGAGACGTATTCGCCGAATATAAGATCCTTGACAACCTGATTTTTAAGTCTGATTTTGGCGGGGACGTGCTGCTGACCCAGGGCAAAACCTTTGACCTCAATTGGGGCACCAATGGCCGGGTAAATAATCCAAATACGCTGGTAGAGAGGCAAATCACCAATCAGAACATGATCTGGAACAATACCTTCCGTTATCGCACCCTCATTCGCGGGGTACATAACTTCAATTTCCTGATCGGTACAGAAGCCATTGCGAACACCACCACCAATACGACCGAATCTCAACAACACTTTCCCACTCAAATTCCCTCACTGGAATTCTTAGGCAACGGCTTAAGCCCCGGAATAAACACAGAAGGCGAAGGACAATGGGCATTGATGTCTTTTCTGGCAAATGTCAACTACAGTTATAACAGTGAATTTTTTGTAAGTGGCAGCGCCAGGCGGGACGGGTCGTCCCGGTTCGGCCCGACCAACCGATGGGGCAACTTCTTTTCCGGCGCTGTGGCCTGGAACCTGTTGAGCGAAAAATGGTTCTCCAATCTGTTCCCCGGCATTTCGGGAATGAAACTGAGAGCAAGTTATGGACAGTTGGGGAATCAAAACATCGGTGACTACCCATGGGCATCGATCGTCGAAAGCGCCCTGAGGTCCTCGAATGTAAGGAATTATGTGCTTGGATCTCCGCCCCTTTTCGTGCAGGGGATGACCGTATCGACATTGGGTAACACCGACGTCAAATGGGAAACCTCCACTCAAACTGACGTCGGAGCCGATATCTCCATCTTAGACGATAAGTTGTCCCTGGTGGTCGATTACTTTAACAAGGTAAACAGCAATATGCTTGTGGCCGTTCCCTTACCGATGATCGGAGGCAGCGCGAACGCCCCCTTCGTAAATGACGGCAGCGTACAGAACAAGGGCTTTGAATTCGAGTTGCGCTATCGGAACATGGATCACCGGTTGAAATACAGCTTTAACGCCAACCTCGCCACCATACAAAACAAGGTGATCTCGATCCCTGTTCCCATCCAGGGTGGTCGCATCGACAATGGCATTTATGCAACACTCACTACGGCCGGTCATCCACTTGGATCTTTTTATGGTTATGAGATGACCGGGATCATGCAGAACAAGAATGACATCTTTACCTCGGCTTACCAGGGCCCCGGCGTTCGTCCCGGAGATGTAAAATATAAGGACGTGAATGGAGACGGAAAGATCGATGCGAAAGACAGGTTGTTCCTGGGGAGTGCGATCCCGAAATTCACCTATGGCCTGGCCACCTCACTGAATTACATGGATTTTGACATGTTCATCCTATTCCAGGGAGGTTATGGCAATAAGATCTATATGCAAGTCAACCAGGACATCGAGGGATTTTACCGTCCGTTCAATCTGACCCAACGGGTCTATGACACCCGGTGGCACGGGGAGGCCACAAGTAACACGATGCCGTTGGTCTCCTGGCTCGATCAGCCTAATAATATCAAGGAGCCTTCTAGCCGCTTCATCGAGGATGCATCCTATTGCCGGCTAAAGAATGTGCAAATAGGATATAACCTTCCTAAAAAGCTACTTGCCAAACTCCGGGTGAAGGGATTGAGGTTCTACATGACCGGAAGCAATCTGATAACCATTACAAAATATCCCGGATTGGACCCGGAAATGCATACAAGCAATAATGTGAACGTTGAGAGATATCCAAGCGACGTGGCGGCAGGCATTGACTGGGGCACCTATCCCTCGGCCAAGAGTTATCTCCTGGGCGCCAATCTCAATTTTTAGAAACTGATAAAGCGAGAGATCATGAATAAGAGACTAATCGTTTACCCCTTTCTGCTTGGAGCAGGCGCAGTGCTTATCGGGAGCGGCTGCAGCAAGTTCCTAAATAAAGACATCAAGGGCGTATACCCGGCCGGCCAGTTTTATACCACTTCCGACGCCGCGGTGCAGGCAGTAAATGAGGCATATGTGGGCTTAACATTCACGAGCGGCACGGCCAATCCACTTTGGGTATTCGGAGACGTCGCCTCAGATGACGCAGCAAGCGGGGATCCTGCCGCGAGCCCCGACGCCGCAACGATTGACAACTTTTCTTTTTCCACAACCAACTCACACTTATCGAACGAATGGAGCAATTTCTATGAAGGCATCACGAACTGCAACCTGGTACTGGCCAACGTGCCTCCCATAAATATGGATACGGTACTTCGATCCAGGGTCGTCGCCGAGGCCAGGTTCTTAAGGGCCTGGTACTATTTTATGCTGGTCAATATCTACGGCGACGTGCCCGTCGTTCTCACGCCTCTAAATCCTGCACAAATGCAGGTTGCACAATCTCCGGCAAAGCAGATCTATGAGGGCGTGATCGAGCCCGATCTGAAGGCAGCCCTGCGTACCCTGCCTTCGGGTTATGGAAGCGCCGACATAGGAAGGGCAACAAGCGGGGCGGCAGCCTCTCTGCTGGCAAAAGTGTACTTATACCAGGAAAAATGGGACTCTTCGTTAGTTTACTCGACACAGGTCATTTCTTCCGGACTCTACAGCTTAATGCCTGTTTATTCTCAAAACTTCGACGGGCTCCATAAAAATAACGCTGAATCGGTCTTTGAAGTGCAGATGATCGGTGGTCAAAATCCAAATGTCGGGAACGCATTGAACCAATGGTTTGCCCCTCAGGTCGTGGGCGGCTATTATTGCGATGCCCCCAACTCCAATTTCGTCAATGAGTTCGATTCGACTCCATCAGGAGTACATGACCCAAGGCTCGACTACACGGTCGGGAGAGACAGCATGAAATGGAACAATGGCGATCTGTACTTAAGTTCCTGGTCGCCGCAAACCGGCTACTTAAACAGGAAGCATCAGCAACCACTTTCCCAGGCGCCCATAATCGGTCAGGGCAATTGCGATTACGTGGCGATCCGTTACGCTGACGTATTGCTGTTCAATGCAGAAGCGTTAAATGAGTTGGGACAACCAACCGCGGCGATCGCCCCCCTCAATCAAGTCAGGAAAAGGGCAAGGGAAAGCTACCTGTACGATAGCAGTCTGCAAGGATACGGCGCCATTCCGCCCGCACTCTTACCCAACGTTCCGGTTGTTTCGCAGGGCCAGGTAAGATCCGCCATAATACATGAAAGAAGGGTGGAGCTTGGATTCGAGTTTCATCGCTTTTTTGACCTCATGCGGTATGCAGCCAACCCAAATATAGGTCCAAGCAATGTAAACCTCTGGATGAACAGGGACGGCGTGAGCGGGTATGCCTATTCCGCAGCCACCAAATCGTTCCCTATTCCGCAAAGCGAGAAGGATATAGACAAGGCTCTACACTAAACGTTAATTTATTATTCATCACTCATAAAAATTCACCCACCATGCGATCGAGAACTCCATTTAAGTACTTAACCCTTACCATAGCAGTAGGCCTGTCACTGGCTTTCCTTCTGAATGCCTGCAAAAAAGGGAGTACGTTCACACCACCCGTCACCACTTCGTTACAGGCATCCATTGATTCGGCAAAATGGTATTTAGCCCACACATCGGAAGGTACGCAGGCCGGAAGGTATACCAAGGGGACACAAGCTACCTTGCAGACCGCCGTAAATTCGGCATTGGCCGTATTGGCGACCGCCACCAGCACGGCAACGCAGGCTCAGATAACGGCAGCGACCGCAAATCTAAACGCCGCGATCGCGGCCTATGAAGCCGGCTTGATCACACCAATCGCTTCATCCTCGCTTGTCGCCTATTGGAAATTCAATGGCAATGCACTGGACTCTTCGGGTAACGGACATTCCGGCACCCTGGAAGCGGGGCCTGTCGGACTGGCCGCAGTACCATCAGGAGTTCCAAACCTGACCGCTGACCGATTTGGCAATGCAAATTCGGCGTATCATTTCGCCGGCGGCGGTAATATCGATATCCCCTATACCCCTTCTTTGAACCCGAAAGCCATGACCATCAGTTTGTGGGAGCGGCAGGACACAGCCGGCAGAACCGATCATGCGGCTGACTGCTATATGATCTCGCTAAACCGGTGGAATGGCTGGAAATTCCAGATACAAGGAACTCAGCGACCCTTCTTTACGGTAAACACGGATACCTCGATTTATGACCGCGACGGTACGGTTGCCCTAACAATCGGCAAGACTACAGGCGCCGGGCCATGGAATCACCTCGTCGTCACCTACGATGGAGCAGGAACCGAATCCTATTACATTAATGGCACCTTGGTCCATACCTGGACCAATCTGGCAGGAGCGATCAAAGTATTTTCCCCAACGAAGGACATTTCAATTGGTACGGACCTGACCAATTCTTCCTATACGGCCACAGATGATGGCACGGGAAGATACTATGTCGCGTGGGGAGGATATTGGACAGGAGATCTTGACGACATCATGATCTACAATATTCCTTTAACGGCAGCCCAGGTGACGCAAGTTTATAATCAGCAGGTCACTCAATAATACCAGGTCAAGACATCCAGCCCCCGGGGAAGATCCCGGGGGCTTTTTACCACACTATGATCAGGAAAACCATCATCTTCCTATTTTATACCTATGCAGCAGGATCATGTCTGGTTGCCTGCACCAAGCATGGGTCAGGCCTGCCCCTAGCGCCGCCTGCGGATTCATCCCTTGTGAACACACTGCACCTTGATCATTTGTATACGCCCGTCACCTTTTCGGATGGCTCCCAGGCTGCCGGCATTTACATCTATTCAAATTACCCGGATTACACCAATGTCGAGGCGCAGGGTGAAGGGTTTTCCTGCGTTGACGACGTCTCACGCGCAGCGCTTGTCTATTTACGAAGCAAGAGATTTATTTCAGACACGGCCACCCAATCTAAATTGTATCATCTTATCCGGTTCATACTCGAGATGCAGTCATCCAATGGGTATTTTTACAATTTTCTTTCAGCGAACGGTCAAATAAATACCTATGGCCCCACGAGTATCGATAATGCCAACTGGTGGTCCTGGCGTGCATTGCAGGCGCTCAGCGAGTCCGCTCCCCTCATCAGCAACAAGAATCCGGCACTCTATGGCAATGTGGTTGCTTCCATGGCGAAATTGGTTACCCAAATAAAAGCCGACCTGGTGAACCTGCCGGAAACGACTACGGTGATCAATGGGGTCACCATTCCGCAATGGCTTCCTTCCGGAAGCGGAACCGATCAGGCTGCCACGCTGATCCTTGGTCTGATCGAATACTGCCGCATTACGAATGATGCCACAATGACCTCATTCATTAGAAAATTGGCCGATGGCATGTTACTTATGCAGCAGGGAAACAGCACTCAATTCCCTTATGATGCTTTTTTAAGCTGGGAGAACACCTGGCATGGGTATGGCAACCTTCAGGCTTATTCATTGATGAAGGCCAGTGTCTTCTTAAATGATCCAATGTACGATAGTGTCGCCATCCGGGAGATCGACAACTTCTATCCGTGGTTATTGCAAAGCGGCTTTGAATGTACCTTTTCCGTAAGAGGCGTGTCCGGGGTGGATCAACTAATCAGTGAAACAGCCTACCCACAAATCGCCTATGGCATCGAGCCCATGCTGTTCGCCGCATCGGAAGCCTATAGCCAAACAGGCAACAAAAAATACGCTGACATCGGGGGACATCTGGCTGCATGGTTCCTTGGAGCCAATCCGGCCAATATAAACATGTATTCCACATCGACAGGTATTTGCTTCGATGGCATATCGTCACCCGGCAGCGTGAATCAGAATTCCGGCGGAGAATCAACCATCGAGGCCTTGCTTACCATGGAACGGGTGGAGAACTATCCCGCAATAAAAATCGCTTTGAACAAGTATAAAAAACCTTAGCCAATCAGCCATTCCCAGGCCGGTTCCTGAGCCTGCTATCAAAGGTGACCATCACGGGAACATGGTCGCTATATTTAGTCCAACGGCGATGACTGCCAATCTCAACAGCCCTGAGGCTGTCTGCAAGGTCCGCCGAAACAAAACAATAGTCGATATGATACGGCTTGTCCTTATGTCGATACATATACAGCGTAGGATGCTTTTCTTTCCCTTGAGACTGTTTATAATGTAGATGATAGGCGCTAAAAATACCCTTGTCCTCCAGGAGCTTAACCACGTTTGAATGATTGCCTGCCCTCCGCGGCCGGTCCCAGATCGAATTGCTGTTGAAGTCGCCAACCAGCAAGGTCCCTTTGTTGGCCATCCATCTGTCGTAGTACCTGATCGCTTTCCAGATCTGCGTGATATACTGTCCGTCAGGATCGCCGGGATTATTAGCCCAAATAGCAAAGAGGTTGAAGTCAAACCGGCCCCCTTTTACCGAAATGGGGACGATCATTTTAAAATCTTCATTGTGGTCATCGAAAACGGAAAAACGAAACCTGCTGTACGAAAATATGGCAAGGCCCTTGTGTTGATTCTTGCCAAACCATAATTGGTCCTTCGGCTTCGGCGTGCCGGGCGGAAATAGCAATCTGTCCGGATGTTCGCATTCCGGAACGACCAGGATATCCGGTTTATATTTCAGGATCAGGGCGGCCTTGTTCCTGAAAGCCATGTTACAATTCCATGTTATTATTTTCATGCCTACATGATACAGATTCAGGTCTTCAGGCTAAGCCAGATCCAGCGCGACGATCTCATGATCCAGGATCTCGGGCACGTCGAGCGTGATAGTGCGACCGTTGCTTTCAAAAGCAGGCGTGGCGCCGCTCATCAGCAAATGAACGCCTGTCACCCTGGAGTCGGCTGGAACCTCGATCTGTACCCTGGCCATGCATGGGATCAAGTCCCTGAAAGGACCTTTCATCATCATCGGGTTCGTCAGATTGACAAAATGCACGGTCATTGAATTTTTTTGGCGCCAAACGGCCACATCGAAGATTCCCGGAGTCTGTACCACGACGATGGGCATTTCATTGAGGGCCCATCGTATAGTATTGCGAAGCAGTCTCCCATGGTCCGTATTCATCAGCTGCCAAAAAGACCTGTCCAGATCCCCCGGTATATAAGCCACTCGGCCCTTTCCGTTGTCCCGGAGATAGAGCTCGCGCGTGCCAGTCGTTTCCTTCCGCGGATAAACGTCTTCCATCGGAAGATCAGGGTAGCTGGGTATGAGGGTCACCGGACTGGGGAAATCCAAATCGGGCCTTACTTTTACCCGGTAGACCGAATTTATGATCCTGTATGCATTTTCCAGTCCTTCCATTACCTGGCGATAAGGGCCGTCGGCCTTATCGCCGTCCAATTTCAGGTAACTGTTCTTCATCGGGCCTTCTACTGCTCCATCATAAGTGACGCCAAACAGGTCCGACAGCCCGAAATTGGGGCGAGGCTTACCTTCTTCATCATACAGGGAGGTTTCGAATGTCGCGACCAGGCTGCCGCCGCTATTGACAAAGGCCTTCAGCTGCGCACATTGGGCGTCTGATAATGCGGCAATATTGGGAAGGATAAGCAGTTTGAAGGATTTCAGGTGTTCTGCGTCCAGCAGCCTGTCATTGACCATTTCAAATGGCATATGATCTTCCACAAGACTGTGGTAGATCCCCAGCGAATGGTCCCTGATCTTATCCTGCCAGGCTTTCCCGCCATAATTCCGGTTCGTCTGTTCGGAATAAACCATCCCTACCCTTGCCATCGGGGCCGTATTCCTGAGATAGGGTTCATTCCTGAAGTAGGCCTGGTACAAACCGGCCACGGCTTTCATCCAACGCTTATCATAGACGAAAGCTCCAAATTTTACAAAACAGGGGCGCATTCCGTTGGCAACCCCTTCCGCGACCCAAATCCTGATCTCCGCTTCATTCTGAACAGAGTCCTTCCATCGGTACTCCTCTTCGACACCCACACTGAAAATATTTATGATAGGCTTCATGCCCAGCCCGGCCCGAAGTTCTTTGGCTCCCATCCCATTCGACCAGGGAGGTATGACGCCGCTCCTTGCCTGCTGATCGGCAAAGAAGATATCCGCATATTTGCCCGTTTCCAGCTTGTCAGGAAAGCCATTGGGGATGAACCTCGCAAAAGGTTCTTGTTTACGAATCACGCCGTCCCATAAGAGCCAGAGCTCTTTCAGGCGGCTCGTCCGCCAATTTTCCCATTTACGGTATACCGGATCGAGCCGTTCCGCGGTTTGAGGCAGGTCCAGACCGGAGGCCTTCCTAAAGTTCTCTTTGCAGTGCTCGCAGTAGCATATTCCGTGGCCTGCCCAGCGATTTGAAAAAATTCCATCGGGTTCGAAGCGTTGCATGATCTCTTTATGCACGCTTGTCATAAAATCGAAGTTGTAAGGACCGTACGCGCAGGTAACCCAGAGAGCCGGATTAGCCCAATGACGGCGCTTTTGTCCGTCTACCGTAACCGAAATATAGTCCGGATGAGCATCATACATGTCTTGTCTCGTCGCGTGAGGATCTGTCCGGAGGACGACCGACATATTCATTTTGCGGCAGCCGTTCACCATATCTCCGACCGGGTTCGCATTGCCGAGCCAATCACTCCGGTGGTGGAGTGGAATTTCGGTAGGGTAAAAAGCCACCACGCCCCCCGCGCTCAGCAGAGCGCCATCCGCATGGATCTTTTGGAAGTAAGCGAGCCAGAAATCGGGATCGTACCGACCGGGGTCATTTTCGACAAAAGCCAGTTGTGCCCATCGCAACGATCGGTCGAACCAGGGCCCGTCAGTCTGAGGAGACGAGTTGCCGGCAAAAGCCGGAAAGGCGGGAATAAAGGTTGCACTCCCGATAACTGTGGTGGTCTTGATAAACTCTCTTCTGTCCATGATTTGCCGTTAGTTAACGAAACCTCCTCTTCAATACTCCCAGGAAGGGTCCGACCCCAAGCAAGAGATACCCAAATTGATGGTATTCTATGGGCACGATGATCACCCATCCGAGAGCAAGGAGGAAGGAGAGTACCATCATCCCCTGACTAAAAATGGCTTTGGGTAGGTCCGCGTCACTCTTCCCGACCAGATGTCT
>JAUZNZ010000064.1 GCA_030706735.1 Bacteroidota bacterium | reverse complement strand
TTGAGATAGCCGAGCTTGACGGCCATCTCCTTGAGGGTCGTGCCCTCCTTATGGGCTTTTTGCGCGATCTCTGCGGCCTTATAGTAACCGATCTTCGTATTCAGCGCCGTCACCAGCATCAGGGAATTTTCCACGTGCTTGCGGATATTCGCCTCGATGGGCTGGATGCCCGACGCGCACTTGTCCGTAAAGCTCACGCAGCCATCGCCGATCAGGCGGGCGCTGTGCAGGAAATTATAGATCATCATCGGCTTGAATACATTCAGCTCGAAGTGGCCGGTCGCCCCGCCGATATTGATGGCCACGTCATTGCCCATCACCTGGGCGGCGATCATGGTCAGCGCTTCGCACTGGGTCGGGTTCACTTTCCCCGGCATGATCGAGGACCCGGGCTCATTATCGGGAATGAATATTTCGCCGATGCCGCTGCGTGGGCCGGAAGACAGCATGCGGATGTCGTTGGCGATCTTCATCAGGCTGACGGCGACCGTTTTCAGCGCGCCATGGGCCTCCACGATCCCATCATGGGCCGCGAGGGCCTCGAATTTATTGGGGGCCGTCACAAAGGGGAGCCCGGTCAGTGAGGCGATCTTTGCCGCCACGTTTTCTGAATATCCTTGAGGCGTATTAATGCCCGTGCCGACGGCGGTCCCGCCCAGGGCCAGTTCGGAGAGATGGGGTAGGGTATTGCGGATCGCCTTCAGTCCATGTTCCAGCTGTGAAGCATAGCCGCTGAACTCCTGGCCCAGCGTCAGGGGCGTGGCGTCCATAAAATGCGTACGGCCGATCTTGACGACCTTCATGAACTGCCTGCTCTTGGCCGCCAGGGTATCCTTCAGGTGCTCGATGCCCGGGATCGTCGTCTCCACCAGCATCTTGTAGGCGGCGATATGCATGGCCGTGGGGAAGGTGTCATTGGAAGACTGCGACTTGTTGACGTCGTCATTGGGATGCAGGAACTTCTCCTTATCGGTCAACTTGCCGCCTTTTAGGACATGACCCCGATAGGCGACCACCTCATTCACGTTCATATTGCTCTGGGTGCCGCTGCCCGTTTGCCAGACGACAAGGGGGAACCAGGCGTCGAGTTTGCCCGCGAGGATCTCGTCGCAGACCTGGCCGATCAGGTCGGATTTCTCCTTGGGCAGGACGCCGGCTTCCAGGTTGGTCAACGCGGCCGCTTTCTTCAGATAGGCGAAGGCGCGAATGATCTCCCGGGGCATGGTATTGATCTCCCGGGCTATTTTGAAATTCTCCACGCTACGTTGGGTCTGCGCTCCATAATAAGCGTCAATGGGAACACTGACCTCACCCATCGTATCCTTTTCTATCCGGTACTCCATAATTAGGGTCTGTTTTGGGTGTTAAAGTTAGGATTTTATGAATGGCATAGCCGGTTTGCAAAAAAATGATTTATTTTCCTCAAAATTTCCATTATGCCATTTTCCAAGCGCCTTTCCTTCTTTTTCCTTATCCAGGTTATTGTCTTCGTTCCCTTTATTTCCCGGGGCCAAAACGGGGACGGCAAGTATGTGTGGAAGCAAGCCAGCTCCGGCGGATATACGTACCGATATGTCACCAACGATCCCCTGCAAGCGCGCCTTTATACCCTGTCCAATGGACTCACCGTCCTGCTGAGCCCCAATCATAAAGAACCAAGGGTGACCGTCCGCATTGCGGTCCGGGCCGGCAGTAATACGGATCCCCGCAACCACACGGGTCTGGCGCACTACCTGGAACACCTGCTCTTTAAGGGCACCGAAGAGTTCGGCTCGCTCGACTGGGCCAGGGAAAAGCCCTACCTGGATCAGATCGACGACCTCTACGAACAATATAACTCCACGTCGGACTCACTGAAGCGCAAGCACATCTACCATCGGATCGACAGCGTGTCGGGTCTGGCCTCGAGATATGCCATCGCCAATGAATACGATAAAATGATCTCCGATATCGGCGGTCAGAACAGCAATGCCCACACCTGGGTCGAAGAGACCGTCTATGAAGAGGACATTCCTTCCGCCGCTATGGACAAGTTCCTCGCCGTAGAGGCCGAGCGTTACCGCGACCCCGTCTTCCGCCTCTTCCATACCGAACTGGAAGCCGTATATGAGGAAAAGAACCGCACCCTGGACAATGACGGCAGCAAGGTCAGCCAGGCGATGCATTATTATTTATTTCCCACCCATAATTATGGCCAGCAGACGACAATCGGCACCATCGAACACCTGAGGAACCCGAGTTTGAAGGCCATACGGGAATACTATCATAAATACTACGTGCCGAACAATATGGCCATCATCATGGCCGGCGATCTCGATCCCGACGTCCTGATCAAGAAAATAGACGCGGCGTTTGCCTACATGCAACCGAAGCCGGTCCAGCTCTACAACCCTGCGCCCGAAAAGCCGCTGACGGCGCCGATCGTCAAGGATATCTATGGACCCAGTGCGGAAAATATGCGGATCTGCTTCCGCACGCCGGCAGAGAATTCGCGCGACGCGGTCGTATTGGAATTGCTCTCCAGCATCCTCTCCAATGGAAAGGCGGGGCTGCTGGACCTGAATGTAAACAAGCAGCAGAAGCTGCAGGGTTCCACGGCCGGTCTCCAGCAATACAAAGACTATGGCATGTTCATCGTCACCGGAACGCCGAAGCAGGGACAAAGCCTGGAACAGGTCCGGGATATTCTGATGGGCCAGCTTGACCTGCTGAAAAAGGGCGAATACGACGAAAGCCTGATCAAGGCGATCGTGGCCAACAGCAAACTCTCCTTATTGGAGAGCCTCGAGAAGAACGATGTGCGGGCCGGCGCCCTCATGGACGCCTTCATCAAGAACAGGGGAGAGAAATGGGATAGAGACGTGGCCGAACTGGACGAGGAGGCGAAGATGGGCAAGCCCGAACTGATCGCCGTGGCCAAAAAATACCTGGGGAATAACTATGTGCTCATCAATAAACGGAAGGGGGAGGACAAGAATATCGTAAAAGTGGACAAGCCGCCGATCACGCCGGTGGAGACCAATGCGGGCAAGCAATCGGAATTCGTAAAGAAGATCGAAGCCATGCCTGTCGCCCCGGTCAATCCGCAATGGCTGGACTTCAATACCGGCATCGTCCGCTCCCGGGCAGGGATAGCCGATGTCTTGTACGTGCCGAATAAGGAAAATGAATTGTTCCATCTATACTACCGGTTCGACATGGGTTCCTGGCACAACAAACTGCTGCCCCTGGCCACCCAATACCTGCAATACCTGAGCACGCCGGACTATAGTGCCGAACAGATCAGCAAGGCGTTTTACAACCTGGCTTGCAACTTTACGATCGGCGCGACGGCGGAGCATACGACCATAACCATTACGGGTCTGCAGGAGAACTTCAACAAGGCCGTCTCGCTCTTCGAGCAGGTGATCAGTAATTGCCGGCCGGATACTGCGGCCCTGTCCTCCCTCAAAACCCGCCTGATGAAGGCTCGTTCGAATGCCAAGCTGAACAAGGGGGCGATATTGCAGGGGTTGGTGAGCTATGCGCGCTATGGGGCGAAGAACCCTTTCAATTCCGTCCTCAGCGACAGCGAGATCGCCGCGCTGAAGGCCGAAGATCTCGTAGCCATCCTGCATGATCTGCTGAGCTATAAGCATACGATCATTTATTACGGCCCCCAGAGCGTGGATCAGTTTACGGCGGGCATTACCTCCGCGCATAAATTGCCCGCCAGCTTTACTCCCTATCCACCGGAGGTCATCTACCACTTCGCGACCCAGGAGGCCAACAACGTGCTGTTCGCCAACTATGACATGGTGCAGGCCGAGATCGTGTGGGTCAGAAATTCCGCGATCTATGATCCGGCAATCGAGCCGGTCGTCGATGTATTCGACAATTACTTCGGTGGAGGCATGGGTTCCATCGTCTTCCAGACCATCCGCGAGTCCAAGGCGCTGGCCTATGCGACCTTCGCCACCTATGGCACCCCGGAGAAAAAGGAGGAGCCCTTCTATGTCCTGGCCTATGTCGGTTGCCAGGCCGATAAAATGAACGACGCGTTGAAGGGTATGAACGAGCTGCTGGACACCCTGCCCATCTCAGACAAGAATTTCCAACTCGCCCGGACCAGCCTGAAAAAGGATATTGAAACGGAGCGAATCACCAAGGACGGGATCGTGTTCACGTACCTGGCCGATAAGCAGAAGGGACTCGACACGGATCCGCGAAAGGCCGAATATGCCGCCCTGGATACGATGACGGTCAATGACATCAAAGACCTCCATGACCGGCGGATGGCGCACAAGGCCTATACCTATTGCATTGTCGGATCGGAAAAGAAGATCAGCGAGGAGGATCTGAAGAAGGTCGGCGCGCTCAAGGTGCTGAGCCTGGAAGACGTGTTCGGATATTGAGCTGCTGAGGCCGGGGCTCCCTGGGCGGGTCACGCCGGTTTGGACTCCGCTCTTTTCAGCTCTTCCCTGACCTTGTTTAACCAGAGGCGGTTGGTCCTTCTTTCGCGGGCGCTGAGGTGTCCGGCCTCGTCGAGTATTTCCCGGAAGAGGCGAAAGCCCTCTTCGGGGCGGTTCCGGCGGATCAGGAACATCCCGTATTGGTAGCGGGCCTCGAAATGTGCGTATCGCCCCTTCATCGCGCTGAACTCCTTTTCGGCTTCCGCCGGGTGGCCGGTCTGATCGAGGGCCATCGCATAGATGATATGGATATGCGTCCGGTTGAACTGGGGGAGGCGGACGACTTTCTTCCCGAGCGGCAGGACGTCCTGGTAACGATGCAGTTTGAAATAGGCGATCATCAGACAGGCCTGCACGTGCTCATTCTCCTCGAAAGCGCCGGTGAGACTGGACTCATAGAGTTCGATGGCGTCTTCGGTACGGCCGCTGGCGAGATAGGCGTCGGCAAGCGCCACGCGGTTCCCGAATGAATCCGCAAAACGCAGGTTCTCTTCCAGCTTGCTGATCCTTCCTGAGGGATTTAACAATGACCCGATCCCGGACCGAACCTGCCGGATGTCCCCATCCCGTATGATCTCCGTAAAGATATAGGCGACGCAACCGATCACCGGCAGGAAGACGATCAGCCAGATCCAGTTCGTCTGGGTTCCCTTTCGCAGGCAATGGATCACGCAGAGGGCCTGCAACGCAAAACTGACGTAATAGAAATGCGGGTTGAAAAAAAACATGGTCGTCTCCGGGTTCTGCCGACTAAATTATCTATTTCCCGCTGAATTGCGCCTTCCTTTTTTCCAAAAAAGCACTGGCCCCCTCCCGCATATCTTCCGTGGCGAAGCATTCCCCGAAGGCCTGCTGTTCCAGGGTGAAACCGCGTACGCCGCTCCCTCCGCCGCTCCCTCCGCCGCCTGCAAAGGCGTTGATGCACTCGATGACCCGGGCGATGGCGATGGGCGCCTTTTCCCCGATGGTCTTCAGCAGCTCGCGGGTCGTTGCGATCAATTCTTCCGGCTCCACGACATAATTGACGAGTCCGAGACGGTGCGCCTCACGGGCGTCGATCATCGCGCCGGTCATCGTCAGTTCAAGGGCCCTGGCCTTCCCGATCAGCTGCGGCAGGCGTTGCGTACCGCCATAGCCGGGGATCAGGCCGAGATTGACCTCAGGCTGACCGAAGCGGGCATTGCTGCTGCAAAGACGAAAATGACAAGCCATGGCCAGTTCGCAGCCGCCACCCAGGGCGAACCAGTTGACGGCCGCCACGATGGGCTTCGGCGAATGTTCGATGCGGTCGAAGATGCGATGTCCTTTCGCCGAAAGGGCCTGGCCCTGCTCCCTGGTCAGTCCCAGGAACTCGGAGATATCGGCGCCCGCGACGAAGGCCTTGGGTCCCGCGCCGGTGAGGATCGCCGTTTTGATGTCCTTGTTCACATAGACCTCGTCCACCGCTTCGCCCAGTTCCTGCATCAGGGTGTGATTGATGGCATTCAGTTTATCCGGGCGGTTGACCGTGATCGTGAAAATGCCTTCGCTGAGGTTGGTAAGTAATGTGCTGTACATATGGTTGACTTAATGTGGCTAAAAATCGCGATGCGTACGCGCCCACTCCTTTATGTAATCCGCGATCTCCGCGGTAGGCGTGCCCGGAGGGAAGAGATTGCCGACGCCGAGCTTTTGCAGCTCCTGCCGGTCCATTTCGGGAATGATCCCGCCTCCGGTAAGCAGGACGTCATCCATGCCGCGGGCCTTCATCAGCGCAATGACCTTGGGAAATACCGTCATGTGCGCGCCGCTGAGGATACTGATGCCGATCGCATCCACGTCCTCCTGCAAAGCGGCGTTCACTACCATCTCCGGCGTCTGCCGCAGTCCGGTATAGATTACTTCCATGCCTGCGTCGCGCAGCGCCGTGGCGATCACGCGGGCGCCACGGTCATGGCCGTCGAGTCCTACTTTGGCGACCAGCACGCGTAGCGGGCGGGATGAATCGGGTTGCATGCTTTCAGGAATTGATCGTTAAAAATAAGGTATCGTGACGAGAATCCTACGGCCTCAGCAAGCCCATCACGTGCCGGATGCGATGGATTGTCTCCTGTCTGCCGAGCCATGCGGCAATGGCAAAGACCCCCGGTCCGTATTTTCCGCCTACGAGCATGATACGCAAGGGCTGGAGCAGGTCTCCCGGCTTGATCTCCGCGGCTGCCGCCATTTGCTTGAAATCCGCCTCGAGCCGATCGGCCTCCCATTCGGGCAGCAATTCATATTGACGGATCAATTCGGCGAAGAATAACTGCTTGGCCTCATTCCATTTTGCTTGGATGGACGCCAGGTCAGGATTTGCGGGGAACGTGAAAAAGAAGGCGCCTTGCTGCACGAAATCCGTCAACAAGGTGCAGCGCTCCTTGATCAATCCCAGAACCTGCGTGAACCGCTCCCCTTCGGGGATCGCGATCCCCTTTTCCACGAACAAGGGCTTAACGAGCGGCGCCAGCGCATCGGCCGTCGACCACTTTATCCATTCGTGGTTGAACCACTTCGCTTTTTCGAAATCGAATTTGGCTCCCCCCTTATGCACCCGTTCCATCGAGAACTTTTCGATCAACTCTTGCAGCGTGAAAAGTTCCTGGCCGCTGCCGTCATTCCAACCCAGCATGGCCAGCATATTCAGAAAGGCCCCCGGTAAAAAGCCTATTTCCCTGAACCCCTTCGTCAGCTCCCCCTTCGGATCGGTCCAATTCAGGGCAAAAACCGGAAAACCCAGCCGGTCCCCGTCGCGCTTGCTTAATTTGCCGTTGCCATCGGGCTTCAGGATCAGCGGCAGGTGCGCCCATTTCGGCATGTGTTGTTCGCCGAACAAGGCCTTCCAAAGCAAGACATGCACCGGAGCGCTGGGCAACCATTCCTCGCCGCGGAACGCGTGCGTGATCTCCATGAGGTAGTCGTCCACGACCACGGCCAGATGATAGGTCGGCATCCCATCAGCCTTGAGCAATACCTTATCGTCCAGACCGGAAGTAGAAAAGCGGATCTCGCCACGGATCATGTCGTTGAGACAGACCTCCTGGCCGGGATCGACCCGTATGCGGATGACGTAGGGCGTTCCGCCGGCAAGCAGACTGGCCGTCTCTTCGGCGTCGAGGGACAGGGAATTCCGCATCTTGCCGCGGAGCGTATGGTTGTATTGGGGAGAGGGATTCTCGGGCGTCGAATAACGGGAGCGCATTTCTTCCAGCTGCTCGGGGCTGTCGAAGGCATAATAGGCATGACCCTCTTTTACCAGGCGGTCGGCGTATTCGCGGTAGATGCCCTTTTCCTTTCGTTCGCTTTGGCGGTAAGGGCCGTAGGGGCCGGGGTTGAAAGGACTTTCATCGGGTTCCAGGCCGCACCATTGCAGGCAATCGAGGATATATTGTTCGGCGCCGTCGACGTAGCGGGCCTGATCCGTGTCCTCGATCCGCAAAACGAAGGTGCCGCCATGCCGTTTGGCAAATAAATAGTTGTATAACACCGTCCTGACGCCCCCCAGGTGCAGGCCGCCTGTCGGGCTGGGGGCAAATCGAAGCCTGGGCTTTTTGCTCATGACGCAAAGATAAAGTCAAGGGCTCGTTAAGATGAGATTAATAGGTACTAATACTTATTTTTAGCCGTTATTGGCTGGTAGATTTCCTAAATTGACTCAAAATGCGCCATTCGTGAGGATCCTTCTCAGCTTCCTGCTCGTATTCAATCTGCTGACTGCATCCGCACAGTTGACCTACCAGACGCTGACCGTTGACTTCGATAGTTCCTGGCAATACAAGAACTTGAAAATCATCCCTATCCGGCAAAAGGCAGGGGGAGGATCGCCCGGGCAGGGCAGTGGACTGGGGGACATCGTGACCTTGAATCAGGCCATACGGCAAGGGCTCGTTACCGTGTCCGAGCGCGGGACGACGGCCATTGAGAATGTCCACTGGCTCCGGATCAATAACAATTCCGAGAAGTCGGTCTATGTATCGTCCGGCGAGATCGTCGCCGGGGGACGGCAGGACCGGATGATGGCCCGGGACACCATTTTGGCCCCGACCCATCGGGACCAATACGTGCCGGCCATGTGCGTCGAAGAGGGGAGGTGGAGCGAAAAGGAAAAGAAGTTCGACTACGCCCATTTCGCCAACGGGCATTTGCGGAAAATACTGGATTCCAGCCGGAACCAGCTCCAGGTCTGGCATGAAGTACAGCGGCAGCTTGATTCCGGGCATTTCAAGAACAATACGCTCTCCTATCTGTCCCGGCGGCAGGACAAGAAATATGTCCAGGTAAACGATGAGTATTTCAATTTTTTCCGCGGGAAATTCAGGCATTCGGATAGTACGATCGTTGGATTTGTGGCTGTCTCCGGCAACAAGATCATCGGTTCGGATATATTCGCCGATCCCGCACTTTTCTATGGGCAGCTCGAGCCCCTGCTGCGGGGCTATATCGATGACGCGGTCATTTTTGGCGCACCGGTCGATCTCCCGACCCCCCCCATCCGGCGATATGCGGACAAACTGCTCAGCAATGAGGCCAGCCAGGAAGAATTCGTGAAGAAGAATGGAAAAATTTTCCGCCAGAACGGGCGGGTGATCCATGTCAATACCTTCCTGAAGGACCAATAGTTCGTAAATTGCAGCAATGCTGTATTTCGTCAAGACCCCCTGGCTTCTGAAAAGGTGTTATCCCCGGTTGATCTGGGATATGCCTGACCGGGAGAAGACGCTCTATCTGAGCTTTGACGATGGACCACATCCTGTCATCACTCCCTGGGTGCTCGATGAATTGAAAAAGTATCGGGCCAGGGCGACCTTTTTTTGCATTGGAAAAAATGTGCTCGCTCATCGGGAGATCTACAAGAGGATATTGATGGAGGGGCATCGCGTGGGAAATCATACGCAGGATCATCTCAATGGATGGAAAGTACGGGATAGCGTTTACCTGGACAATGTCAGGGAAGCCACCAAACATATCGATTCGAATTTGTTCAGGCCCCCCTATGGCCGGATCAGCGCTTTCCAGTCGGTTTGCCTCCGGCGGGCGCCCTTGAATTTCTCAATCATCATGTGGGGAGTGCTGAGTGCGGACTTCGATGAGCGGATCTCTCCCTCAACATGCACCCGAAATGTGCTTCGGCATGCCCGTGCAGGGTCGATCATCGTGTTCCACGACAGTGAAAAAGCATTCGAGAGGCTCAAGATCAGCCTGCCCCAGATACTGGAACATTTTGCGGGATTGGGTTATGGGTTTGAATCGATCAGGTAGCGGCCTGCGGGGAAGTTTTTCTACAAATAAAATTGGGCCTGGGTAGACACCCTGGCCCGTTTTTAATCCGTACCCTATGAAAACTGGTTTAAAGGTAAAACAATTTTTGATTTATGCAAAGTAATTTCCCAGGATCGGAAAGATGCGGGGTCAGTCGGCCTGATTCTTGTATTAACTCCCCATTTCCCCCGATCGTCTTCTGCTCAAGTAATGACTCCGGCGATGCATCAAACCCCTCTTCATGCTATTGATCGATACCCACTGTCATCTATACAGCAAACAATTTAGCGGAGACTTGGACGAGGTCATACAGCGGGCTGAAAAAGAGGGAGTTGCAAAGTTTTACCTGCCTGCGATCGACAAGGGATCCCTGCCGGAACTCCTCGCGGTGGAGGAGCGATATCCGGGCAAATGCATCGCCATGATGGGGTTGCATCCCTGTTCGGTGCGCGCCGATTATCAAGACGAACTGAAGTTGGTGGAAGAGTGGCTTGGACGGCGGCCTTTTGTCGCTGTGGGTGAGATTGGGCTTGACTTCTATTGGGATCGAAGCTTCGAGAAAGAACAATATGAGGCCTTCCATCGACAGATCGACTGGGCGTTGCAATACAAGATCCCGATCGTGATCCACTCCCGCGAGTCGATGTCGCAGACGATCGAAGTTGTTCGTGAACGGCAGGATGGAAGGTTGAGCGGTATCTTCCATTGCTGGTCCGGCAGCGTGGACGTGGCGCAACAGATCATCGACCTGGGGTTTTACCTGGGGATCGGGGGCGTGCTGACCTATAAGAAGGCGGGTTTGGATGAGACGCTCCGGCATGTGTCGATGGATCATCTTGTATTGGAGACGGATGCGCCCTACCTGGCGCCTGCGCCGTTCCGCGGCAAGCGTAATGAAAGCAGCTATCTGAAATATGTCGTGGCGCGTTTGGCCGAAGTGAAGGGCGTTTCGGTCGAAGAGGTGGCGCGGATCACGACGGCGAATGCGCAGAAAATATTCGGGTGGTAAGAAAATATTCGGCTGCTAAGGCCGGAAATTGTATTTTTGCCGCCCCCAATGAGGGGATGGAGAGGTGTCCGAGTGGTTGAAGGAGCACGCCTGGAAAGTGTGTATACTCGAAAGGGTATCGCGGGTTCGAATCCCGCCCTCTCCGCAGGTTAAGGCTGTAAGAAATTGTTAAACAATTTACTACAGCCTGTTTTTTTGAGCAGGGGTTAAAATGCCTAACTAACTCATTCGCTTGCATGTTTGAAATATTTGAGAAATATCTGACCGAACGCATTGAATTGTCTGGCGGGCAACTCAGCCTGATACGTTCCTTAACTGCAGAAAATAAGATAGCCAGGGGCGCCTTGATCTTACGGGAGGGAGAAATTTGCCGGAATATCCATTTTGTGATCAAAGGACTATTACGGCTTTATCGTATTGATGCTAAAGGGAATGAGCATATCCTTCGGTTCGCCAAAGAGAATAATTGGATCAGTGACCGTGGAAGTTATTTATCAGGGGCCCCTTCGGCAGCGAACATCGAGGCTATTGAAGAGAGCATCATACTGTCCTGGAAAAAGGCAGATTTTGATCTTTTGCTCAAGGAGTTACCCGCGTTTAGAGAACTAATGAGAAGCCTTTCCGCCAGGATACATATCGCCAACCTGGAAAGGCTCTATTCATCGATCAGTAATTCAGCTGAAGAAAAATATATCCTGTTTATTGAAAAAGATAGGGATATCTGCAACCGGGTGCCCTTATATATGGTTGCTTCCTATCTGGGTGTTACCAGGGAAACACTCAGCCGCATCCGCCGTGTCTCGATAAACAAATAATTTTTTCATTCCAGCAGCAATTAAGTGACAAATGTCCTTTTCGGGCTTTCGGCATTCCCGTTAATTTGTGTGATCATGGAGAAATTGAGATCGATTTCCACATTCTTGCCCCGGTTCCAACGATGCGCCGCTCAACTCGACCGGGAACTATTTGCACAACAACACCTTGAATACAGAGCCGGGAACTGGCTCAGGTGCGCCGTGCTCAAATTTCAGAACCCGTCATGGATCAATAATTCCCCAAAAGCAAAACCATTTAGCGAATCAATCTTCTTTGGGATTTGGGTGAGCGAGGAATCGGTACGGCAAGGCAAACTGAATTACAATATCCATGCTCTAAAATTAAGGGAACTAACCGGGTATAGGATCAAAAGCAGAGAGTTTGCCGATGAGTTCAGGGCAAGATTTAAACCTTTTGAAAAGCAATGGCCGAATGTAAGAACCGACCTTGGCCCTTTGACGCTGATGCAAGGTTGGGTGCACTTTGACGAAGACAATTTAGAAACCTTGATCAAAGCTCTTTCTTATCAGTTCTTAAACATCGCCTTCATCATCGATGATTTATTGGCGGTAAGAAGAAAATGTTAATCTATAGAGTCATCTAATGACGAAAGCCATCATTCCCTTCGCACAGGCAACTTCCTATCCGATTCGTCCGGGAAATTTGGTGCGGCCGTTAATTGACGGCGAACCGGCGTTCCGCTGCATCTGCGAGGCAATCGAAGCGGCCAGAAAGAACGTCTGGGTGACGGTGACCTTTATGTGGGCAACCTTTGAGATGCCGGATGGACGAGGGAGCACATTCGATATTCTCGATCGCGTTGCAGCCCGCGGGATTGATGTGCGGCTCATTTTTTGGCGGCCGGATCCGGACACGTGGTGGCTCCGGCATAACGCGTTCTGGGGGTCTACAGCCCATACTGACTTACTCGATGCACGCCGGTCTGGCGTGAAAATCCGATGGGACCGAGCTCATCCGGGTTTCTGTCAGCACCAGAAAAGCTGGCTTATCGATGCCGGTGGTGAAAATGAAACGGCCTTTGTCGGCGGTATCAATCTAAATCCGCATTCTATGGTAACCCCTGGTCATATGGGTGAAGGACATAATCACGATGTGTATATTCAACTGGCAGGCCCTGCGGTAGCTGACGTTCACCATAATTTTGTTCAGCGCTGGAACGAAGCCAGCGAACGAGCGATGGCAAATGGCCGTTGGGGAACGTATAGCGAAACCGACCTGCCATTTCCCGACCGGATACCTGCGGAGCGAGGCAGTGCGGTCGTGCAGATACAAAGGACTATACATCCGGAGCGTTATTTTAATGGGCAGGCAAGCCCTGGAGGAATGCCTTACGATATCGCCGCGGGTGAGCGGTCAAACTGCGATCAATATTGCGCTGCCATCGATACGGCGCAACGTTCCATCTATATCGAAAACCAGCATATTGATGTACCGGCGATCGTAGACTGCCTTCGCCGGGCGCTGTTGCGCGGTGTTGAGGTTATCTTGCTGACGCCTGCAGGTGAGCACGCCGGTTTGCGCGGCCTGGGGGATTTCGACAATTTTCTCCTGGCTGGCATTGCTGGTCTGGGCGCTAATGGTCAGCGCGAATTAGTCCATGTCCATGCCAAGCTCATGCTGATCGACGATGTGTGGGCTACTGCCGGCTCCTGTAACCTGCATCGTTTTTCACTCTTTGGAAACGGGGAGATGAATGTCGCCTTCTTCGAACCCAACACCGTCCATGCTTTCCGTTCAGCACTCTTGCATGAACATCTCGACCAGGATACCTCCGGACTTAATGATCGCGAAGCGCTCCGGTTGTTTCGAAAAATTGCCAAAGGGAACCGCAGAAGGTTCGAGGCCGGCGACCCGGTTTGGCAGGGGCTGGCCTACGAACTCGCCTTGAACACTAGGTGAAAAATGTCATTGGCCCTTAACCCATTTGTCAATTATCTTTGGTATGCTGATATTTTAAACCGATTGAAATGTGGTATCAGTTCCTGAATATTTTTTTCTTTGCTTTTCACACCCTTCTTACACTGTTTAATTGTACCGGATGGATATTCCCCGTAACCCGGAAATGGAACCTTCTCACGCTGTTGTTAACCGCCATATCCTGGTTTGTATTAGGCATTTGGTATGGCTGGGGATATTGCGTCTGCACGGATTGGCACTGGATGGTCCGCCGCCGCCTGGGTTATCATGACCAAAGTCGCTCCTATATACACTTCCTTCTGCTGAAACTCACGGGTATGGACTTCAATCCAAGAATTGTAGAACAGGTTACCCTCGTTGTTTTTCTGTTAAGCCTTGGACTGAGCATATGGCTGAATGCCAGAGATTGGCAAGAGAGGCGCCTCCGGCGACAATAACTTCGTTTTTCCCCGTCTAGCTTGTCAGGGCAGATGCTCACTTTCAACGACCGTTCCGCCTCCTGCAATAAAATTCAGGAGAAGTTCAGACAGGCGCCCGGCGTCCAGGGGACGGGTGGCGTCCCGGATAAAGTACGTGTTAAAACCTTCCCGCAGGCTATCCATTGCCGTTTCAAAGACGCAAATATCCCCGGCCAGCCCGGCAAGGTAGACATCGGTCACCCTTTTTTCCCGCAGATAGCCGGCAAGTCCTGTCG
>JAUZNZ010000063.1 GCA_030706735.1 Bacteroidota bacterium | reverse complement strand
GGATTGCAATTCGCCTTCATTCCAGCCTTTATAGATCTTGTACAACTCGTCATTGTCCAGGCCCAGGCCCCGGTGCATGAGGTCATAGGTCTCGCTGATGAGCTGCATGATCGCATATTCGATCCCGTTATGCACCATCTTTACGTAGTGTCCCGCCGCGCCCTTGCCGAGATGCGCCACGCAGGGACTGCCATTCACCTTGGCCGCTACCGCTTCCAGGATCGGCTGAACATGCGGCCAGGCGACCGGATCTCCGCCGGGCATGATGCTGGGTCCTTTTCTCGCGCCGCTTTCGCCACCGGAAATGCCCACGCCCATGAAATGGATATTCTTCTCTTGCAGCGAGCTCACCCGACGCAACGTGTCCGTCCAATGGGAATTGCCGCCGTCGATTACGATATCGCCTTTGTCCAGCAAGGGGATCAGATCCCCGATGACGTCGTCCACCGGCTTGCCCGCCGGAACCAGCATCATCAGCTTACGCGGTTTCTTCAACAGCTTGATCATGTCCGCCAGGCTGTTTACGCCCTTGACAGTCGTGCCGGCCGTCGCGGAAGATTCCAGGGTGGCCGTTTTCTGCGCATCTTTGTCGAAACCGACGACCGAAAAGCCATGGTCGGCCATGTTCAACAATAAATTGCGGCCCATCACGCCGAGACCGATCATACCGAAATCAAAGGAAGTGTTTGCCATGAGGATAGTTATGATGAACGGGGGCAAAATTAGGTGAAAATCAAATATAAAAGCGAGAGCGGTCGCCGGGGGACGACCGCTCTCGCTCGTTCACTTACCTCACCCCGCTTACTTCGCCTCGGGATGCGGGCTCCCGCGATGGCAGGTCATGCAGGCGACGGCAGGCATCGTGTTCCCCTGCTCGTCTTTATTGAAGCTGAAATATTTCTTGTTGATCTTGGCCGTCATCTTGTACATATGACGCGCGATATTCTTTTCGGGCTTCGCGTCGCTCGCGAAGTCGAGATGATGCGAGGTGCTGTCTGCCGTGGGCGCATGACAGAATCCGCATTTTACGCCAAGGGCATTTTTCCACAGGTCCATCGTCTTGCCCAGGTCCTCCTTGCTGATGTCCTTCGGTAATATCTTCAGGTTCTTGAAGATCCTGTCGGCGGTTTGGCTGGCCGGCCGGGCCGGATCGGCAGGACGGGTGGCCGCCATTCCAATGGCCATGAACGCAAAGAGACAGAGGGCGACCGCTATTTTCTTGTAAGGCAGCATAAATTGATTTTTTGGAGCCCTAATTTAGGCAATCGGTTCTACAAACCGCCCATTTACTTCACAGAATTTTCATACAACGCAGGTTTCAGCCCGCCTGCTTACCTTTGCGTCGCCATGACAAACAGCGCTGCGAACGGGGTCCTCAAAAGAAGTCAAATCGTCCTGATGGCCGTTTGCACCGGGCTGATCGTGGCGAATATCTACTACTGCCAACCCCTGATCGTACTGATCAGCAGGGAATTCAAGGTCCCGGGCAGCAAGGCGGGCAGCATCGCCTTTTTCACGCAGGCGGGCTATGCATTGGGTCTCCTCTTCTTTGTGCCCCTGGGCGATAAGTTCGAACGCAAGGCCCAGATCGTTTTTTTGACGGCCTGCTCCGTCGGCGCCCTGGTCTTTGCGGCGATCTCCCCCAACCTGGCCTGCCTCGAGCTCGCCAGCCTCCTGATCGGCGCCACCTCGATAATCCCCCAGCTGATACTCCCCATGGCGGCCAGCCTGACCTCCCCCGATCGCATCGGTAAAGTGGTCGGCGGCATCATGAGCGGCCTCCTGATCGGCATCCTGCTGTCGCGCACCCTGAGCGGTTTTGTCGGCGCCTGGCTCGGCTGGCGCGGCATGTTCTGGCTCGCGGCTGGCATCGGCGCGGTCATGCTGGTCATCATCCGGGCCAGCTTTCCCCATAGCCGCCCGAATTTTTCGGGTTCCTATGCTTCCCTGATGCGGTCGCTCCTCGGGCTCATCAAAGAGCAGCCGCTCCTTCGCGAGGCCGCGGCGATCAGCGCCCTGTCCTTTTCTACCTTCGGCATGTTCTGGACGACGATGGTGCTGCATTTCTCCGGCCCGCCCTTTCATTTTCAAAGCGGCGTCATCGGCATGTTCGGCCTGGCCGCGGCGGCAGGGGCCGGGGCTGCGCCCCTCGTGGGCGGATCGGCAGACAAACGCAGCCCCCGGATCGTCATCGGCTACGGCATCGTCCTGTTATTCCTGGCCTACCTGATCTTTTATGCGGGCGGAAATTCCCTCGGATGGATGATCGCCGGCATCGTATTCATGGACCTGGCCCTGCAATGCATCCACGTGTCGAATCAAAGCCGCGTCTATGCGCTGGCGCCGGCGGCCCGCAACCGGCTGAATACGGTATATATGACGGTCAGTTTCATCGGAACCTCCCTGGGCTCGGCGATCGGGCTCTTCGTTTGGGATAAGGGCGGCTGGCCCGCTGTATCCCTGACGGGCATGGTCCTCGTGATGGCGGCATGCACGGTCTATGCGGCAACATTCAAACGGGCCCGGCCCGCATATCAAAAGATAAATGTGTAAATAAATAGATGCATATGTCCACTTCCCGTAAGGCGGCGCTCGGCTTCATCTTTGTCACGGTACTGATCGATTTCATCGGCTTCGGCATCATCATCCCCGTGATGCCCAAATTGATCGCCACGCTGATCCATAAGGATATCAGCGCCGCTGCCGGCTATGGCGGACCGATGCTCTCGGTTTTTGCGATCATGCAGTTCCTGTTTGCGCCCGTGATCGGTAACCTCAGCGACCAGTTCGGACGCAGGAAGGTCTTGCTGATCTCGCTCTTTGGTTTTGGCGTGGACTACCTGTTCCTGGCCTTTGCACCTACGATCGGCTGGCTCTTTGTCGGGCGTGCGATCGCGGGCATTACGGGGGCGAGTTTTACAACCGCCTCGGCCTATATCGCCGACATCAGCCCCCCGGAAAAACGCGCGCAGAACTTCGGCATGATCGGCGCCGCCTTCGGCCTCGGCTTCATCATCGGGCCCGCACTGGGCGGCCAGCTCGCGCACCTGGGGACCCGCATCCCCTTTGTCGCATCGGCCATTCTCACCTTCCTCAACTGGCTCTATGGGTACTTCATCCTGCCCGAATCGCTGCCGCCCGAAAATCGCAGACGGTTCGAATGGCGACGTGCCAACCCGGTCGGTTCGCTCAAGCATCTCCGGAAGTACCCCGCGGTGTCAGGCCTCATTATCTCACTGATCCTCGTCTATCTCGCCGTGCACTGCGTGCAGAGCACCTGGACCTACTATACGATGCAGAAGTTCGGATGGGACGAACGATGGGTCGGTTATTCACTCGGCGTGATCGGCGTTGTCATCCTCATCATACAGGCCTGGCTGATCCGGAAGATCATCCCCGCGCTCGGTCAGGCCAAAAGCCTGTATACGGGTTTATTTCTATATGGGCTCGGCATGTTGCTCTTCGGCCTCGCGACGGCAGGATGGATGATGTTCCCCTTCATCCTCGTCTATTGCCTGGGCGGCATCTCGGGGCCCGCCCTCCAGGGCATCATCTCCTCCCACGTGCCCGCCAACGAACAGGGTGAGCTCCAGGGAGGGCTGACCAGCCTCATGAGCGTCACCACCATTTTCGGCCCGGTCATCATGACCAGCCTCTTTTCGTATTTTTCCCGGGCTAACGCTCCCGTATATCTCCCGGGCGCGCCATTCCTCCTGGGCTCCTTCCTGGTGCTGCTCAGCGCGCTCCTGGCCTGGCGGAGCATGCAGAAATGGGAGACGCCCGCAACACAGATTAATAAATGATTAAGATGCCCAATGATTTGGGGCTTTGAGTAAAATGAACTACCTTTGTGTCAGAAATTTGAGACAGCACAAGTAAGTGAACGAACATCTCTGCTAAGCCATTCCCCGGTCATAGTTAGTCTTCTTTCCTCTCTGCTTTGTACTCAGATTGTATTAATTATTTTTTAACCAGTTATTTAAGTATGAACATTTACGTTTCGAATTTAAGTTTCAACGTCACCGACGAAGACTTACAAGAGTATTTTGCAGAGTACGGAGAAGTTACTTCTGCCAAAGTGATCACCGACAAATTCACCAGCAAATCCCGCGGATTCGCTTTTGTGGAAATGTCAGACGACGAAGCCGCAAAGAAGGCGATCCAGGAATTGGATGGCGCTTCTGTCGATGGAAGGACCATCGGCGTATCCGTGGCTAAGCCGAAAGAAGACCGCAACAACGGCCGTAGCGGCGGTGGTGGCGGTTCCTTCCAGCGTAGGAACAACAATTTCAGTAATAGCAGATACTAATCAAGATCTTGTTTATTGCAAAAGGGCCCTCCACCGGAGGGCCCTTTCTTTTTGCTGAGCCTGGCACTGAAAATTCTTCTATTGCCAATGTCCGCGATGCCACCTGTAGCCGCGGCCGCCATGCTCCCAGCGGCCGCCAACCCATACATGGCCTTCACGGCGCCGGTCCCAATGGCCCTGATGCCATACATACGTTCCTCCACTCCATACCCAATCGCCGTCGATCCAAACATAGTCGACACCAGGCGATACCGGGCGCTCATACGTGACGTCTCCGGGCTGGGTCTCTACCCAACCATCGACCGTACACGAGCCGAGGGCCAAACATCCGGCTAAGGCTATGATCGATAATAGCTTGTTCATAGTGATGATTTTTAAAATGAATAATGTGGCTTGGTTCCGACCCATATGCGGCCAATAATATGCCATGGCCTCCCGGCTACCGCAGCCTGAAATCACATCATTGAAAATCAATATATTATAAAATTTCGACCCGCCAGCGCCCCGTGGCGCCAATTCCACAGGCCCTCACTTTTGATCAAAAAACCCCACCTGTCGCAAGAAAGCGACCTGATCGAAGTAATTGACCTGCTTCGCGATCCGGCCACCCCGGATATCGAGCCGCGTACAGGTCTGCAGGGTGCCGGCCTCGGGATTCGTGAAGGTTCCCCGAGACGTCCGACGAACCTGCGCGCCGCCCTGCACGGCCACAGACAACGAAGCCGCCAAGAGGATGGGGATCATGTATTTCATAACACCTTGTTAAGGATTTCAATACACGAATTTGAGGGCGGCGGAACGCTTTTTAGACCGCAAAGTAGTAGATTTGTATTATGAGCGAACCTACGACGGCCTCCCCGCAGGCCCTTACCGCCAAAGACTTTGCCACCGATCAGGAGATACGTTGGTGCCCGGGTTGCGGCGACTATTCGATCCTTGCCCAGGTGCAAAAGGTCATGCCGACCCTCGGCATCCCCAGGGAAAATTTCGTGATCATTTCGGGTATCGGCTGCAGCAGCCGCTTTCCCTATTACATGAACACCTATGGCATGCACTCGATCCATGGCCGTGCGACGGCCATCGCCTCGGGACTGAAAGCAAGCCGTCCCGAACTCAGCGTATGGATCGTGACCGGCGACGGAGACAGCCTCAGCATCGGCGGCAATCATACCATCCACCTGCTGCGCCGCAATTTCGACGTCAATATCTTATTGTTCAATAACCAGATCTACGGATTGACCAAGGGACAATATTCCCCGACCTCCGAAGTCAACAAGGTCAGCAAGTCCACCCCCTTCGGCAGTATCGACCACCCCTTCAATCCGCTCTCGCTGGCCATGGGCGCCGACGCCAGCTTCGTGGCCCGTACCATGGACCGCGATCCCAAGCACCTGCAGCAGATGCTGCTCCGCAGCCACCAGCACAAGGGCGCCTCCTTCCTCGAGATCTACCAGAACTGCAATATTTTCAACGATGGGGCCTTCGAGCTCTTCACCGAAAAAGGCAGCAAGCCGACCGAGACCCTCTTCCTGGAGCACGGCAAACCCCTGCTCTTCGGCGCCTCACGCGATAAAGGCATCCGCCTCGATGGCTTCCGCCCGACGGTCGTGCAGGTTGGCGACGGCATCAGCGCCGACGACCTCTGGATCCATGACGAAAAAGACTTTTACAAGGGCCAGATCCTCGTCCGCATGTTCGACGACCCCCACACCGAGGGCCACCTGCCCCGACCCTTCGGCGTATTCTATGAGGGTGACCGGCCTACCTATGAGGTCATGCTCAACAAACAAATTGACGACGTGATCGCCGCCAAAGGGAAAGGCGACCTGGACAAGTTGCTCAGAGGCTCCGAGACCTGGACGATCGTCTAGCCGGCGCGAACCGGCCCCCCGCACATCATAAAATGATAAAGCCCCGAAATTTTTCGGGGCTTTATTTCTGAAGACATGGTTTTTTCACAGTGAAATCATTTCTCTTTCCTGCTCCTCAAAAAAAAGAGCCAGCGATAGACATCGCCGGCCTGTGCTTACCTCTGAAACCACAAAAAGAAAGATGTCGAATATGTTTGCATTGATCGCTGATGTTCGCTGTTCGTCTATTCCTGCTGGTTATCCCCTTAGCCTTGCCCGTTATTGCCACGACAAACCATACAGTATTCAGTACTGAATAATTGGTGTTTTTCCGGATGCAATGACGTAAATAAAAAATCCTGACTGCGGGTTAGATCATTGGTCGCCGGCATTCCGGACGATCCGTGCATAATTTTAAAAGGGTAACGATACTATCTGGAACTGCTGTTGCAGGAGAGAACGACTTCAACCGACGAAGAACTGATCTTCATTCGATAAACCGGAAACTGGATATTACTTGGAAATTGGAATCTCGGGAACGGGATCAGGATGGTTGGGATGAGGAAATTGGATTGGAACAGGTTAGTGCATTACGATTGTGAAGATGAATGCTTTCTGCGTGTAATCCCGGTAAAAATAAAGAACTGTTTCTTAAAAAGCAATATTTTTTTTAAAGTTTTTTGCCGCGATCAGACGGCGTCGGCGTCAGGCCGCATCCCGCAATGGGTTGAGCCCTTACTGTGCAAAGGTTTCAAGCTCTTTATCCGCCGCCTTGAATGTTTTTTCCTTTTTCATATTGAACCACCATTCAGGGGCGGTTTTCTTCATGAGGGTATCGATATGGCGCATGCCGAACAAGTACCAGGCGCCTTTCAGCTTGCCGCCGAGCGTCGATTGCAGCGCCCTGAGGCTCATGGCGAAACCGCTGTCGAGGTACTCCATGTGGTGCCAATAGCCCGCAGGCATGAACAAACTGTCGCCATGTTCCAGGATGACCTCATACCCCCTGGCCAGCCTCAGAGCAGGATGTTTTTGCAGCTCCAGCTTATTATGATCCTCATCGAAGTAGTTCTCGAAATTGACGAAACTCAAGACCTCCCAGGGCTTACGGTAGAGCTTGTGCTGCTCGCCGAAGGGGAACAATAATACTCTCTTTCGGCCAATGAATTGGGTGTGAATGATATGTGACAGATCGATGTCGAAATGCATGTGCGTGACGGATCCCTTACCGCCGACAAACAGCATGGGGAATTTTTTCACCCAGCCCTTCATCAGTTCCTCCGGCCAGTCGAAGTCCTTCGTCAGCCCGGGGGCATGCTCGAAAATGTTGAATAGGAAGATTCGCCATTCGGCCGGTCCCTTCCGTATCATATCGATATATCTCCCAAACGGCATATAGTCGTCCGCCGTATTGATCGGCGTATAGGCGTCACTCTTGATATTGTTGTACACGCCCACCTGGGTCTCCCCCACGACCGACTTGAAATGTTCCCAGTTCCATTTCCGGAAGGCAGGCCATGGCTTCGCCAGACCGGTGATCACCAGCGGTCTCATCGGTTCATAATATCGTTCCCTGAATTCCGCCCCCCCGATCGCTTCCACCCTGTCCACAGGTTGCAGGTCCATAGCTCGAATTTATCGCGAATGTAAAGGTAAATAGCGTTAAGGAAATGTTGTTAAACGCCCGGGCGTCCACCCTCATTTACCGGATATTTTTTCTAATTTACCGGATGCTACTGACCCTTCATCCCGATAACCCGCAGCCCAGGAATATCCGCATCCTGATCGAATGCCTGCAGGATGGCGGCCTGATCATCTACCCCACCGACACGATCTACGGTCTCGGTTGCGATATCCTCCACCACCGATCCATCGAACGCATCTGCCGCATCAAGCAAACCGATCCGTCGAAGGCCCAACTCTCGTTCATTTGTTATGACCTGAGCGACCTCAGCAAATACACCAAGAGCATTTCCACGCCACTGTACCGGATGCTCAAGACGCACCTGCCGGGTCCCTATACTTTTATCCTTCCCGCCAGCCGGGAAGTTCCCCGGATCCTCAAAAGCAAAAAAAATACCATCGGCCTGCGCGTGCCCGACAATACCATCGCACGCAGCATCGTCAGGGAACTGGGCCGGCCCATCCTTAGCACCTCCCTGCCCGGGGACCGGGTAGAAGACTATACCGATCCCGGGATCATCCATGAATTGTTCGGGAACCAGGTGGACATCGTGGTCGATGGCGGGATCGGCGGAACCCTCCCCTCTACGGTAGTCGATTGTACCGGGGAGGAGTGGATAGTCCTTAGAAGAGGCCTTGGGGAATGGGAGGAGACGGTCAGATAGCCCGGATCAGATAGACATCGGGATCTGCGGAATTTCCCCCGGAGCGATATTGAAACTTTTCCGGTGGTATGCGCAGAGCCCGAATTTTTCGATCGCCTCCCGGTGCTCCGGCGTGCCATATCCCTTATTCGTGTTCCATCCGTAATGCGGATATTCATCATGCAGGCGCTGCATGTATTCGTCCCGCCAGGTCTTTGCCAGGATGCTCGCCGCCGCGATCGATGCATAGGTCGCATCGCCCTGCACGATGCAGCGATGGGCCATACGCCTGTAACGGGTGAAGCGGTTCCCGTCGATGAGCAATAACTTGGGCCGGGTCTTCAATTGATCGATCGCCAGGTGCATCGCCTTGAAACTGGCCCGCAAAATATTGATCCGGTCGATCTCCTCATGGTCCACCATCGCGACGCCATATGCCACGGCCGTCGACTCGATCTCGATCCGCAGGGTATTGCGATCATCTACGGGAACCTGCTTGGAATCATTGAGCAAGGGATGGAACCAGCCTTCGGGCAGGATCACGGCGGCCGCAAATACGGGCCCAGCATAACATCCCCGCCCTGCCTCATCGCAACCGGCCTCGACCAGATCCTTTTGATAATATTTTTTCAGCACCCCGCTCTTTTTTTCAAAAATACGGTAGTTCGCGATAAATGCGCCACCGATGGAGGACATGTGGAAAAAACTTGCCTTACCTTCGCGGGGCTATGCGATCCTCCTCTCAATTTCCACTGCCGGAAAGATACTCCCGTTTAGCCGATCCTGCCCTGCTGCCCGTGGCCCGCTGGGTTTTTGCCGGCATCATCATGTTGGTCATCCAGGTCCTGCTCGGGGGCATCACCCGCCTTACGGGTTCCGGCCTCTCGATCACCGAATGGAATATCGTCACGGGTACCCTGCCTCCCCTCAACGCCGCCCAGTGGCAGGAAGCTTTTGATAAATACCGCCAGACGCCCCAGTTCCGCCTCATCAATTTCGACTTCGGCCTCTCCGAATTCAAGTTTATTTTTTTCTGGGAATGGCTCCATCGCCTCTGGGCGCGCCTCGTCGGGGTCGTCTTCGTCGTGGGCTTCGTCTGGCTGCTCGCAAAAAGGAATATTAAGTCCACCATGTGGCAGCCCCTGATCATCCTCTTCCTTCTCGGGGCCCTGCAGGGCGCCGTCGGGTGGATCATGGTGCTGAGCGGGCTCTCCGGCGACGCAATATACGTGCAGCCCGTCAAGCTGGCCCTGCATTTTATTTTTGCCATGGGCCTCATCGTCTATGCATGCTGGTTCCTGCTGCAGCTGACGATTCCCCCGCAGGAGTATGTACATAACCGGAATATCAGGAGATGGACGACCTGGATCGTCGCCGCGCTCTTCTTCCAACTTTTGTATGGCGCGCTGATGGCTGGTCACAAGGCGGCCTCTGCAGCGCCCACCTGGCCGACGATCAACGGAGACTGGATCCCGGACGTGGCGTCCATCAGAGCCCCCATGCGTTTCCTGATCGCAAATAAGATACTCATACAATTCATCCACCGCGGAATTGCCTATCTGATCCTGGTCATGATCTCGATATGGACGATCAAAGCCTATAGCCTGCAGGCCGTGCCTGCCTATTTCGAGCTTTCCCGCTGGATGCCCCTGGCGCTGGTCCTCATCCAGATCATCCTCGGCGTCATGACGCTGCTCTATAGCCCCGGCATCGTCGCGAACCATTGGGTGGCCTTCGACTGGCTTGCACAGGCGCACCAATTGATCGGCATGCTATTGCTATTAACAATGGTCGCTATGTTGTACCTTGTGAATCGTCCGCGTCCGGTCCGGCCGGTAAAAGAGGAACTATGATGCGAGCGATCAAAGTCATTTATCATTTCTTTCCCGTGCAGCTCGTATTGCTGCACTTCAAACGATTCCAGATCCTGCTCTTGTTCTGGTTCCTCCTGTTCAGCACGCTGGATGGGGACTTCATGCGCTCCTATGGCGCCAACGCGCTCTTCCTTTCTCCCGAATACCTCGGTGAAGTAAGCCCGATCAGCGCCGCCATCGTGGGCATCGCCAGCGGGGTCTTCATCATGAGCTGGAATATCACGACCTTTATCCTTTTCAGCAGGCACTTCCGCTTCCTGGCCACGACCACCAAACCCTTCCTGAAATACTGTATCAACAATGCCATCCTGCCCATCGTCTTCCTGATCTTTTATTTCATCAGGTTCGTCCAGTTCAGCGCGCATAAGGAACTGCTGTCCGCAGGCACCATCGTGTTGCTTACGCTCGGCTTCCTGGCAGGCTTCATGATCCTGGTCGCCGGGTCCTTATTCTATTTCTTCCGCGCCGACAAAAGCATCATTCGCCGGATGACGCCCGTGATCAATAATCCGAAATTGTTCAAGTCGCGTTATCATCAACAGGAGGGAAAACTCTCCGAAAGCCGCCTGATCAAGGTCGAATGGTACCTGAATTCACCCCGGACCATCGTTCGCAAGACCCGCGACGTGTCGCATTATAGCCGTGAGTTCATCGAGAGCATCTTCTCGCGTCACCATTTCTCCGCGGTGCTGTCCATTTTCATCGCCTTCATCTTCCTGATCATCGTCGGCTTCTGCATGGACAGCCGCTTTTTTCAGTTGCCCGCCGCCGCCAGCATACTCATCTTCTTTACCATCCTCATCTCGCTGTCGGGGGCCTTCTCCTACTTCCTGCAAAGCTGGAGCATCCCCTTCCTCGTCGTCCTCTTCCTCGTCCTGAACCTGCTCTATCATTATGACGTGATCGATCCCAGCAACAAGGCCTACGGACTTAACTATACCAACCGCAACCAACGCGCCCGGTATGATCGCGACAATCTCCTTCAGATCTGCTCCGATTCCCATGTCGAAAGGGATAAGGAGAATATGATCGGCATCTTGCAGCGCTGGAAGGCGCGCCAGAAAGAGGCCAAACCCATCTTCTACGTCATCAATACAAGCGGCGGGGGCAATCGCAGCGCGACCTTCACCATGAATATCCTCCAAAGGCTGGACAGCCTTTGCGGCGGCCAGCTGATGCGCAAGACCTTTCTCATCACCGGCGCCTCGGGCGGCATGTTCGGCGCCACCTATTTCCGCGCGCTCGCCAGGATCAAGGCCGGCAGCGATCCCTCCATCAACCTCCAGGATCACAAATATGTGGACGATATCTCCCGCGACCTGCTGAACCCGCTGTTCTCCTCCTTCGTGGCCCGCGACCTGGCTTCGCCTGCGCAAAAGTTCACGGTCGGAAATTATGAGTACATCAAGGACCGCGGATATGCCTTCGAACAAAAATTGAATATCAATACCCGGGGTTTGCTGAACTGCCAGCTCAAGGACCTGGCCGCCGACGAACACGAGGCGCGCATCCCCCTGCTGCTCTTCAGCCCAGTGATCACCCGCGACAGCCGTTCGCTCGTGATCAGTACGCAGCCGGTCAGTTTTTTGATGAGGCCCCGTTATGACACGTCGATGATCCCGCCCATCTCCCCCGACGCGATCGACTTTGGCGCCCTGTTCACCAAACAGGATCCGATGAACCTGCGCCTCCTGACCGCCTTGCGCATGAATGCGACCTTCCCCTATGTCCTCCCCAATGTCTGGCTGCCCACCGATCCGGTCATCGATGTCATGGATGCGGGCTTCCGCGATAATTTCGGAGAACAGACCGCGATCCGCTTCATGAACGAGTTCCGCGAGTGGCTGCGGGAAAATACGTCGGGCGTCGTCCTCTTGCAGATCCGCGACCGCAAGACCGGCGGCTGGGAGAATCCCTATCAGTCGAATGATATTACGGAGGTTATTACGAAGCCGCTGCTTTTGTTACAAAACAACTGGTACAAGATGCAGGAGTATAACCAGGACGACCTGCTTAGCCTGTCCCAGGGCGGAATGGGTTTTTCTTTCCGTAAGCTGGTATTCCAATATGTGCCGAAGACGGAAGATGCGGGCGCCGCCCTGAATTTTCATCTGACGACGCAGGAGAAGCGCGACATCGCCGGCGCCCTCGAAAATGAAGAGAATCAAAAGACCTTCGGCCGCTTCCAGGCCACGCTGGCCCCCCGCCCCTGATCCTCACTTCGCCTCCTTCCCCGGCTGGATCAGCATAATGGCACGCGGCACAATGCGGATGACGAATTCTTTCGCAGCGACTCCGGGATCTCCGTCGATATGCATGGGCGCCTCGCTCGGGTTTCCGATGATCAGGCCCGGCGCCTGAAAATAAAGTACGGAGGACTCCATTTTCGAGCCGACCGCCATTCCCTCTTTTAATATATCATGCGGCGCCCCCGCCCGGCGCAGCCGGTTGCGCCCGAGAACCTGGCGAATGACGGCCATGATCAGCCGAAATCGTCCCGACTTCCGCGCGATCACGATGTCCAGGAGACCGTCGCTCAGACTGGCCCGCGGCGCAATGGTGAATTGATTCCCGAATTGATTGGCATTCGCAATACTGATGAAGAAGGCCTCCACCGGAAAAGAGTGGGCGGCGGCCTCTGAACCGGCACTCGCACCCGGCGTCCCGGGCAGGCTGATCACGAAGGGATACGCCTTCGCCTTGATAAAATTGGCGAGGGTGATCCGTATATAGGTCTGCAGGCCCCGCTTCTTTTGTCGCGCAAATTCATGCGCGACCTGGCCGTCGAGGCCGATCCCGCAAAGCATGCAGGAGAAATGTCCATTGATGGTGAAGCCGTCGATCAGCGACGCATGACCGGTAAAGATCAGATGCAGCGCGGCGGTGATCTTCTTCGGGATCCCGGCCGCAAAAGCCAACCCATTGCCGGAACCCATCGGGATAATGCCGATCCTCGTGCCCGTGCCCTGGATCGCCGCGGCTACGGCGCTGACCGTTCCATCCCCGCCGCAAACGACGATATCCGTGATGCCTTCCTTGTCGATCAGTGGAAGCAGATGGTCATACCGCCCCTCCGCGTCAGTGGGATGAATGCTGTATTCAATGCCTTGTTCGCGGGTCTTGCGGTCGATCAGCATTCTCAACGAATTCTTGCCGCCGCGACCCGAGATCGGATTGATGAGATAAATGATCTTTCTCGACATGGCTTATTTTCCGCGCACCGGATTTACGTGGAGCACTTCTTTCATGAAGGCTTCAACAGCCCTTTCCACGCCCTCCGCATCCTGCGATCGGATAGGGGAGCAGATGACATGCGTGCCCGCATTCGGGAAGGCCTGCTTGACCTTCATAGCAGACGGCGTGCCAAGCTGATCGTACATCCGCAGCATCGCCGATACCCGGACAATGCTGTCCTGGTGCGCCTCGTCCTTATAGAAATAGTACATGCCGACCGGCTGGGTGACCCGGGAAAAGGTTTCCTTATCCATCGTGGTCGCGAGCAGTTCTCCCAGGGCGACCGCGCTTTCCAGCCGGTATTTCCGATACCAGTACCGGTCGTACAGAGGTCCCCGGTCGGCCGTATCCTCGATGTATTTCGAGCTCTTGACCATCCGCGCGATCTGCAGGCCCCAATGATTGTGCAATACCCAGGCATTCGGGTCATTGATCTCGATATTCGGCGACATCAGGATCAGCGCGGCTACCCGGTCGGGATAGACTGCCGCCAGTTGCAAGGCCAGCGTGGCGCCCGTAGAAGTGCCCATCAGGATGACCTTCTTGCCGATCTGCTGCCCGATGGCCAACGCTTCCTTACCGGATTCCCACAATTCGTCGGCGGTCAGATTGATCATCGCATCGACCGTATCGATCCCATGCTCCGCCAGCCGGCTCAGGTACAGGTTGCAGCCGAACTCGCGCGCAATGTCCGTATGCAGGGGCGCGCCCTCTCCCTGCGAAGCGGAAAAACCATGCAGGTACACGATCGAGTAGTCAGTCGGACGCTTCATCGTATCTTCCCACACGATCCTCGCCTCATTATCCTGCTTAAGTTTGTGCTGCGCCTCCTGGTTCCCGATATACGCCTCGAGCTGGGCCGGCCCGGCCGGCACCGCAGGCATTTCTTTATTATATCTCGGGCTCGCGGGAGCAGGGCCAACCCAATAGACCACGATCAAAATAACGGGGATCAGCAGCAACCATTTTTTGCGCATGAGCGATTTTTGCGCTGAAAGTAATAAATTGATCCCAAATACACTAACGATGGCTTCAACGATGCCCCCTCCTCCCTCCGGACAGCGCTTTCTGGCTCTCGACGTGCTGCGCGGGATGACGATCTGTTTCATGATCGTCGTGAACACGCCCGGGAACGGCCATTATTCCTACGCGCCGCTGGAACACTCGCCCTGGAATGGCTTTACGCTGACCGACCTCGTCTTCCCCAGCTTCCTTTTCGTCGTCGGCAATGCCATGAGCTTCGTCATGCCGAAATGGGAGGGGCTTTCGCAGTCGCAGGTCCTCCTGAAGATCATCCGCCGCACCTTCCTCATCTTCCTGCTCGGCTATCTCATGTACTGGTTCCCCTTCTTCCGCGAGGATGCCACCGGGCATTGGGCCTTCAAACCCTTTTCACATACCCGCGTGTTCGGGGTGTTGCAGCGCATCGCGCTTTGCTACGGGATCGGGTCGCTCATGATCTATTATCTCAAACCGCGCGCTTCGGCGATCCTGGCCGTTATCATTTTGTTACTTTATTGGCCCATCCTGACGATGTTCGGCGATGGCGCCGATCCGCTCAGCCTGACCGGCAACGCCGTCCTGAAGCTGGACAAGTGGCTGCTCGGCGATAATCATCTTTATCATGGCGAAGGCATCGCTTTCGATCCCGAAGGCCTGCTGAGCACGCTGCCGGCGATCGCCAACGTGATCGGCGGCTATCTCGTCGGCAGCTACGTCCAAAAGAAAGGCAAGACCTATGAGGGCCTTACCCTGCTGCTC
>JAUZNZ010000062.1 GCA_030706735.1 Bacteroidota bacterium | reverse complement strand
TGTCCCCATAAAAAACCGCATTCCGGGCCGTGGCCTCCGGACTGATCGGGCGCCCGGTCCAAAGGATATGCGAACAACCGGCGATGGTCGCATCCTCCGGATGAACATATACGCCCGCATCATTGATCCGTTTCCGAATAATCCTGCTCCAACTAACCAATTGATCAGCAGTGTAGTACTCAAGTCCTTTAAAATTTTCCTGCACATCGATGATGGCGTAAAAATTTCCGCCATAGGAGATATCGGCACGCAACAAACCAAGATCCGGACAATCTACTTCCACCCCCTCGGCAGCCAGGAAGGACGGCACATTATTTAGCCGGACGGAGCGAACCTTGCCCCCCATGCCCTTGCCTGCCTTGCCCCCCATGCTTTCTTCCTGCCGGTAGGATACCTGCACCAACCCGGCGGGCGTTTCCATTCGCACCTGCCCGGGCGTCCGCGGATAGATCAATCCCTCTTCGATCGCGATGGTGATCGTGCCGATGGTGCCATGCCCGCACATGGGAAGACAACCGCTCGTCTCGATGAATAATACCGCCGTGTCATTGGCCGGGTCATGTGGCGGATAGAGGATGCTGCCGCTCATCATGTCATGCCCGCGTGGCTCGAACATCAGGCCCTTCCGTATCCAGTCGAATTCACGCAGAAAGTGCTGCCGCTTCTCGCTCATGCTCTGTCCCTTCAATGCCGGACCGCCCCGGGCGACTAGGCGCACCGGGTTGCCGCAGGTATGGGCGTCAATGCAGAAAAAAGAATGCTTCATCGGGGGGCATTTGTCACCTGGTCGTCCACCATTCGCCAGATATGCAGGGGATTCCCATTTCGCAAGGCCTCCGGGAGCAGGGAGTCGGCCCAGTTCTGAAAGCAGATCGGGCGGGTCCAGCGACGGATGCCATCGGCGCCGACCGACGTATAACGACTATCCGTAGTGGCAGGGAACGGCCCTCCGTGCTGCATGGCTAACGCGACCCGCACTCCCGTGGGCGGTCCGTTCAGGATCAACCTGCCGCAAATATCCTTGGCTGCTTCTACGAGTGCGCCGTTCTCCCGGATATCCTGCTCGGTAGCCATCAGGGTGGTCGTGAGCTGCCCTTCGAGATGTCGCGCAACGGCAACCATTTCGGCCATGTCTGCGCATCGGATCACGAGGGAATAAGGTCCAAATACTTCCTGGTGCAGTACAGGATTGGCGAAGAATGCCTTTGCCGTTGCCGCCGCGATCGTCGGAGCCCCCTGTCCTTCCTCCACCCTGGCGGAGGAGACCGCCATAGTCGCCACCCCGTCCTGTTTCAGCGCCTGGCTCCTTTTCTCCGAGTAGGCCTTCGCAATGCCCGGATGCAGCATGGTGGTCGGGGCGATCGTTTCGATGCCTGCCGCCAGTTCGGTCATGAAAATATCGAGATCCGGCCCGTCAATTCCAATGATCAGCCCGGGATTGGTGCAGAATTGTCCCGTGTCCAGCGTGATGGACCCGACATACGTCTTTGCCGTCTCTTTGGCCGCTTGCTTCAATTTGCCGGGCAAGAGAAAAACGGGATTGATGCTCCCCATTTCAGAAAATACGGGGACCGGTTCCTTTCGCTGGTTCGCCCAATCGAAAAGGGCCTTGCCGCCGGCAAAAGAGCCGGTGAACCCGACAGCACTCGTGCGGGGATGCGTGACCAGTGCTTTTCCCGTCTCGAAGCCCGCCCCATGCACATGGGCAAATACGCCGTCCGGCATGCCGCAGGAGGCTGCCGCTTTCAAGATGGCCTGTGCCACCATTTCCGATGTCCCGGCATGGGCCGGATGCGCTTTCACGATCACCGGACAGCCTGCCGCCAACGCCGATGCCGTATCGCCTCCCGCCGTAGAATAGGCGAAAGGAAAATTGCTCGCACCGAACACCACCACCGGCCCCAGCGGAACCTGCATCTTTCGCAGATCGGCGGCGTTTTTTTCCGGGATGGCGGTATCGATACGTGCCTCCAGCCAGTGACCCGCCTCGCAGGCAGACGCATAACTGGCCAACTGAAAGACCGTGCGAGTCCGCTCATTCTGAAGCCGGGTTTCCGGCAAATGCGTTTCTTCCATCGCCTTCCTGATCAGGTCCTGGCCAAGCGCCTCCATTTCACGCCCTATCGCGCGCATGAATTCCGCGCGCTGATCCAGGCCCGTGTGACGGTACTGCTGCCAGGCCTTCCATGCCCTTTCCATCACCTGGTCGATCTCGGTAATTGTTGCTTCCTGGAATTTCATGATCTGTTCGATTGATTTTTTTTGATTCCCCGTCGCCGGCCCCCCGTCGCTCCCTGCTACCCGGCCTCACCCGGCCGTAGCCCGCCTCACGCCATGGCGCCCACCGCCTCACCGAGCACGGGCCGCGTGGCCATGCCATGCCGGATGATCTGCAAGATCCGGTCCCGCTCTTCGCCGATCAACGTCAGCCGGGGCGCCCGCACATATTCGGTGCCCAGCCCCGTCTCGGCCTCGGCAAGCTTGATATATTGAACCAACTTGGGGTGAATATCGAGTTCCAGCAAGGGCATGAACCATCGATGGATCGCCAAAGCCTCTTCGATCCGGCCCGCCTTGACGAGGCGGTACAGGGCTACCGTCTCCGCCGGAAAAGCCCCAACCAACCCGCCTACCCAACCCACCGCCCCCATCAGCAACTCTTCCATCGCGATGGTATCGACTCCGCAAAGGATGGCAAAACGATCCCCGAAGCGGTTGATCAGCCGGGTTACATTCGACACGTCGCGGCTGGACTCTTTAATAGCCTGGATATTGGCCATCACACTCAATTCCTCGAACATCTCCGGGGTCACCTCGATCTTGTAGTCCACCGGGTTGTTGTAGATCATGACCGGCAGGTCGGTCTCCGCGGCAACCGTTTTGAAAAAGGCGACGGTCTCGCGATGATCGCTCTTGTATCGCATGGGCGGGAGCAGCATAATGCCCCGGGCGCCCCAGTATCGCGCCAGATGCGCCTGTCGTATCGCGTCGCGCGTGGCTCCTTCTGCAATATTCAATAGTACCGGGATCTGCCCTTCGACCTTTTCCACCGAGAATTTCACGAGGGCTTCTTTCTCCGCCGTCGTCAGTACACTGGCCTCGCCCAACGAGCCTCCAATGATCACGCCGCTCACTCCAGCCGCCACCTGCGCCTGCAGATTGACCTCCGACATGCGCAGGTCGAGCGTATCGTCAGGCTGGAACTTGGTGGTCAGCGCAGGAAAAATGCCACTCCAGTTGATGCTCATGCATTATAGATTTTATTGTACTTATCTATACAATCACCCCCTCCAGATCATAGTCATAGGCTGTCGTGATGCGGACATGGACGAATTCGCCGATAGGCAGCCGTTTCTCCGTGGCGACGATCACCTCATTGTCCACTTCCACCGAATCGAACTCCGTACGGCCGATATAACGGCCTGCCTCCTTCTTATCGATCAAGGTACGGAACACCCGCCCGATCTTCTCCTGGTTCTTCTCATAAGAGATCTGCTGCTGCACTTCCATGATCTCCTGTGCGCGCTCCTGCTTTTCCATCGCGGGGACGTCGTCTTCCAGCCCATGAGCGGAGGTACTCTCTTCATGTGAGTAGGTGAAGATGCCCACGCGATCGAATCGATGTTCCCGGAGAAATCCCTTTAATTCCTCCACGTCATCCGGCGTTTCGCCGGGGAATCCGGCGATTAACGTAGTCCGCAGGCAGATTCCCGGCACCCGCTGCCGGATCGAATGGATCAGCTCGGTCATTTCGGCGCGTGTGATCTGACGCCGCATCGCCTTCAGCATCGCATCACTCGCATGCTGCAAAGGCATGTCCAGGTAATTGCAGATATTATCCCGTTCGCGCATCACGTCCAGGATCTCCAGGGGAAATTTCGAGGGATAGGCATAATGCAGCCGTATCCACTCAAGACCCCGTACATCGGCCAGCCGATGCAGCAGGTCCGGCAACATGCGCCGCTTATAGCTATCCAATCCGTAATAGGTCAGTTCCTGGGCAATCAGCATGATCTCCTTCACGCCCCGCCTGACCAGGCCCTCCGCCTCCCTCACCAGCTCTTCGATCGGCCTGCTGACATGGGTTCCCCGCATCAGAGGGATCGCACAAAATGAACAGGTGCGATTGCAGCCTTCGGATATCTTCAGATAGGCATAGTGGCTTGGCGTAGACAGCATTCGCTCTCCCAATAGCTCCGCCTTGTAATCCGCCTCGAATTGGCGCAACATGAGGGGAAGTTCCATCGTGCCGAACCAGGCATCCACTTCGGGGATCTCCCTTTCGAGGTCCTCACGATATCGATGGCTGAGACAACCGGTCACATAGACCTTATCCAGCTTCCCCTTCTTCTTCAGGGCCACCTGATCCAGGATCGTGTTGACCGATTCCTCTTTCGCCTTGTCGATGAAGCCGCAGGTATTCACCACGACGATATTGTGATCCTTCTTTGTACTCTCATGCACGACGTCGATATCGTTGGCTTGCAATTGCCCGCTCAGCACTTCGCTGTCCACCATATTCTTACTGCAACCCAGCGTAATGATATTGACCTTGTCCTTTTTTAGTGTTCTTGCTTTCATGGTTCTGACGGGCAAAGGTAGCAAGTAATTTTATGCGGGCTTCTACTTAAATTTGAACCATGTCGACGCCCAGCCTGACCCGGATATTCAAAGAATTCTTCGCCAGCGAACGTACGGGTGGGTTGTTGCTGATGATCTCTACGGCGATCTCGCTTGTCATAGCAAACTCCGGCGCGGGGGATGACTACATTCACTTCTGGCATGCCCATCTGGACCTCTCCTTCGCCGGTTTGTCGCTGGATTATCCCGCGGAGGTCTGGATCAACGATGGACTGATGGCTGTTTTTTTTCTGCTCGTCGGCCTGGAGATCGAACGGGAATTGTACATCGGGGAACTGGCCGAGCCCAGGCAGGCCTTGCTGCCGATCCTCGCCGCGGCGGGAGGCATGTTGGTCCCTGCCGCAATACACTATCTTTTCAATCACGGGCTTGTTACACAAGCTGGATTCGGTATACCCATGGCGACGGATATCGCCTTTACGCTCGGTGTGCTGGCATTGCTTGGGGACAGGATCCCGGCATCGGTGAAAATATTCCTGACCGCGCTCGCCATTATCGATGACCTGGGGGCGATCCTGGTCATTGCCGCCGTATATACAAGATCGATATCGGTACTGTATCTCGCCATCTCCCTGGGGATCTTCGGGCTGCTCCTGATCCTCAACCGGCTCAACGTAAAAAGGCTTGTTTTTTATCTCCTTCCCGGCATCGTCATGTGGTATTGCATGCTGCGTTCCGGCATACATCCAACGATCAGCGGGGTACTTCTCGCTTTTGCGATCCCTTTCCGGAGAGCCGTGATCGGTCACCCCTCCGAGCGCCTCCAGCATGGGCTGCACAAACCCGTTGCCTTCTTCATACTTCCACTGTTCGCATTGGCCAATACAGGCATCCGTCTTTCGCCTGGTTGGGCCCGCTCGCTGCTCAGCGAAAATAGCCTTGGCGTCCTGACCGGCCTCGTGCTCGGCAAACCGATCGGCGTGGTGCTGTTCAGCTTGCTGGCCATCCGCATGGGGTGGAGCAGCCTCCCGGCCGACATGAACAGACGCCATGTATTGGGGCTGGGGCTTCTCGCCGGCATCGGTTTCACGATGTCCATCTTCATCAGCAATCTCGCCTTTGATAACCCGGTATTCGTGCTGGAAGGGAAAATGGCGATCCTTGTAGCCTCCGTCTTCGCCAGCCTGCTCGGCTATTTCTTTCTCCGGAAGCGGCCCGCATCCTGACCTCATCGTCCCGGCCTCGGCGCGCCTAGCCCCTCTGCGCAGCGCCAAACAAGCTATCCACAAACTCATGCTTGTTGAAGACAAGCAGATCCTCCATCTTTTCACCCACGCCGATGAATTTAACGGGTATTTTGAACTGATCGGCGATGGCCAGCACCACCCCTCCTTTTGCAGTTCCATCCAGTTTGGTGATCGCCAGGGCGGTGACGTCCGTGGCCGCCGTGAACTGCCGCGCCTGCTCGATGGCATTCTGTCCGGTGGACCCGTCCAATACCAGGAGTACCTCATGCGGAGCAGCAGGCAATTGGCGTTTGATCACCCGGCTGATCTTGCTTAGTTCTTCCATCAGGCCGGCCTTATTGTGCAAGCGGCCCGCCGTATCGATGATCACGATATCGAGGCCCCTGGCCACGCCGCTCTGCACCGAGTCGAAGGCGACGGCCGCCGGGTCTGCCCCCATACCCTGTTTGACGATGGGCACGCCCGCCCGCTCGCTCCAGATGGTAAGCTGGTCAACCGCCGCAGCCCGGAAAGTATCGGCAGCTCCCAACAGGACCGTCCGCCCGGCTTGTTTAAAATGCCAGGCCAGCTTCCCGATCGTGGTCGTTTTCCCCACCCCGTTCACGCCCACCACCAGGATGACATAAGGGCCGGCCCCAGGCGGCAGGATAAAATCCTCGTAGGAATGCTGGGGGGCATCGATCAGAATAGACTCTATTTCTTGTTTAAGTATGCTATTTAATTCGCTTGTATTGAGGTATTTATCCTGAGCAACACGCTTCTCGATCTGGCCGATGATCCGGATGGTGGTGCCGATGCCGACATCTGCGCCCACCAACGCTTCTTCCAGATTGTCCAACACTTCCTCATCCACCGTACTCTTCCCGGCAATCGCCTTGGTGATCCTGGACATAAAGCCTTCCTTGGTCTTCTGCAAACCCTGGTCGAGGCTCTCTTTCTCCTTCTTCCCGAATAGCTTGTCGAAAAATCCCATGGTTCCTGCTTTACGATCTCCCATTCAAACAAAAAGCCGCCCCTATCGAGACAGCTTTCATATGCTTACTTTACCCGTAATAATTATTTTTGCGCCAGGAATTGTTTGACCTTGTCCTTATGCACGATCGCCTCCTTGAAGGTATAGGCGCCCGTCTTCGGACTCCGCACGGCGCGGATCACTTTGGTCCAGTTCTTGGCCTCCGCAGCGGCCTTGGCATCCTTGGTCTTTATCGCGGTTTTTGCTGCCTTTGCCATGATTATTCGATTTCCGGTTTATTTGATTTCTTTGTGAACGGTTACTTTCTTCAAAATGGGATTGAACTTCTTCAGCTCCAGACGTTCCGGAGTGTTCTTCTTGTTCTTGGTGGTGATATAGCGGCTGGTACCGGGCTTCCCGCTATTCTTGTGCTCGGTACATTCTAAGATCACCTGAACCCTGCTGCCTTTCTTTGCCATGATATGGACGATTTACAATGTATTAGATCTTTGTTCCGGCCGCCCGCAGTTGCTTTACAACGCTGTACAGGCCGTTCTTGTTGATGGTACGCAATCCTTCCGAAGAGACCTTCAGCGTGATCCACTTGTCTTCTTCGGCCAGGAAAAAGCGCTTGGTCTGCAAATTCGGCAGGAACCTCCGCTTGGTCTTGATATTCGAGTGGGAGACGCTGTGCCCGGAGACCGGCGACTTACCCGTGATCTGACAAACTCTAGCCATGATAATCGAAAATTTGGACGGCAAAGGTCGTGAAATCTATTCAATTATCAAAAAGAAAATTAACACCGGTCAAGGGGTCTTTTCCCGTCCACTTCCACCAATTTAGCCAACCCGATCACGAGGCCGGAGCCAGTGACCAGCCATTCCCGCCCTTCCCGGGCATCCACCGCGGCAATCCGGTCCCGGATGACCGTCCGCGCGTCATTACCGCTCCGGAAAATGATCTCGCATGGCCGGTTCAGCGTCGCCAGCATCTCCAGTTCCTCGATGAAGCCGGGATCGACCAGGGCTTTTCCGTTATCCATCACATTCTCCTTTCTCTGTAAAGATACGCCCGGACCCACGCTTCGTACTTAATAATTATTTAATTTACCGTTCCTTTTTGCTGCTCTACTTTGTGCAAAACGGGGAAAATGGTTGATCAGATGCGAAAACGAACGATCGTCAGGGATATTAGCTGGTTGTCATTTAACGGACGGGTTTTACAGGAGGCAGCCGATCATACCGTGCCCCTGAGGGAAAGAATACGCTTCCTCGGCATTTTTTCGAATAATTTGGACGAATTCTTCCGCGTCCGGGTGGCCACCCTCAAACGCATGAGCGAATACAGCGGCAGCAAGTCGAAGATCAACATGCACATGGAGGTGTCGCCCGACAAGATCCTGAACGATATCCAGGCCATCGTGCTGGAACAGCAGGAGGAATTCGACCTCATCTGGGGCGGCATCCGGAAGGAGCTGGAAAAGGAAAAGATCTTCCTGGCCACCGAAAAAGGGCTGGACAAGCCCCAGCAACAGTTCGTACAAGCCTACTTCGAGGACGAGGTCTATTCCAATATCATCCCGCTGATGGTAGAGAGTATCCCCCAATTTCCCTATCTCCGCGATAAATCGATCTACCTGGCGGTCATGCTTAGCCGCAGGGACGGGAGTATGAAAAGGAAGTATGCGCTCGTCGAAGTCCCCAGCCGCGCCCTCGGCCGGTTCGTCATCCTTCCCTCTCCCGCGCCGGATCAGCATCATATCATCCTGCTGGAGGACATTATCCGCTACAACCTTCGCAGCATATTCGCCTATTTCGGCTATGACAGCTATCAGTCATGGGTCTTCAAGGTCACCCGCGACGCCGAGATCGACATCGACAACGATATCTCCACCACCCTGATCCAGAAGATCGAAAAGGGGCTCAAGAACCGGAGAAAAGGCAAGCCCGTCCGCTTCGTGTACGACAAGGAAATGGACAAAGGCCTGCTCGATTATCTCGTCAAGCGGCTCAATATCGCAAGAAAAGGAGACCTCATTCCCGGCGGCAGGATCCATAATTTCAGGCATTTCATGGACTTCCCCGACGTGTTCCCCAAAAAAGGCCAACGCAAAAAGCCGTTCCTGCACCCCTTGCTGGTCCGGATGCCGCGGGTGACCGACGTCGTGCTGGAACAGGACGTCATGCTGCATTTCCCTTACCACTCCTACAACCCGGTCATCGACCTCCTCCGCGAGGCGGCGATCGATCCCAACGTGACGACCATCAAGATCACAGGATACCGGCTCGCTTCGAATTCCAAGGTGATCAATAGCCTGATCAACGCCGTGCGCAACGGCAAACACGTGACCGTCATGCTGGAACTGCGGGCGCGCTTCGACGAGGAGGCCAACCTGGAATGGAAGGAGCGGCTTGAGGACGAAGGCGTGAAAGTGCTGCTGGGCGTCCCGAACATGAAGGTCCATGCCAAGCTTTGCCTGATCAAGAAAAGGATGAATAACTTCACGATCCATTACGGCTTTGTCAGCACGGGCAACCTGAATGAACGAACGGCACGCGTCTATAGCGACCACTGCCTGCTGACCTCGGACAGGCATATCATGGCCGACGTGAACAGGATCTTCAACTACCTCGAAAAATGGAAGGAGGGCACAGGCCCGCTCAAGGCCTGCAAGACCCTCATCCCCTGCCCCACCAACCTGCGGCGGGAGCTGCTCCGGATGATCAACCGCGAGATCAAGAATGCAAAGAACGGCAAATCAGCCTCCATCATTCTGAAGATGAATTCCCTGTCGGACGAGGAGCTGATCGGAAAACTCTATGACGCCGCCCGCGCCGGGGTGACGCTGAAGCTGATCATTCGCGGCATTTTTTGCATGCTCTCCGAAAACAGCAAGTTTGAAGCCCCCGTCACCGCCCTCAGCATTATCGACGAATACCTGGAGCACGCCCGCGTCTTCATCTTTCATAACGAAGGGAACGAAAAGGTTTACCTATCTTCGGCCGACTGGATGGTACGCAACCTGGACCATCGCCTCGAGGCGACCTGTCCCGTACTCGACGGATCGATCGTCAAGGAATTGAAGGATATCCTGGACATCCAGTTGTCGGACAATGTGAAGGCACGCTGGCTGGACAATGAATTACAGAACAGGTACAAACGGGATCAGGGCGAGAAAAAGATCAGGTCGCAGATCGAGATCTACAATTATCTCTACCAAAAGGCCCAGCAACACGGCGCCGAAGCAATCCAGCTGAAGCCCGCTATCGCGGACGGGATGGCTTCCGCCTCCTTGGGCAAGGGTCCGGAACCCGCCGCCTGAGACAATCCGGCCCCTTTGAACAAGATCTAATATCGAAAACCTGAATAGCAACAGCATGAGATTGGGAGCCATCGATATCGGGAGTAATGCAGCGCGACTGCTCATCTCAGACGTCTCGATCAACAACGGAAAACCGGAATTCAGCAAGGTCAACCTCGTGCGCGTTCCCCTGCGCCTGGGTTTCGACGTCTTCGACAAGAAAGAGATCTCCCCGGAAAAGACCGATATGATCCTCCATACGATCAAGGCCTATAAGCACCTGCTAGACGCCTACGGCGTTCGCCATCTCAAGGCGGCCGCCACATCGGCGATGCGCGACGCGGTGAATGCCCGGGAGATCATCGACAGGGTCCAGCGCGAAACAGGGGTGCTCATCGAGGTCATCAGCGGAGGCAGCGAAGCATCCCTGATCTATGAGAACCACATCGCGGAGAACCTCGACAAGGAGCACGCGTACCTCTATATCGACGTGGGCGGCGGCAGTACCGAGCTGACCTTTTTCGCCGGCAATAAGCTCATTTTCTCCGCTTCGTTCAATATCGGCACCATCCGCCTGCTCAAGCACCAGGTGGAAGAATCACAATGGGATGCCATGAAGGAGTATATCAAGCGCGAGACAAGATCCTGGTACGACAATATCATCGCCATCGGATCGGGCGGTAATATCAATAAGATCTTCTCCCTTTCCAAGCGTAAGGAAGGCAAGCCGCTTAATCTCGAACTCCTCAAGGACTACCACAAGGAATTCTCCAGCTTTTCCCTGCCGGACCGGATGCGCATCTATAAGTTGCGGGAAGACCGCGCCGACGTGATCGTGCCGGCCCTGCAGATCTATATCAATAGCATGCGGTGGGCCAATGCCGACGAGATCTATGTGCCCAAGATCGGCCTGGCCGACGGCCTCATCCAGCACCTCTATGACGACCTGGTCAGCAAAGGCGAAGTGTAAATAAAAAATGTCCTACCTTTTCGCAAAATTACCCTCCATGTCCGTTCATACAGAAATCAAGAAGGTGACGACCCACGCCTTGCAAAAAATGAAGCTGACCGGAGAAAAGATCTCCATGATCACGGCCTATGACTTTTCCTTTGCCAGGATCTTCGACGGCGCGGGCATCGATGTCATTCTCGTCGGCGATTCCGCCTCGAATGTGATGGCGGGCCATGAGACGACCCTGCCGATCACCCTCGACCAGATGATCTATCACGCTTCCTCCGTCGTAAGGGCCGTCGACCGGGCCCTCGTCATCGTCGATATCCCCTTCGGCTCCTACCAGTCCAATTCCAAAGAGGCGCTGGCCTCGGCCATCCGAATCATGAAGGAAACCGGCGCTCATGCCGTGAAAATGGAAGGAGGAGAAGAGATCCTGGAATCGGTAAAAAGGATCCTGGCTGCCGGAGTGCCCGTCATGGGACATCTTGGCCTGACCCCCCAATCGATCTATAAATTCGGCACCTATACCGTCCGGGCCCGCGAGGAGGCAGAGGCAGAAACCCTGAAAAAGGACGCCAGGTTGCTGCAGGAGGCAGGTTGTTTCGGCCTGGTCCTCGAAAAGATCCCCGCACAACTGGGCAAAGAGGTCTCCGAGAACCTCAACATCCCGACCATCGGGATCGGAGCAGGCAAATATTGCGATGGCCAGGTCCTGGTCATGCATGACCTGCTTGGCATCAATACGACTTTCAATCCCAGGTTCTTACGCCGGTATCTCGACCTCTACCAGCAGACCACCGAGGCCGTCCAGCACTACATCCGCGACGTCAAGAGCAGGGATTTTCCCGGCGAGCACGAGCAATATTAAGGTCACTACGGGCCTTCGCCCATTCACCGGGGAATTGCCTCCATTCATCTATTTTATGACCGGGAACCGGCAATTCCCCTATAGTTTTGATGCGTATGAACCCGTACCCTGCACATCGTTCAAAAGCATTGTCTCCCTTGAAGAAGTCCGTTGTTCAGATCGTCATTCATCTTGCCGCATGGGCCTGCTTCCTTATGCTGCCACTAATCTTTTACCCGAGACCAAAGGAGACCCCATTCTTCCCGGAACGCTATCTTTCCGCCTTTTTCATTATTAACAATATCCTGATCATTGCTTTTTACTACCTGAATATCCACCTCTTCATCCCCAGGCTCCTCGATCAGAAGAAATTCGTCAGTTACACCCTGCTGATTCTGGGCCTGCTGATCTTTTATGGATGCTGCCCCAGGATCTATCATTACTTCTTCGGCAGCATTCAGCCCGCATCCGCGGTCCCGCGCATAGGACCGGCAAGACCGAGGAATTTCCAGCAGCCGATCCTGGCGCCGGGGAATATTGCCATCTTCCTGCTCGTCTTCGTGTTCAGCACCGGCATCAAAGTGATCAACCAGTGGCTGCGGTCGGAACAGCGCAACAAGGAGATCGCCAATGAAAAGGTGAAGGCGGAATTGTCCTTCCTGAAGGCGCAGGTCAACCCGCATTTCCTTTTCAATACGCTCAACAATATCTACGCCCTCGCGTCCTCCAATTCGGAAGCCACTGCCCCTGCGGTGATGAAGCTTTCCAGCATCATGCGTTACGTGCTCACCGAGGCGCGCAATGACCTCGTGCCGCTCGAGAAGGAGATCCAGTTCACTACCCACTACATCGAATTGCAGAAGATGCGGCTCACCCTGAAATCCAGCATCGATTTTACGGTAAAAGGAGATCCGATCGGCCGCCAGATCGCTCCGCTCATCTTGTTGCCATTTATAGAGAATGCCTTCAAATACGGCATCAGTACGCGCGAATACTCGCCCATCACTATATTATTGGATATTCGCACCGATTCGCTGTACTTTAGCGTAAGCAACCGCAAACACAACCATACCCAGTTGAAACTGGCGGACAATACGGGGATCGGGATCAGCAATACCCGCCGAAGGCTCGACCTGCTTTATGAAGGCCAATACGACCTGGAGATCATCGACGAAGCCGCCACCTTCAACGTTCACCTAAACATTCCTATCTGATGTTAACCTGCATAGCCATCGACGACGAACCCCTTGCTCTCGAAGTCCTGAAGAAATACATCGCCAAGATCTATTTCCTCGACCTGAAAGGGGTATTCACCGACCCGTTCGAAGCACAGAAACTGCTTGACGCCACGCCGGTCGATATCATCTTCCTGGATATCCAGATGCCCGACATCAATGGGATCGAATTTTCACGGATCATCAATAAGAAGAATACCGCCGTCGTATTCACGACCGCATTCAGCGAATATGCGGTGGAAGGGTTCAATGTCGATGCGATCGACTACCTGCTGAAGCCGATCGAATATGACCGCTTCCTGAAAGCCGTCTATAAGGCCAAAGAATACGTGGACTACCTCGGCAGCCAGGAATTGCAGGATGGATACATCTTTGTCAAATCCGACTATCAGATGGTGAAGGTCAACCTCAAAGAGATCCTCTACATCGAGGGACTGGATGATTATATCAAGATCTATCTGCCGGGCAAATCCATCCTTACCCTGATGACGCTGAAGACCATCGCCCAAAAGTTGCCCGCCCGGGAATTCATCCGGGCGCACCGCTCCTATATCGTTCCCATCAGCAAGATCGAGCACATCAGCAAGAGCAAGATCAGGATCGGCGACAAGGACATCCCGATCGGCGTGAGCTATAGCGAAAGCTTTTTCGCCGCGATGGAGAACAAACTGAATTAGCCGCGCGTCCGCCGCAGGCAACCTCAGCCCCGGATTTTACGTATATATTAACGATCTCAGGTAAGGTAGATGCCTGGGATTATCCAGTTTTTTCATAGTAGATTTTAAGTTAAGGTTAAGGCCACTGATGAAGTGGTGAGTTTTTTCCTAAATTGCTTGCGATTGCACAAATCGCAAGCTTTTTTTATGGAATTCCTGCAAGAACTGAAGATCGCGGACGCCAATTCCGGCGTCTCCACCGGAACGAAATGGCTTGGATCGGACGGCGCCTCCCTCTCCTCCTACTCCCCTGTCAATGGTAAGCTCATCGCCAAAGTGGCACAGGCAGACCGCAAGGCCTACGATGCCGTGGTCGGCAAGGCACTGGAAGCCTTTGCCGTGTGGCGCCTTTGGCCGGCGCCCCGCCGCGGAGAGGTCGTAAGGCAGATCGGCCAGGCGCTGCGGGAACATAAGCATGCCCTCGGCCAGCTGGTCAGCTACGAAATGGGTAAAAGCCTTCAGGAGGGTCTCGGCGAGGTGCAGGAGATGATCGACATCTGCGATTTCGCCGTCGGCCTTTCCCGCCAGTTGCACGGCCTGACCATGCATAGCGAACGCCCCGGCCACCGCATGTATGAACAATGGCACCCCATCGGCCCCGTTGGCATCATCTCGGCATTCAATTTCCCGGTGGCCGTATGGAGCTGGAACTGTATGCTGGCCTGGGTCTGCGGCGATACCTGCGTCTGGAAGCCCTCGGAGAAAACGCCTCTTTGCGCCGTTGCCTGCCAGCAGATCGTCTCGGGCGTGTTCGCCCGGAACAACGTGCCGGAAGGGGTAAGCGGACTGGTCGTCGGGGATCGCGCGGTGGGAGAATGGCTTGCCGCCGATCCGAAAATACCCCTGGTATCCGCCACCGGTTCGACCCGCATGGGCAAATCCATCGGGGCCGTCGTCGGGGCACGCCTCGGCCGCGCCCTGCTGGAGCTGGGGGGGAACAACGCCATCATCGTATCCCAGGACGCCGACCTCAATATCGCCATTCCCGGCGCCGTCTTCGGAGCGGTCGGAACGGCGGGACAACGCTGCACCAGCACGAGGCGGCTGATCATCCACGAAAGCATCTACGACGCGGTAAGGGACAAGCTCAGCGCCATCTACGGCCAGCTCCGCATCGGCAATCCCCTGGACGAAAAGAATCATGTCGGCCCGCTGATCGATAAGGACGCCGTCGCCATGTACCGCCAGGCCATCGACGCCTGCGAACAGGAGGGCGGGCGCTTTGTCGTCGAAGGAGCCGTGCTGGAGGGAGACGGCTACGAAAGCGGCTGCTATGTACGGCCCTGCATCGCCGAGGCAAAACCCGACTACAAGATCGTGCAGCACGAGACCTTCGCTCCCATATTATATTTATTAAAATATAAGACCATCGACGAGGCGATCGCCATCCAGAACGGCGTTCCCCAGGGACTCTCCTCCTCCATCATGACCCTGAACCTGCGCGAGGCCGAGAAATTCCTATCGGCATCCGGCAGCGATTGCGGCATCGCCAACGTGAATATCGGGACCTCCGGCGCGGAGATCGGCGGCGCATTCGGCGGGGAAAAGGAGACCGGCGGCGGCAGGGAGAGCGGCAGCGATGCCTGGAAGGCCTACATGCGCCGGCAAACCAACACCATCAACTACTCGACCCAGCTTCCCCTCGCGCAGGGCATCAAATTCGACATTTGACCGGCGAGCCGGCGGCCTCCCTGAAGCTCAAAACCAGCTACTTGCGGCGTGTATTCTGCGGCTTGCCGCTACAATAATGTCCCCCGCATCCGCGTTATACCGGGACAGATCAAGACTCAACCATGATCCCTGCTCCCAAATCGACTGCCTTCCTGATTAAGATCCTGTTCCTGTGCTTGTTTGGCCCGCTGATCTCACAGGGTGTCAGGGC
>JAUZNZ010000061.1 GCA_030706735.1 Bacteroidota bacterium | reverse complement strand
TTTGATCGCTGGTAGTTTAGACCATTGTCGGGATGACAGGATTCGAACCTGCGACCCCTTCGTCCCGAACGAAGTACGCTACCGGGCTGCGCTACATCCCGAAACCGGTTAAATGGATCGCAAAAATAGCATCAATCCACCACACAACAAAATGAAAAGGAAGTACCTGTCAAGGCATAGCCAGGTAAAAGCAAGCGATCATGGCGATCAGCTCCAAGGCTGCTATAATATACAAAGCATATTTCATAGCCCAATACGTCCGGCAATAAGATCGCAAAAGGCTTGCCACCCCCAACATACTGTAAATCAATGTTTAAGTGATGATTTCTCTCCCTAATTGGGAAGGATTTACCGCGACTTGGAGAATTCCAGCACATTGCCTGCATCGGGATCGCCGACATATTGATCGAGCTTGATGAATTGTTTTCCGAGGTAGATGTCGAATTGGACGAAATAGTGAGGCCCCGTCTTATGCGGCTGAACAAAATCCAGATACACGGCTACACCATATCTCCCAAAGTCTGCTATGCTCCAGGTTCCAGCCCCATCAAAAAGAGCCGTTTCGACTGGCTTGTTTTCCGGGGAATTCAGTAGACAATCCGGGAAACGCTTGGCTGTAAACGTGGAATCCTGATGCAATTCCAATTCGACACTATCGATCCTATAATGCAGATTTCCCAACATTTCGTAGGTTAGGTAGGTTGCCTTCCAGGTTCCTGACATGGCCGGCAGGGATGCGACATCTTTCAATTTTTCCGTTCCCTCCGTATCGAGTGGACGGGCGTATTGGCAACCGACGGACAAAATGGCCAGCAGGCAGGTTGGCGAGAATGTTCTTAGCAGACTTAACATAGTACCAACGAATTCACTCTGCACGTAAGGTACTTCAAAAAGTTGAAATTCATTATCTTGCATTCGGCCCGATCTGCATCAAAAAATAATTCAACAAATTCCTGTCCAATCCAGCCACCCTCGCCCGATATAGATGGATGATAGCATATCCATTTATACAAACTAAAACACCGTAACATGGCAACACTTAATGTTTTCAACTTTATGTCCCTCGACGGCTATTACAAAGGCGTCTCCGAAGACATCAGCTGGCATAAGCAAGGCACCGGCCCGGAAGAGGCGCAATTCGCTGAGGAAGGCGCTAAATCCGAAAGCATCCTCCTTTTCGGCCGCGTGACCTACCAGATGATGGCCTCCTTCTGGCCCACCCCCCAGGCGTTCAAGGCCATGCCTGGCGTCGCAGAAGGCATGAACCGATCCGAAAAGGTCGTCGTCTCCCGCACGCTCAAAACCGCCGATTGGAATAATACCCGGATCCTCCATGGCGACCTCGGGCAGGAGATCGGCAAACTAAAGGCATCCGCCAAACATCCGATCACCATCCTCGGCAGCGGCAGCCTCATCACCCAAATCGCCGATCTGGGCCTGATCGATTCATACCAGTTCATGCTCGATCCGATCGCGATCGGCAAGGGCACGCCCATATTCCATGGCCTGAAGCGACCCCTCAACCTCCCGCTCGTCGGTACCCGCGTTTTCAGGAGCGGAACGATCGTCCTCACCTATAAACCGCAAGCCCATGAATGAGTTCATATTATTATTTCGACTGGATATCCTGACCAAAGAGGCGCAACCTTCCCCGGAACAATTACAGGTCTACATGCAGATGTACCATGACTGGGTCGGCGGCATTTCAGCGCAAAATAAGTTTGTCGGCGGCAAAGGGCTTTCTACCGAAGGCCGGGTGCTGAAGTACAAGGGCGTCGTTACCGACGGCCCCTTCGCCGAGATCAAGGAATCCATCGCCGGGTATATCATCATCCGGGCTGCCGATTTCGACGAGGCCGTACGGCTCTCCAAAGACTGTCCCATGCTTAACGGAGAGGGCAACAGTGTCGAGATCCGCATGGTCACCGGAGGCGACGATCGCAAATAAAAACCGACCTCAGTGGCAAAAGGCCGCGCCCATGGATCAGCAACAGCTCATACCCCATCTTTTCAGGACGGAATATCGCAAGATCGTTTCCGTCCTTTGTCGTCGTTTCGGCTTTGACCAGATCGAAGTGGCGGAGGACATCGCCGGCGATACCTTCCTCACCGCCGCCACCGCCTGGGGTATCAAAGGCATTCCGAATAACCCGACGGCCTGGCTCTACAATGTGGCGAAGAACAAGGCCAGCGATCATCTTTACCGAAGAGGGCTCTTTGACAAAAAGGTCGGCCCGGAATTGCGACGACAGTCCGGTCAGACCGACAATACGGAGATTGACCTCTCCCCTGCCAACATCAGCGACAGCCAGCTCCAAATGATGTTTGCGGTCTGTCATCCTTCCATTCCGCCGGAGGCGCAGATAGGCCTTTCGCTTCGCATCCTCTGCGGCTTTGGCATCGAAGAGATCGCCGATGCCTTCCTGACAAATAAAGAGACGATCAACAAGCGCCTTTTCCGCGCCCGTGAAAAGCTCCGTGAGCAGAAGATCGCCATTGAACTCCCCGGCGAAGCCGATATTGCTCAACGCCTGGACGCCGTGCTGACCACCATTTACCTCCTGTTCAACGAAGGATATTATTCCCTCAGCCAGAACAGCACGCTTCGCAGGGATCTTTGTCTCGAAGCCATGCGCCTTTGCCTCATGCTGGTGGAAAACGCCTCGACCAACAGGCCCCGGGTGAATGCGCTCCTTGCCCTGATGTGCTTTCACGCCTCCCGGTTCGACGCCAGGACGAACAGCGAAGGGGAGCACATCCTGTATGAAGAACAAGACACGACGCTATGGGACACCGCCCTCATCAACAAAGGCGCATTCTACCTTCACCAGGCGGCGACTGGCGCCCCGTCTAAATATCACTTCCAGGCCGGGATCGCATACTGGAATACCCAAAAGAACGACACGCCGGAGAAATGGGAGCATATCCTGCAATTGTACAACCTCCTGCTCCAGCTCGAATACTCCCCGATGGCAGCCCTCAACCGGACTTATGCCCTCGCAAAAGTGAAAGGGGCCGCGGCAGCCATTCCCGAGGCAGAAAAGCTGGACCTGATCGACCACCATTTCTATTTTGCCCTTCTGGGAGAACTCTATTCCGGCATCGACCGCAATACGGCGCTCCGGCATTTCCAAACCGCCCTCGCCATGGCCCGCACTCCCGCCGATCATCACGCGCTGCAACGGAAAATTGATCAACTTAACGGAATTGCATAATTTTGATGATGTCTTTTTCCGATCCACTGACCGCATTCGTCGAATCCGCCTGCGTCCGTATAGGGCCCGGCCAATATAGCCACCAGGACGGCGCCCTGGACAAGGCCAACGAAATCCTGCAGGCGCATCCCGATCTTCCCGCGACCAGCCTCTATGCAGCGGCGATCCTTGGCGATGACCTACGTCTCAAAGAAGCCCTCGCACAGGAGCCCTCCGCGGCGACAACCAAAGGGGGCCCCCGGAACTGGGACCCCCTCACCTATCTCTGTTTCTCGAATTACCTGCGACTGGACCGCGCGCGCTCCGATGGCTTTGTTCGCAGCACGGCCCTCCTGCTGAACGCGGGCGCCGATGCCAATTCCGGCTTCTTTGAGGCCAGCCATCAACCCGAGCCCGTATGGGAATCGGTGCTCTACGGCGCGGCGGGATCGGCGCAGCATCCCGGTGTCACGCAGCTCCTGATCGATCACGGCGCCGATCCGAATGATCCCGAAACGCCCTATCATTCCACGGAAACCTACGATAACACGACGCTGAAGATCCTTATCGGCAGCGGCAAGCTGACTCCCCGCTCCTTCACGATCATGCTGGTCCGCAAAGCCGACTGGCACGACTATGACGGGATGGAACTTCTCCTGAGGGCAGGCGCCGACCCAAATCACATGAGCATCTGGGGCTTTACTCCCTTGCATCAATCCATTCGGCGCGACAATCGGCTCCGGCAGATCGACCTTCTCCTGGATCACGGCGCCGACCCCACGATCACGAGCTTTCACGATGGCCTCTCCCCGGCCTCGGTAGCGATCCGGCGCGGAAGGGCGGACGTCCTGGCCAGCTTGAAACACCGGGGGATCCTGCCGGAACCCAAGGGAGCGGAGCGGCTGATTTATGCCTGCGCAATGAATGACAGCGCCGCAGTACGACAAATAATAAAAGAACACCCTGAATGGGTCGAACAAGTGAAAAAGGAGGGCCCTACCCTGCTTGCCGAATTCGCGGGAACGGCCAACGCGGATGGCGTCAGGCAGCTGCTTGACCTGGGCATACCCGTGAATTCGCTCTATGGCGGGGATGCCTACTTCGGGATCCCGCCAAAAAGTACCGCCCTCCATGTAGCCGCCTGGAAGGCCTGGCCCAATGCAGTAAGCGTATTGATCGAACGCGGCGCGCCCATCGACCAACCGGATGGCTATGGAAGAACAGCCCTGCAACTCGCTGTCCGTGCGGCCACCAACTCCTACTGGACCAACCGCCGATCCACAGACTCGATCAAGGCGCTCCTCGATGCAGGCGCCTCGATCGAAGGCATCCCCATCCCGACCGGCTACGACGAGGCCGACACCCTGTTGCGGGCCGCCGGCGCCGCATGACGCTTGCGCGCCTACCCAGTCGACGCCTCCCCCGCCAATTATACACTCAAAAAGACCAGTTATTGAGTCCTGGTTGCGCGCGGTCAGGCCGGGCCCTAGTTTCGAAGGAACAATCGCAGAACAATCGCAAAACCCGCTCATGATGAAAAAGTTAACCTTCATGGTCATCCTTGCCGCCTCGATCCGCCCGGCCGCGGCCCAGTTCACAGGTACCCTGGTCTATCAATCCACAACGAGCACCAATTTCCGTCTCACGACGGTCCACGAAAAAGGCAACCAGGCCCGCATCGACTGCAGGATCTATTCCCTCAAATCGGGTGTGCCGGACAGCTCGACCGGCCAGGATCAGGACCCCCTCATCGATGATTTCACCGCCAATAAAGAGACAAAGCTTCTGTATAAGCAACAAGTCGCCTCCATCGGGCCCTTCACCGATGTCTGGAGTCAAAAGAGGCTGAAGATATCCCCGGCGGAGATCAGCGTAACCCTGGTCGGCACGGAAACGATCAATGGGTATAGCTGCAAACATTTCATCATCAACTGGAAAATCAGCAAAAAAGAACTCTGGATCACCCAAGACCTTGGCACCTCGCCGGTCTATATCCTGCCGGCCTTCCTCTACTATCACCCCGGGAGCGTATTCCTGGACAAGCTTATCGCAGCCGGCGGCGCAGGCATCGTCGTCAAAGGAGTGACAGGGCCAGCAAACATTATTCTCGCCCACGTAGATAAAACCTCCCCACCCAGCTCGGTGTTTGCGATCCCATCCGGCTACTCGACCAGGGACGTGACCGCCTTTATGGAACAGGCTCAATAACCTCTTATTTATCGTTAGCTTTATTGTACAAAACACCTAACGATGAATAAGGCCCGGTCTTTCTTTTGCTGCCTGCTATTCCTTCCTGTCCTCGTCTTCTCCCAATCCACCGCGATGGTCGATGGCCACCCCGCCTGGATCATGCAGGGGAATATCTACGAGGTCAACGTCCGTCAGTATACGCCCGAAGGGTCGTTCAAGGCCTTCGCTCCAAACCTCGATCGGCTGAAGGCCATGGGCGTGCAGACTCTCTGGTTCATGCCCATCAACCCGATCAGCCGCGTCGATCGAAAAGGCACGCTGGGCAGCTATTACGCCGTCTCGGATTATGACGCCGTCAATCCCGAATTCGGGACGCTCGCGGATTTTAAGGAACTCGTCCGCCTGATCCACCAAAAAGGCATGAAGGTCATTATCGATTGGGTGCCCAATCATACGGGCGCCGACCATCGCTGGCTCAAGGCACACCCCGATTTCTACACAAAAGACAGCACCGGCAACGCCGCTATTCCCTTCGGCTGGTCGGATACGCGACAGCTCGACTATAGTAACCGCATCATGCAGGATAGCATGATCGCCTCGATGCGCTTCTGGATCACGCAAACGAATATCGATGGATTCCGTTGCGACGTGGCCTGGAACGTCCCCGGCAGTTTCTGGACGCGCTGCATCGGCCAATTGCGCGCGATGAAGAACGTATTCATGTTGGCGGAAGGAGATAAATCCTACCTGCCGCGCAGCGGCTTCGACGCCGTCTACGCCTGGGATATGTTCCACATGATGGCGAAGATCGCCGCGGGGGAACGGCCGGCATTCGCCCTGGACAGCATCCGGCGCGCCTATGATACCCTCTACCCGAAGAATGCCCTGGAATTGAATTTTACCAGCAACCATGACGAAAATAGTTGGAACAAGGCAGATTATGGCCTCTTCCCCGGCGCTTCCCACGCGCCATTTGCCGTACTCGCGATGACGCTGCCCGGCGTGCCGCTGGTCTACAGCGGACAGGAAGAACCCGTCCTGCGACCGCTGTCTTTCTTCGAAAAGGACACGATCGTTTTTGGAAAATTCGAACGGGCAGAATTCTATTCCCATTTACTCAACCTGCGCGCGAATAATCCCGCTCTCGCCTCTAATGCTTCATTTCGAAAGCTCTCGTCAGGAACCAATGCCTCCGTCTACAGTTATCTCCGCGAAGGCGGCGGCAAGCGGGTGCTGGTGATCCTCAACCTATCCGCCAGCGACGCAAATTATCTGATCCCTATCAGCCTGCATGGGATCTGGCATGAGGTATTTACGGGAACAGCCATGGAGATCGGTACCGGGAAGTCGATGAAATTGGAGCCGTGGGCCGTTCGCGTGTATCAATATTGAATTATCTTCGGAGCCACTTAATGGTTAAACAATGAAAAAGACTGCACCCGCTGCCGCTGACTCCCGCCGGCGTTTTCTCGCCGATGCCGTGAAAGGCAGCCTGGCATTCCTGGCCCTTCCCCAGCTTGCTCATTCCGCCACCCAGCCCCTGGCTCCGGCACATCCCCTGGCTCTAACCCCGCCATTCGCTCCGCCCTCCATCAAGCCCGATCATCTCATCCGCAGCACGCCCGAAAACATGGTCTGGGGATATTACGGAGCAGACGTGCCGCCCATCGCTACCGTTAAAGATGGCGACGTAGTGAGCATCCAGGCCGTCAATATGGCCGGGATCAGCCGCAAAGATCCGACCGCCTTTTTCACCAGTAATAAACTGCCCATCGACGAGCAGGCGCAGGACATGCTCGATATCATACAAAGAGTGAAGCCCGAACCGTCCGGCCTCACGGGGCACATGCTCACCGGACCGATCTATATCGAAGGCGCGGACAGCGGCGATACCCTGGAGGTGCGCATCCTGGACGTCAGCCCGCGCAGCAGCTACGGCGTAAATGCGGTTTGGCCGAAGGGCGGCGACCTCCCCGATGCCGTCACCCAGGCGGAAACCTTCGTCTATCGCTATGATCTGAAAAAGCAAACGGCCTCTTTCAAGCCCGGGATCGAAATACCCATGCACCCCTTTTTTGGCGTCATGGCGGCCTCGCCGCCCGCGGAAACAGGACGCATCAGCTCGATCCCGCCGGGGTTCTATGGCGGCAACCTCGACTGCAAGGACCTCGTCAAAGGCGCCACGCTCTATCTGCCGGTTTCAGTCAAAGGCTGCCTGTTCACCGCGGGAGACAGCCATGCCGCACAGGGCAATGGAGAGATCAGCGGCGTGGCGATCGAAGCCTCGATGACGCTCACCGCAAAGTTTATCGTGCACAAAGGAAAGACCATTAAACAAGTGCGGGCAGAGACGCCCACCCATTTTATCGCCTTCGGCCTCGACCCGGACCTCAACAAGGCCATGCGGAACGCCTCGATGGAGGCCTGCAATTTTCTAAAGGAGGAGTTGGGCTACTCTTTTAATGAAGCCCTCTCCATATGCAGTACGGGCGTCAATTTCGAAGTCACGCAAGCCGTCGACAAAACCCTCGGGGTGCATGCCATGATCCCCAAGTCCATCTTTACCGGGCGGAAATTCGAATATTGGAAAAGCTGACTCCCAGACCATGCGTCCCCTGATTTTTTTCATCGTCCTCATCGCATCCGGCTTCATCCCATCCGGCGCCGCCATGGCTCAACGCGACGTCCGCATTAACGACGATCTTGGCGCCTCACACGACAGTCTCGCCGCCTTCCACGACAGTTTCGCCGCGTCGCGCATCCATATTACCAAAACGGCGATGGGGACCCTCGGTAGCTGGGCCACGGCCAATATCGCAAGCGGCTTGATCATGGCCGGTCAGACGCAGGGTCAGGCACGAGCGTTCTGGCACATGAATGCGTACTGGAATGTCGCCAACCTGGGGATCGCCGCCCTCGGTTACTGGAACGCGGCAAGGATACCCCTCCGGCATTACAGCTACGAAGACAACTTGCACGAACAACATAAGCTGGAAAAGATCTATGCCATCAACTTCGCGCTCGATTTCGTATATATCGGCGGCGGGATCATACTCAATAGCCGGAGCCATTTTGCCGGGTCGCCAAACTCGGCCGATCAGCTTGCAGGTTATGGGATCAGCATCATCACGCAGGGAGCCTTCCTGCTAGTCATGGACGCGATCATGCTCCACATTCACAAGAGCAACACCCGCCGTTTGAACGGGAGGGTGAACGGGTTCAACCCGTACCGTGGAAAATTTTGAATGCCGCAGCGGCCGCAGGTTCGTCAACCAGAACTGCGTCCCGATAAAGGCCACCAGCAGGATGGAGATTGCGATCGTCGTGCTGCGGGTCTCCGGCTTGCGGATCCCGGAAAGGAAATAGGCAGGCGTAAAGGCGAACAATCCGACTCCCAGCCCGATCAGCCAAAGCACCAGCCAGACCATGTCCAGGTTGGGCCGGTCCTTCCCCAAAAAGGCCGGCCAGCTCGCGACGAGAAATTTCAGCATCATGCACACGAAGAAGCAGGCCCCCGCGATCCAGCCGCTCACGAGGATAAAGCGCTCACGCTTCAGCGTCGTCTCGTTGAATTTGACGAGGATGACAAGAGGCAGGAACAGGAAGATGAACGAGATGAAAGCAAGAAATAAAAGGAAATCGGTAAGCGACGAATGGACGATCTTGCTGAATGAAAAGGATAGGAAGCAGGCCGCGGACAGTCCGCCGCTCAGTAACAACGCTTTTTTCATGATGTATTTTTTGGCGTTTAACAAATAGTCCGTTTTTTCCTCGATCTCCCGCAACTCCCGGCGGTAAAAGCTGCGGATCACGGTTTGATACGTTTTTTCAAAGTCGTACCCCTCCTGCATATGCTGTTCCATGATGATACAGACATGGTCCAGCAAGCTGAACTGCAGGTCTTCCCGGCGAACGCCCCGTGCCCGGATATCGTCCAGGATAAAATCGATCTGTTCGTCGCTGAGGGTGTACATTCAACTCAATTTGGGTTGGATATCCAGCAGGACCATCATCGTCCGCATGAAGTCGGTCATCTCGACGACCTTCTCCTTGGTCTTCGCCCTGCCGGCCGCGCTTAGGGTATAATACTTGCGAACCCGTTTGCCGATATATTCCGTCTCGGTCGTCACCAGTTTCTCATATTCGAGCGCGTGCAATGTGGGATATAACGATCCCTCCGTGATCTGGATCTTGTCCAGCGTCAGCTCCTTGACGCGTTGGGTGATCTCGTACCCGTACATTTTCTTGTTATCCGCAAGCAGCTTCAGGACGATCGTCTTGAGCGTACCTTTTAATAATTCCGGGGAATAGGTCATATTGATAGATTTGAGGGTCTCATTCCTCAAATATACATAGGAGTCCTATATATTGCAAACTTATGTATGTTAATTTTTTCCGCAGCCTCCTCAGACCTTCTCCTTCTCCAGGTAATTCGCCAGGCTCGTCCCCGTGATATGCGTCCATCCCTTCTCGAAGCTGCCGCGTGCAAAGTCTTTGTTGTCCTGCGGAAAGGTATGCAGTCCGGCATGCGTGAGCTTCAACCTGGTCTTGTCGCCTTCAGGGAACAATTCAAAGGAGACTTCCGATTCGCCCGGATAATCCTTGTACTGCCAGCTATAGGCCAGCTTCTTACCGGGTATCACTTCCGTGATCCGGCACAGATGGACGTATTGCTTTTCTGGTGAACCGCCGACAAAGCTGAATTCGAATCCCAGCACGGGCTTGAAGTCCTCGAGCTGGAAATACCATTCCTTCATTTTGTTGTTGTCCGTCAAAGCCTGCCAGACGGCAGTAGCCGGCGCATCATAGGTGCGCTCGATGACAAAAGGCGCTGTATTCATGGTCATTATTTTTTGCTTTTTGATTTCTTGCTCTTTGCCGTCTGCCTCTCTTTCTCCAGAAACTCCCCCAGCGCATCCAGTTTCTTCGACCAGAAGGCCTGGTATTGCTCCGTCCATTCGGAGACCTGCCTGAGCTGCGTCAGGTCGGCCCGGCAATGGCGCTCTCTACCCTCCCGCCGCACCAGCAGCAATCCGCATTCCTTTAATATCCGGATATGCTTGGACACCGCCGGACGGCTGATCTCGAAATGTCCGGCGATGGCATTCAGATTCAGGGATTGACGCGACAACAGGTCGATGATCTCCCTTCGGGTCGGATCCGCGATCGCCTGGAATACATCTCTTCGCATAAAACATCATTTGTAACCGTTCGGTTACAAATATAAGCAACCTTTTGGTTACGAAAAATCTTTTTCCTTGTGGCGGCTCGGCCATTTTCCGCCCCGCCATACAATGCTGTCTGGGGAACCCACATAAAAAAAGCCTTAGGCACAGTCATATGTCTAAGGCTTGCAGAAAACCGGACTCCGTCCGGTTGCGACGCGCGTGTCTTGTGGTTAGTTTAACTGGTCAGCTTAACCGAACCAATACAGATAACTAAGTACCATGACCACGGTCAGGAAGGCAATGGCAAATACTATCGTCTTGGTAGCATTGCCCATGTGCACGGGGTGATGAATGTTCTTTTTCATAAGGCTGATTTGAAATGAACGATATAAATACATCATCATTAATAGTAATATACTCAAAAAAACGGCCATTTGCAAGGGTTGAGGACGCCATTTTTGACCTATCGCGTATGTGGCACTGGATCAACGCATAAAAAAACGGAAAACCGCCTTATTTCGCCTTCCATTTTGCCTCCAGGAGCTTGATAAAATAGCCGCCTACGACGCTGCGTGCCTGAAAGGCCACTTTGACTCCGGTCGTCGTCTGGTGCCAGTCGCTTAGCGGCACGCGCGTAGGCGTTTCATGGAGATATTTAAAGAGCGGATCGGTCAGCGCCTCGAAATCCGCCTGCTTCGACGCCAGCACGGCCGTCCACATGATCCAGTCCGACTTGGTGTACGTCTCGCGGCTGTCCAGGGGCAACCCGAATGCGTTTTGCTTGCCCAAATAAAAAGCGATCTCCTTCGCATACACTTCCCCGGGAAAGAGATGCAGCCCCAGCAGCTTGTCCCAGACCAGGTTGTACTTCTGGCTCCAGGTATCCTTATTATCGAAGGTCAGCGCATAGTGGTCACCGGCATCGGCCATCGTCATCCATTTCGCGGCCAGTTCCCTGGCCAGGGCTTCATATTTCCGCGCCGTTTCCGTCTTGCCGAGCGATCCCGCCAGCTGTCCATAACAACCGAGTGCCACGATCGCCTTGATGGACAGATTGGCATTCCTCGCCAGATGCCCCGCGAAATCGTCGGTACACAACTGGTTTGCCGGATCGAAGCCATTCACTTCCAGGTATTGCGCCCAGGCCGTCAGCGTCGCCCAATGCTTCCTGGCATAGTCCGCGTTGTTTTCCGCCCTGGCAATGGCCGCCGTCAGGATGATCATGTTCCCGCATTCCTCCACAGGCATATCTTCGCCATAGGTCTGTCCATTCGCCAGCGGATAGGTTCCCAGGTCATGCGCGGCGAAGGGCTTCTTCCAACGTCCGCTCTCACGGTAATAAAAGATCCCGTTCAGCATGCCCTCGAGCAGACGCGGATTATACAGCAGGTACAAAGGCGCGGAGGGATACGTCACGTCGACCGTATTGATCGACCCATTGCTGAAATTCTCCTTGGACAGGAACAGGATCTCCCCTCCCGGGCTCTTCACCAGCGCATGCGCGGCAATGCTTTGCCGGTAGGCGGCGATGCACAACTCGGCATAGTGCTCTCCTCCGGCCGCTTCTGCGTTCGTATATAGGGTCTTATCGAACACTTCACAGCGATCCATCACCTTCGCGTAGCTTTCGATGGCTGCCTGAAGCATAGCTCGCATGTCTCCTTTCGACCCGTCCTTCCACCATGGCTTCAGATCATGATGGAAGAATTGTACGGCGTACTCTTCGTCATAGGCTACCATGGCCACTCTTTCCACGGGGTCATCTCCAACCAGCATCGGCGTGAAAAAAGTATTCATGAACAGCTGTTGCGCCGGAACACGATCGATGCCGTGCGGGTCGCTGCTATCGGAGTCGCCTGGCAGGATCTTTCCAATTTTGGTATTGAACTCGCGGATCGCTTGCCGCTGCGTGGAAAAATTCTGGTTCGCCAACCAGTCATGTCCGCCTTCATTCGTAGCTACATACAGGTATCCCCAATCGATGCGCAGGTCGTCGCCCTTTTTCGCCAGGACGGGTTGCTCCTTCGTGCCCGCTTTCAGATAGCTGAGGCTATAAGTAAGGCGGGCTGTCTTGCCTTTTTGCATCGTCAATTCCTGGGACGGCGTGTTACAAGCCAGGTTTCCGGAAACACCGAAGTAAAGCCGGACCTCATGTTTGGCGCCGTCATTGGCGCGCACTTTGAATGTTATATAGGTGACAGGCCTCGACAGAAGGCTAAGATCGTCCAATATCAGCGGCGAGGTAAAGGTCAGGGTCAGGTCGATTCCCCCGCAGGCAAACTGATACCTGGTCTGCGTCGCGCTGACATTTACCCATTGCTGTTCGGCTGGCAACAGTCTGGCTTGTTCGCCCCCGGTATCCTCTTCACTGCCCATAAATCGATAGCAGGTGCTGTCCACCCGGATCAATCCCAGCAGGGATTGCGGTTTGCCGGTCCAATGACGCGTCACCGAGTCGTTCAGCTCATCCTGGAAGGACCAAACGCTGAAGTAGGTATCATGTGTGATCAACGGATACGCCGGCATTTGCCGGACCTGCCCCCAAGCCTGTGCGATACCCTGCATGACAAATAAACAAATGAAAAGTTTTCGCATATTCTGTTTTTTACCGGCCATTTTCCATTCTTCACCGTTCCGAATATTCCATCCAACGAATTAACCTTCACGCCTCCCCATTCTTCCTTATTTTTGCCCCACGCAAATATATATGGACAAGACGAAGGGACAAAAACCACCAAAGCCGCCCGGCATGCTGTCGCTGCTGAAACCATACCGGGCCCTGCTTTTTTTACTGCTCCTGCTGGCGCTCCTTAGCAACGGCATCAATTTGCTGCTCCCCCAGATCATCCGGAAGGCCATCGACGGCTATGCGGCACTGCACCGGTTGCCCTCGTCGATCATCCTCCAGTTTACCCTGGCCGCCCTGGGCATATTCTTGTTCACTTACCTGCAGAGCATCGTACAGACTTATGCTTCGGAACGAGTGGCCCGTGACCTGCGCGCCCGTCTTTCCGACAAAATATCCCGGCAAACACACGCCTTTATTCAGCAGGCTAACCCTTCGAAGCTGCTCACCAACCTGACTTCGGATTGCGATTCGATTAAAATGTTCGTTTCCCAGGCGGTGGTATCTATCGCATCATCCCTGGTCATCATCATCGGCGCGTCCATCCTCCTTCTGTCGATGAACTGGCGGCTGGCCCTGATCGTACTGGCCATCATTCCGGTCATCGGGATCACCTTCTATCTCGTGCTGCGCAAAGTGCGCGCACTGTTCAAGACCAGCCGCGAGATCATCGACTGGCTGAACAAGGTCATTAACGAGAGCATCCTTGGCGCGGCCCTCATACGCGTTGTAAATTCCCAGACTTCTGAATACAATAAGTTCCTGGAGGCGAATGGCAAGGCCCTGAACCTGGGCATCACGATCGTGAAACTCTTTGCCACCCTGATACCGGTCATCGTCTTGTCGGCCAGCCTGGCCTCTCTCGGGATCCTGGTACTTGGCGGACATTTCGTGATCTCCGGCAGCATGACCCTCGGAACCTTTCAGGCTTTTATGAGTTACCTCGCCATGCTCATCTTCCCCATCCTCGTGATCGGATTCATGAGCAATGTCATCGCGGCGGCAACGGCCTCCTATAACCGCGTGACCATGTTGCTCGAAGCCCCGGATACGCGCGATACCGGAACGCTTACGTCGCGTCTGACGGGCCGTATAGAACTGAAGGACGTTTCGGTGGATTATTCCGGGAAACCCGCCCTCCGCAACCTCTCCTTCACCCTTACCCCCTCCTCGAAAACCGCCATCATCGGGCCCACCGCCGCAGGCAAGACGCAATTGCTCTACCTGCTGACGGCCCTGACCAAACCGACGACCGGCGCCATCGAATTTGACGGACACGCCATCGAAGAATACAATAAAGAAGATTTCCACCGTCAGGTCGGCTTCGTATTCCAGGACAGCATCATCTTTAATATGAGCATTCGCGAGAACATCGCCTTCAGTGATACGGTAACCGACGAATCCCTCGATCTGGCCATCCGCACCGCCGAGCTAAGGGATTTTATCGACGGACTGCCCGAAGGGCTCAATACCATCGTCTCGGAACGCGGCAGCAGTCTTTCCGGCGGACAAAAGCAGCGCATCATGCTGGCCCGGGCCCTGGCGCTCAATCCCCGGATCTTATTGCTCGACGACTTCACTTCCCGCGTCGACAGCCAGACGGAAGAGAAGATCCTCGAAAACGTCAAGCGAAACTATCCCGGCATCACCCTGCTTTCCGTCACCCAGAAGATCTCCTCCATCCGTGAGTACGACCAGATCATGCTTCTCATGGAGGGCGAAATGCTCGCCACGGGAAAACATGAGGAGTTGATGGGATCCAGCCCGGAATACGTACAGATCTATAATTCACAACGCAGCACCAGTCATTATGAATCCACAAGCCCGGAATTACAATCTTAACGCCATAGCGGCCAGCGCGCCCAAAAAGCCTTCCACCTGGGCCTCGCTGAAAAGCCTGCTGGCCCTGATGTCGGGTGACCGGCCCAAGCTGATCCTCGCCTTCCTCAATATCGTGGTCAACTCGGTGCTCAATTTGCTCAGTCCCCTGATCATCGGCCTCACGATCGACCATTACATCACGCACAGGGATTTCGACGGCGTACTTCGCAATGGCGCCATCCTGCTGGGTATCTACGGCCTGGCCTTCGCTACACGCTATTTCCAGACGACCCTGATGGGCGGTTATGGTCAGCGGATCCTGTTCACCTTGCGCAATGCGATCTTCAATAAACTACAGGAGCTTCCCGTCGCATTCTTCAACCAGAACAAGGCCGGCGACCTGATCTCCCGCGTCAATAACGACACCGACCGGCTGAACCAGTTCTTTTCGCAGTCGCTGATGCAATTCATCGGCAGCATCGCCATCATGACCGGGGCGGGCATCTTCCTGCTGGCCATCAACCTTCGCCTGGGCATCGCGGCCATGATACCCGCAGCCGTCCTCTGGGTTTTCACCAAAGGGGTCTCTCCCTGGGTGAAGAGAAAGAATGCCGCCAACCTGAAGAGTGTCGGGGGCATGAGTGCGGAGATACAGGAAAGCCTGAACAATTTCAAGGTGATCATCGCCTTTAACCGCCGGGATTATTTCCGTAAACGTTTCGACGAGGCCAATAAAACGAACTATGCTACGGCAGTCAGCGCCGGTCTGGCAAACAACCTGTTCACGCCGGTGTATGGCCTTCTTTCCAATGCCGGCCAGCTCGTCGTCCTGGCATTCGGCATCTTCCTGATCGCAAAGGGCTTTTTTACCATCGGTCTGCTGGTCAGCTTCCTATCCTATATCAACAACTTCTACAGCCCGCTCCAGCAACTCGCGGCACTCTGGGCCAACTTCCAGGTGGCGCTGGCGGGATGGGACCGCATCTCGGGTATCCTCTCGATGCAGTCCGACCTGGAAACCCTGCCTGCCTTATCCGCCCTTCCACCGGCCGGCCCGCACCCCGCCAAACCCGCCGCCCTTGCCCCGGCCAACATACCCGCCCCCGCGGCCGGCCGCGCGGCATCCAATGGCTCCGCCGCACACCTGCTCGAATTCCGCAACGTATCCTTCCATTATCCCGATGGCAAGGAAGTGCTGCACAACAACAGTTTCGTGCTCGACCGCGGAAAAACCTACGCGCTGGTGGGACCGACCGGAGGCGGAAAGACGACGACCGCATCGATCATCGCGCGCCTCTATGATCCGACCTCGGGCACGGTTTTCCTGGACGGCAGGGACATCCGGTCCTATGTGCCGGCGGAAAGGACCAAAAAGATCGGCTTCATTCTCCAGGAACCCTTCCTCTTCAGCGGCACCATTCGGGAAAATATTCTGTACGGGAATGAACAGTACAGCAATTATTCGAACGAACAGCTCGCCGCCGTGATCCATGACGCCAACCTCGAGACACTGCTGGCCCGCTTCGACAAAGGGCTCGATACCCAGGTCGTCTCCGGCGGCGATGGCATCAGCCTGGGTCAGAAGCAGCTCATCGCCTTCATGCGCGCCGTTCTTCGCAATCCCGACCTGCTGATCCTCGACGAGGCGACGGCCAATATCGATACCGTCACCGAGCAGCTGCTCGAGACCATTTTGAAGGGACTGCCCGATACCACCACCCGCGTGATCATCGCGCACCGGCTCAATACCATCGAAAGTGCGGACGAGATATTTTTCGTCAATTCCGGCGAGATCACCCGCGCCGGTTCCCTGGATCAGGCCGTCGACATGCTGCTGCACGGAAAGCGGGTCAGCTGAGCGTCCCCCATACCATCCAGCCGTGCCCGCCCCCCGCCGCACCTACAGGATTTCTTCAGAATGCCCCTCTAGCTTGCGCGTGCACGACCATTCGTTCACCATAAATCATTCATCACCTAATCATCCAGCCATGTCAAGTCATCCAGCCATACGACGTCCCTTGTTCTTCGCTCTCGC
>JAUZNZ010000060.1 GCA_030706735.1 Bacteroidota bacterium | reverse complement strand
CTGATTTGGTAATTCGGCGACCAGCTGTAGCTGAGATAGCCGGCAGGAGCCGCGATCTGAATCGTGTCGGCATTGCACTTGACGCGGGAACCACCGGCATTTACCACCGTATCCGCGTATGGTTTTACGACTACCGAAGCGGTCAGGATATTGTAGCAGCTATCCGCGACCTGTACGGTATAGGTGCCGGGCATCGTAACATAGTATACCGAATCGACGCTTCCGTCCTGCCACGAATAGCGCAGGAACCCTGTACCCGCATGGAGGACGAATGACGTGTTCTGGCAGAGGGTCGTATCATGGCCCAATGTCAATGGATGAGATCGCGACGCAGCAACGACAAACAGCGTGTCCTTGATCGGCGAACAGGCAAAAGGTAGTGTCGCAGCGATCCGGTAGGTGCCGAAAGACGAGAATTTCAATGTGACGGTAGTATCCGTCTGGCCAAGCAGGCTGACATTCGGGGGAAGGTCCCATTGGACAGGTTCGCCGCAGGCGCCGTTTCGATGCGCGCGGTAGGTAGTTCCGCCGGAAAGATCGCAGATCGAGCTGGTGCCGGTGAGCTTGAGGTAGCTGCAGGAGTCCACGAATTCGGGACATTCATAGCGCACCTGCGCATAGATGTCATACGTGCTCAAAACCGTGTCGGCCACGACGGCAGGACTTGCGGCATCCGAGATCCAGGAGAACGGCTGCGCTGTGACGGTTTCGGGTGCCGTGCTGACGGTGACACCAAAAAAGTTACATAGATGGGAGGGCCAGTCGCCTGCCCTATCATCGATCGTCTTGAAAACCTGTTTATCGGAGAAGGAACGCCATACCGGGACCACCTGGCCGATCTCGTCCCCTGCCGCGGCTATCACCCCATTCTGACCAACCACAGGAAAATAAAACCTTCCGCCCCCATAATGGCCATACGATTCCGCCCAGATCGGGTTCTGGCTTGCGTCCAGACGCATAAAAACGCTGTGATAGGCATACCCCGGCTGAAGATTCAGCGTCTCGGTGCCGCTGTTGAACATATACATATCTCCGTTAGGCAATGGGAGCACCTTCGACCAGCCGATGCTATAGGTCAGACCCGGCGTATAGAGTGTGGTGGACCAGACTGGATTCCCGTTCAGGTCGAGGAAATTCAACGTATTATTGTAGTTCGTTACACCCGAGGTGCCTACCGAATTCAACAGCAGCCCCCCGCCATAAGGGTGAATATCCCTGGGGCTGAGATAGTCGCCATTCATTTTGTATTCATTCGTCCAGCGCGTCTTTCCGTCCGCATCGTTGATATCGATCAGGATCCCATGGGCGAAAGTATTCGTATTTGCCCCGGCCATCACATTGGTTAATACCGTTGCGGTGAAGTATATATCCGGTCCCTGCGCCATGACGTCGCCGACATAATACCAGGTGCCCAGCGTACTGGCAAACGCATAGTTCTTACCCCAACGCATATTCCCCGACGCATCGATCCGGACCACGCCGAGCCCGCCATTTGCCGCACCGCCTGCCAGCACCAGACCCCCGCCAGCCGTCTCCGCCATCCACTGCGCATGGAAAGGGCCGCCAGCGAGATAATATCGTTTGGTCCATACCGGGTTGCCGCGGGCATCGAGCTGCATGACATAGGTGATGCTGTCATTGGTTCCACTAATGGCATAGCCGCCGTTCTGCAAAGCCAGCACTTTGTATAGCGAGCCCGAGAAGGCTGAATAGATCTTTTTGGACCATTCGACACAGCCCGATTCGGACGTCTTGATCAGCATACCCTTCGGAATTCCGTCGTCGGCAATAGACCGGAGATACGTGTAGCCATGGCCGCCGAGGATATAGCCTCCCGACGGAACGGCAGCAAGGTCATTGGTAAATTCATCCTGAGTGGTACCGTAGTAAGCCTGGATATTCCTCCTGTCGGGGGACTGCACGCCTTTGATCAGATAATAGGCAATCGCGGTATCGGTGCAGGCGCCATTCTGCGCCACCAGCATAATGTCGTAAAGACCGGGCTGGTTCTCTCCCCACGTGAAGCTATTGCCATTTGAGATCGGTATCCCCACCTCCGACCAGGTGAACGTGGTGGCGCCGGTGCTGGTGCTCGTAAACGTGACAGGCGCGGTCATTGTCGTAACGACCGAATCATTTCCAGGGGTAAAGCTGGCGGTCACACCACAGTTGTTTAGGGGATGAGGGTGGGTTTGCGAAAGAGTCAAAGGCCGTGCGGCTTTCAGCATAAGACTCCCTGGCGCCGGTGATTTGATCTGACGGCGCTCTTGCCTTTGCCATTGCATAGCCTGCCATTCCAGGGAATCGTACATAAAAAGGCCGTGATTCCTGATCAGCACCTTGCCCGCGACGTGGATCGTGTCTGGCATGGGCTGCGCGAAGGCTACTGCGGAAGAAAGAATAGCGATGCAGCATAAGACTGGCAGAAAAGGGCGGACAGGGAGTCTCAAAATAGCGGGGAATTATTAAGGAACAATGTAATGAAACCCCTGATAAGATACAAGCCGCTTACCACCCCTTTCCCCGCCCCGACCACCCTTTTCCCCGCCCTGACCCCCTTTTGGCCCCCTGCCCCGAATTTTTTACCTTTGCCCCCGTTTCGACCCGGTAGCTCAGCTGAATAGAGCAGCTGCCTTCTAAGCAGCAGGTCATTGGTTTGAATCCAATCCGGGTCACCACTTTACGCACACTCTTTGAAACCCGCTTTGGCAGCGGGTTTATTGGTTCGATACAGTCTGAGGTCAATTGCACCAAACTCATAAATAATTAATTAGTATGCCCTTATGGGTTTGAATCCTGGAAGGTCGACTAAACATTCATTGGCCTTGAAAGTTCCGTCATCTCTGATGAATTGAAATGGGTAGTCTTTGCCAATTTTAAATACTCCTTGTGCAACAAAAGAGGCCCATACCCCCCCAATCTTCGAAATCTGATTTTCGGCGAGTATCCCAACGAATAATTCCGAAAGTATTTGATTCGTTACCTTACCATGTACTGACCTGCTTCGGTGCATATTACTTAACCGTTCTAATTCTTCAAAAAGTGGAAGGTTTGCTACTTCTATTTTATTTTTTTGAATCAATTTTATCTTCCGGGTCCAATAAATTTATCGTTATCTTAATAATTTATGAAGCTTCTTCTCACTTCGGCTGGCATTAGCAATACAAGCATCCGCAATGCACTCGTTGACCTCTTGGGAAAACCAATTGCAGAGTCCACCGCCCTGTGTATTCCCACAGCGATATATGGCTTGCCGGGTGGTACTGCCGGAAGCTATCGGCTGATACATGGAGTAGCCGCCTCCCCCTTATGCGAATTGGGATGGAAGTCGTTGGGCGTGTTGGAGCTCACAGCGCTCCCCAGTATCAAGGAAGAGCTTTGGGTTCCTGTGGTGCAAGGGGTCGATGCCCTTCTCGTTGGCGGCGGCGATCCTCTTTATTTAAGTTATTGGATGCGGCAATCTAAACTGGCGGACCTCTTGCCGTCGTTGCTACGCAGAACTGTATACATAGGCGTAAGCGCAGGGAGTATGGTGGTTGCTCCCAACTTTGGTGAGCAAACCTACGGCGGCATTAATTTGCCTGCCGGCGATGATAGCGGATTGGCGCTGGTTGATTTTGCTGTCTTTTCACATCTGGATCACGAGCGCTTCCCAGACCACTCCTTGATAAACGCAGAAATATGGGCATCTAAGCTGCCTGTACCGACATATGCCCTCGACGATCAAACTGCCGTTAAAGTTATTGACAACCTCATAGAAGTCGTCTCCGAAGGAAATTGGAAGTTATTCAATCCTGACAAAAGAACCCGTCGCTGACAAATGTTTGACAAAGCGGCCGTCTGGAAACCGGTTCGAAAAGTGTCCAATCCGGGTCACCAAAGGGCACTTGAAAAAGTGCCCCCTTTTTATGGAAAAAACCCGTCTGTTAGCAGCTTCAGTATGAAAGATTCAGTAATTTCTCAGTATAATCAACCATGAATAGCGGAATATTGAGTAAGCCATCATCCTTCTTCAGATTTCTTAATGAAAACCTGATTCTAACAGGTGGTTGATAGAGGCCAGTATAAACGCTAAGGCTTTTACTACGGGTGTTTTCGTCTGATTTGACTTCTATAGGAATAATGTCATTCTTCACCTGGATTAAAAAGTCTACCTCTGCCTGGCTGCCAGAGGTCCAATACCGAGGAGTGCCTTCAAAATTGGCAATTAGATGCTGTAAAATAAAGTTTTCGCTCAATGCACCCCTAAACTCCAAAAATAGCCGGTTCCCTTCTCTTATCGCAATAGGATCCAAAAAAGAAAGCCTACGCAGCAACCCCACATCAATAAGATAAAGTTTAAACGCGGAGAGGTCGTCATAAGCGGAGAGCGGCAAACCGGGTTTAGAGATACGAAAAATACGGTGCACCAGACCTGCATGTGAAAGCCAGATCAGGGCGTCTTCATATTCACGGGAGCGGGCGCCCTGCTTTATAGCTTGATAAAGGAACTTTTTATTGTCCCTCGCCAATTGAGAGGGAATAGAAGACCACAGATAGTTAAGTTTGGGGATTTCTTTATTTTTAACATGCTTTGAAAAATCAAGGGCATAAGCATTGACTATATTTTGCAGCACCTGCTGTGTTCTTTCCACATCCTGCTTTTCCAATAGGGCAACCACAGCTTCAGGCATTCCACCGCAGATGAAGTACATTTTCAATTTTTCAACCAATTGATGAAAGAAAATATCTGGCAGTGGCTCAATTCGATCAATTCTTTCTAAAAAGTCAAGTAATTTTGTGTCTGCAGCGGATAAGAATTCCGAAAAACAGACGGGATTTAAATGCAGAAAATCTACTTTTCCCACCGGAAATGAATTTCCGCGGGACATTGCAACTCCGAGTAGAGATCCAGCACTTGCTACCGCATATTCCGGAGCATTTTCGCAAAAGTATTTTAAGGTATTCAGCGCATCATTGCATTCCTGAATTTCATCGAATATGATAAGTGTTTTTTGCGGTAGTATGGGTTGTCCATGTACAAGAGATAGATTTTGTACAATTCGGGGTACATCTTTTGTATTTTCAAAAAACTGCTTAAGGTCTGGCTGTTCCTCGAAGTTAAAATAGGCTACACTATCAAATTCTGAAGCACCGAAATGCGTTAGCAGCCAGGTCTTGCCCACCTGTCTGGCGCCCTGCAATAGGAGCGGTTTCCGGGCAGGTGCTTGCTTCCAGGCAGTCAATTTCTTTAATATGGTTCTTTTTATCTCCATAACATCACACTTTATGTCCAGATTATGTGTGAAAAATCACAAAAATTGGACATAACTTTGTAAAGATACTGATTTTTCACTCTGGAGGTAGGAATATTGGTTTGCTTTAAGATCCGCTTCGGTACCCCCAACCGATGCTCGTTTCTGCACGATTGCTGTATCGAAACCGTACATCATTGTCTCTCGCGAGCCTTCATAAAGGAATGGTCTTCATGACTTTATAAACTCGGCATTCTTTTGGGATCATCCTGGTTCATTTGGCCGCCTTTCTCGTTATTAAACCGACCAACCCATGTTCCGCAACTATCTCAAAGCAGCCTTCCGTAGCCTCAGAAAAAGCAAGGGCTTTACCGCCCTCAATATCATCGGCCTCGCTGCCGGTCTTGGTGTCTGTCTGTTGATCGTCCTGTACGTCACCGATGAGCTCAGTTACGATCGCTACAACACCAACGCCGACCGCATCTATCGGATCGATGAGGATATCTACTTAAATAACACCCAGTACGATGCTACCACCACTTCCAAATTTATGGGCCCCGCTCTCGTCGCCTCCTATCCGAAGATCCAGCAAATGGTCCGGTTCCGCAACCCGCACGATGAGTTGGTGAGGAAGGGTAACGACCATATCCTCGAACATCATTTCATCTTCGCCGACTCGACGATCTTCAAGGTGTTCACCCTGCCGATGATCGCCGGCGACCCCAATACCGCCCTCAACAACCCTCATTCCATCGTGATCGATGAAAGCGCCGCACGCCGGTATTTCAACAGTACCGATGTCGTCGGCCGCACGCTGGAGGTAGGTAATGACAATTCACCCCTCAAGATCACCGGGGTCATCCGGGACATGCCGGAACAGTCTCAGTTCCATTTCAGCTTTATTCGCCCGATGTTCGAATACTGGAACTTTAACGACCCCAGCGACAACAACTGGGTAAGCAATGCCTATTATACCTATATCCTTGCCCAACCCGGCACCACGCGAGCCGAGGTCCAGAAGGATGTAAACGAAGTCGTCAACTTCAATATCGGCCCGGCCCTCCGGCAAATGTTCCACACTTCGGGCGCCGACCTCGAGAAAGCGGGTAATCATTTCCGGTGCCCCATCTTTCCCCTTACCGACGTGCACCTCCATTCCAATAAATCCGGTGAGCTGGAACCCAACAGCAATATCCAATATGTATACATCTTCTCCGTCATCGCCGTGCTCATCCTCCTGATCGCCTGCGTCAATTTCATGAACCTCAGCACCGCCCGCAGCGCCAACCGCGCCAGGGAAGTGGGCATCCGCAAGGTCGCCGGATCGACAAAAGGACACCTTATCCTCCAGTTCCTCACCGAGTCCATCCTGCTGAGCCTTTTCTCGCTCGTCCTCGCCCTTGGCATCGCTGTCCTGCTGATACCGATGTTCAATCAGCTTGCTGGCAAATCGCTGCATCCAGACGTGCTCTTCAGCGGCCGGTTCCTGCCCATCCTCATCCTGCTGGTGTTGGTGGTCGGCTGTCTCGCCGGCAGCTACCCCGCGTTCTACCTTTCCTCCTTTCAGCCGATCCACGTATTGAAAGGAAGGATGGCCGCAGGCTTCAAGAGCAGCTGGCTCCGAAGCAGCCTGGTGGTCTTTCAATTTTTCATTTCTATTGGCCTGATCGTCAGCACTCTCGTCATCTATCGTCAGTTGCACTATATTCGAAATAAAGAGGTCGGCTTCAATCGGGATCAGGTACTCGTCATCCATGATACCTGGTCGCTGGGCCGGGACGGTACGACCAATCTTCGCAAGAACCTGCTGACCCTTGCCGGGGTCACCGATGCAACCGTTACCGGCGACTTCCCCACCGTCGGTGGCGGCCAGTACTGGCAGGAAGGCTGGTTCCCAGATGCCACCCTCGACGCCCAAAAGGCGACCCTCATGACCACGCTGAGGGTCGACGACCATTATGTTCCCACCCTTGGCATGCAGATCGTCAAAGGCCGCAACTTCGACCTCGCGCAATTTCCTACCGACTCCACCGCCATCGTCCTCAATGAAGCCGCCGTAGCGACGCTCGGCGTGAAGGACCCGCTCAGTCTGATCCTCTACAATCATGATGATCTGTTTAAGATAATCACGTATCATGTCATCGGCGTAGTAAAGGATTTCAATTATAACTCCATGCATGATAAGATTCACCCCCTTATCATGGTGGCCGACCACCCTATCTGGAACAGCATGGCCATCCACTTCCATACGAATGATGTCTTCAGCCTGGTCGGGCAGGTGGAAAGGTTGTTCCATACCGTTAAGCCGGGAGTACCCTTCAGCTACAGCTTCATGGATAACGACTTTGATAAATTGTATCACGCCGAGCAGCAGACCGGCCGGATCTTCATCACCTTCGCCGTCTTCGCCATCCTCATCGCCTGCCTCGGCCTCTTCGGCCTCGTTACCTATGCTGCCGAACAACGCACCAAGGAGATAGGGATCCGCAAGGTCCTCGGCGCCCGCGTCAGCGGTATCGTCGGCCTCCTGAGCAAAGACTTCACGATGCTTGTCGGGATCGCCGCACTCATCGCCTTCCCCGTCACGTGGTGGGGCATGAACAAATGGCTCGAGACCTTTGCCTATCGTACCGGGATCAGCTGGTGGATCTTCCTCGTGGCCGGCGCCGTTGCCCTCGCCATTGCCCTGTTGACGGTCAGTATACAGACCATCCGCGCGGCTCTCGCTAACCCCGTAAAATCTTTAAGGGCTGAATAGAGCCACGCGCAAAAGCTGGCCCTTCTGGGTTGATTCCAGAAGAGTCCACGGCGGATTGTTTTCGGGCAAAAGAAACCCGAACGGCCCCCCGGCGGTAGCCGGCGGGCCGTTGCATTCGGCGTATACACACTATCCGTTATAGAAAATCGCCGTTCTCATTGAGTTTTACCCTCAACCGTTGGTCCCCGTTTTCCAACAGCACTTTGTACTGTTTCGAAGCATTTCCCGTTTTGTCGAAATATTTCACGAGGTAAACGTTCTTGGTGATCATCCAATTGGGGAACCTGGTGACGATCGCCTTCGAAACGGCAGCCGGCATTTTCACATTAGTATATTTTTCGGCCGTGCTCAGGAGTTTTCCGTTCTTGTCATATGCAGCTAAAAGCTCTCCCTCGGGCAGGTAAAACGAAATGAAGTAAGAGTCAAAATCCTCTTCATAATACTCCGAGCTCTTGATATTGTAAGCCGCCGCCGCACGTTGCATCCGTTCAACCGGTATGGCCACTTCCTTACCGCCTACTACCTTGAGATATTTGTAATTGGTGGCGGTCACGGTAACTTCCGGTAATGTTTGCTGTGCAAAAGCAGGGATCGCAAAACCGAACATCATTGCTTCTGCCAGAAACATAAATGTTATTTTTTTCATACATTTAAAATTTTATGTTTAATAAAGGCTTTGTCAAAAGTATTGACAGGCGGAAGCTAAATGTGCTGATTCGCGTCAGGGATGAGCATGATTCCCGTCAAAATGCGCCTTTTTCTTTTTCCCCCGTCCCTGCTTGGCTTTCAGAATATCCGTATATTCGGTCTCCGATCTAACCATTGCCAAACATCAACCTGCAGACCTTCTAAGCCATTGGCGGCTTCCTTATTTCTTCATGTAAAGGGAGGAAAATAGATAACCAATTATGGACAAACTACAGGCAATCTGGCTATCAAGGCTCATTACCACAGCATTTTTCAGCATTTCTTTATCCGGCATGTGCTGGTCGCAATCATCGTTGAACGCGGCGGAAGATAGCATGGTGATCTGGTACCGTAAGCCTGCTGAAAAGTGGCTGGAGGCCTTGCCTATTGGTAATGGCTATATGGGTGCAATGGTGTTTGGCGGTACCGCACAGGAACGTATCGCATTAAACGAATCCACGTTTTGGTCGGGCCGCCCGCATGATTATAATGACTCAAACGCGATCAATTATCTCGCGCAAATCCGCCAGCTCATTGTTGACGAAAAATTTCAGGATGCCGAAAAAATGGTCGATGCGCATTTCCTTGGCATTCCCGCGGCGCAGCAAGCGTATCAGCCTATTGGTGATCTGTCCTTATTGTTCGATGGAATGGATAAGGTGGAAGATTATCGCCGTGAGCTTGACATGGAAACCGGGATCGTAAAAATAAAATACCGTGTCGGCAAGGTAACCTTTTCACGTGAAGTATTTATGTCATATCCTGACCACGTGATGGTAGTACATGTAACGGCAAATAAGCCAGGCAGTATTTCAGTTGGGGCAAAATTTAGCGGCCCGTATGTCGATAAGATAACTGTAACCCCCGTCAAATTGATAATGGATGGAACATGGAAACCCGGAAATAAGAAAAATTGGCTTATTGCTTCAGTTACAGGTCCAGGTATGCATTTTCAATCGGCATTGCAAGCACGGGCAGACGGCGGAAAAACTACCGCTACTGATTCAACCCTTAATATTAATGGAGCAAATGAAGTCACCTTTATAGTTACAATAGCGACCAGTTATGTAAATTATAAGAACATCGATGGCGATCCTGCCGCCAAATGCGCCAAAATATTAGATGCTGTATCCGCCAAAAGTTATGCCTCACTACGCCAAAGACATATAACGGATTTTAGCAGTTTGATGGGCAGAGTGCATTTGAATGTCGGCGACAATTCCTTAAACAGCAGGCCGACAGACGAACGCCTCGCCGCAATGAGGAGGTCGCCTGACAAAGACTATGCGGCGCTGGCAAGTGTGGATACCTCACATTCCGCTGGCTCAGATCCGAATTTAGAGGCATTAACGTTTCAGTTTGGTCGTTATCTGCTGGCATCAAGCAGCCGGGCAGGCGGACAGCCCGCGAATCTTCAGGGAATATGGGATGAGGAAGTCTACCCGAATTGGGGCAGCAAGTATACCATCAACATTAATTTAGAAATGAATTACTGGCCTGCCGAAGTTTGTAATCTGTCGGAATGCCATCAACCACTATTTGACCTCCTGACGGACCTTTCCATTAGCGGGACCGAGACGGCCAGGAAATACTACAACCATGGCGGTTGGGTAGCACATCATAATAGCGATCTGTGGCTCGGCACAGCACCTGTAGATGCAGCCCGGTTTGGTATGTGGCCGATGGGCGGCGCATGGCTATGCCAGGACCTTTGGGAACACTACGCATTTACGCGCGACAGGAGTTTTTTGAGGAAATATTACCCAATAATGCGTGGCGCGGCCCAATTCCTGCACGAATTAATGGTTGTTGACCCTAAACATGGCTGGCTGGTTACCCCCTTTTCCATGTCGCCAGAGCATGGTTATTATGATAGCAGCGGAAAATTGTCGTTCCTATCCCCGTCGCCAACGATGGATATTGGTATTATCCGTGAGTTGTTTCCGCATTGTATAGCAGCCGGTAAGGAATTGGGGATCGATGAGGATTTTCGGAAAGAACTGGAGACGGACCTCGCAAAATTGCCGCCCTACCAAATAGGCAGTTCGGGTTATCTGCAGGAATGGATAAAGGACTGGACACAAGCCCCCGCGGGGCATAACGTATCGCCGCTCTTTACGTTTTATCCGGGCCGTTCTATCAGGCTGCACCGTGACCCTCAACTGGCGGAAGCTATTCGCAAATGGATGGATGCACATCCGGCCCCTGGCGGCTTTCCCATGTCATGGGATATAGCGGTATGGTCACGTTTGGAGCGTGGCGATAAGGTTGCGGAAGTAATAAATAAATTGTTCAGCAACACCTATTTAGGCCCAAATCTGCATAACAAAAGGTCAAATCAGTCTGACGCCAATTTTGGTTTTACAGCCGCTATTGCTGAATCTTTGATACAGAGCCATGATGACGAGATAAGTTTATTACCTGCCTTATCTGCTGATTGGCAGAACGGGTCTGTCTCGGGTTTGCGCGCGCGTGGTGGATATGAGGTAAGCATGCGATGGAAAGACGGCAAGCTGCAATCCGCGCAGATCCATAGCACCAATGGAAATGTTTTTAAGGTACGTTATCTTGACAAAACAGCGAAGTTTCCCATTAAACCCGGTAGTACCATTAACCTGGATCGCAACCTGATGGCTATGTAGATCTTCAGCCTGAAAACGATGAAAAGGTTTTTTTTGATATGGCTTTTTATCCCTTACGCGACATTTTCTCATGCCCAGCATAGAAAGTCTAACGACTATGAAATGTGTTGGTGGTATGATAAACCTGCTACAAAATATTGGGAGGGTCTGCCTATTGCAACCGGGCGGTTTGCTGCTATGATAGGTGGGAAAACCGGAGAGGAAGATATTGTTTTCAACGATGAAACGCTATGGTCTGGCGGTCCCTATGATCCTAACAATTTGAACGGTCCTCAAATTTTGGCAAAAGTAAGGAAATTGATCCTTGAAAGGAATTACGTTGAAGCCAATGAGGAAGCCATGCAATTGAATAGTATGCCCACCAATGTGCAGCACTACCAACCCATGGGCACACTCAATATTTCTTTTAACGATGATCAACGCAATGCGGTTGCGAATTACAAAAGAAAATTGAGTATGGATAGCGCCACGGTAACAATTACCTATAAGCAAAACGGCGTTAACTTTAAGCGGGAGATTTTTGCCAGTTACCCGGATCAGGTTATAGTTATCCATATTACAGCCGATAGGCCCGGTAGTATTAACTTAAGAACGGGATTGAGCAGTTTGCAGCCTTCAGCTCAAACGAAAGTAATAAATGGCGACCTGGTTATGAATGGCACGAACACCGGGCTGGCAGGTGACGGGTATACGGCTACTCCGGTTCCGGCGGCGCTAAAATGGTCGGCCCGCTTAAGATCGCTGGTTGATGGCGGCACGGTGACTTACGGTAAGGCAGAAGGAAGAACAGGCGATATGATAAAAATTGATAAGGCTAACACGGTAACATTGCTATTGGCAGGCGCTACCAGCTGGAAAAGCTGGAATGATGTTTCGGCAGATGAAAAGGCACGATGTGATAAATACATTGCGCAAGCCGCGACTTATAATTACAATGAGTTAAAACAAAGGCATCTAAGTGATTATATGCCGCTTTTTGCAGGTTGTAAGCTGGATCTTGGTGGTGGCGCTGCCGGAATGTTTAATACTTCCGGGCGTATGAAAAAGATCGAAGCCGGCGAAGCGGATCCGCTCTACATTGCTCAATATTTTCAATATGGACGGTATTTAATGTTGGCCGGCGCCCGCGAGGGAACATTGGCATTTAATAACCACAATATGTGGCTTAATAATATGGAAGGACGATGGCAAGGCAGATGGACAATGAATATTAATTTAGAAGAGTGTTACTGGCCGGTTGAAAGCACAAATCTTGCACCCCTCAACCAATCGCTATTGTTGTTTACTGAGCAGTTGGCGCAAGCGGGAAGGCGCACTGCCGCGGAACTTTATAATTGCCGCGGTTGGGTGGCTCATCACGGTACGGATGTATGGTTTAACACCGCGCCGACCGATCGTAACCGGGAAGCAACCCTATGGCCCATGGGGGGCGCCTGGTTAATGCAGCAGCTTTATGACCATTTTCAATACGATCCTGATAAAAAATATCTCGAAAGGATCTATCCTTTATTAGTAGGCGCATCTGAGTTCTTTTTGGACTACTTAATAACGGATCCTGCTACTGGCTACCTGGTAACTTGTCCATCTACAAGCCCGGAAAACAATTTTTTAACGGATGATGGAAAAATAGGCGCAGTTACCATGGGGTCAACAATGGACAATGAATTGTTAAGAAATCTGTTTGGCCACACCATGGCGGCCGCAAAAATATTGGGTAAAGATCATGATCTGTGTGGTGAACTGGATAGCGTGTATAAAAGATTACAGCCGCTGAAAATTGGAAAATTCGGACAGTTGCAGGAATGGATGGAGGATGTTAAAGAAAATGATACGGGTCATCGCCATATATCCCATTTGTTTGCCTCGTATCCTGATGATGCTATTACATTACGTAAAACTCCCGAATTGGCAAAAGCCGTTAAGGTTGTATTACGACGCAGGGGAGATATCAATAGGGGTTGGTCGGGTGCCTGGAAGATCAATCAGCACGCGCGGCTGGAAGAACCGGAAGCGGCTTATAAGATCCTGATTCCTATGCTTACCGATGTGAGCATACATCCTCGTGCCGAAGATAGCAGGATCACTCCATCCTTTGAAGGCAATCAGGGCATACAAGGCATTACCGCCGGTATTGCTGAAATGTTGATGCAAAGCCACTCCGGAGAGATTTCGTTACTGCCTGCCCTCCCCGCTGAATGGCAAAAGGGGAGTATTACAGGGTTAAGGGGGCGTGGTGGTTATACTGTTGATATACAATGGAACAAACAACAATTACGGCATGCAACGCTCATCTCCCGAATAACGCAAACTTGCCGTTTAAGAACCAAAAGAGCGGTAAAAATAGTATCAGGCGGAAAAAATATACCTGCCAGGCAGGTTGAAAAAAATGTTTATGTTTTTAAAGTAATCGCAGGCAAAAAGTATAAAATAATCTAAGCCAAAACAGCGGTCATGGCGCCACATGCACAATCACTCGTTTATACCTGCTTAGCGCGGGTGTTCCTTTGTCTGTCACCCGAAGGATCACTTGCACGGTGGCCGGCGAGTCCACCAATGGCGCCGACGCCGGAACCAGTTGCATATTCTCGGCCACGTTGAGATGCACGGAAATGTTTTTGAAAGAACCGGCCTCGGGATAAGGTATCCACAGATAACTCAGGTTATCACCGTCCGGGTCCCAACTTCCTTTTGCACTCAGTAAGAAGGTACTGCCCGATTTCACCGTGAATTCTGCGGCATTTCCAAGTACGGGCACCGGAGGATGGTTCGCCTTTTGATAGGGCAACGTGGTCCAGGACATGCGGGCGGCGAAGTCATTCTGAAAATCATCCCGCCACCTCCAGACCGTCACCTTATTGTCAGAGTGGCGGATCGTATCCCGGTGCATCTCCCTGCCATAGTCTCCCGGTATTTCCGGGTACCAGGTGTCTGTGGCATTTGTCCAGATGGGTCTTGTCTCGGGCAAGGTGGGTACGCCGCCCGTAAATCCATGCTGATCAAAAACCGACGTGTCGGGAAGATAGAGTTCATACCGGCCTCCCCAGCCACCCCAGTCAGGGTGCTCGGGAACATTTAGCCCGTTTGGGATCAGTGAAAGCCATGACGGGGTGTCCCCTTCCATCCCATAGGCCACATCGGGATAGATGGCTCCAAGCGGACCATGATTCTGCTGGATGTGTTCCCTCAGCCATTTATTGCTGATCGTGCCGTTGTCGATTCCGGGGATGAAACTATTGATCCCCGTCCAGGTGGCCCGCCCATATCCACCCGGGGTGACGATATAGAACAGGGAAGGGAAATGACTCCTGATCCACGCTCCGCTGTCATCCTGATCCGAGATCGTATAGATCCTCAATTTGGACAGCAATCGCGCGGCTTCCGCAGGGGTCTCTTTCTGCCGGATCCGGTACAGCGCCTGGGCCAGCGTATTGACGCCGCCCCAGGTTGACACCCAGAGGGGCCGGGGATCATTCTTTTTCAGGGCCGATAGGATCCAGTCCGACCCCTGCGAGTCCTTGCCCTCGCCCACTCCGTTCATCCCATAGATGGGCAATCCGCTTTTGACGACAGACAACAACTGCGTCGGGGTGGGATACCCGGCCTCATGCAACAACAGATTTGCCCGCACTTTTCCGTACGCGATGATCACATCCCGGATGCTCTGCGGATACACCCTATTCTTCTGATGTACAGACGTCGTGGCAATCAAACCCTCGATGTCAATCTCACTGGTATACAGCATCAGCCGGACCATGGATTCCTGATCGTCCGCATCCGCTTCAATGTCGGTCAGCACGATTAACCGGCTCCTGCCGGCCGTTTGTGCACGCAGGGAAGAAGACCACGGCCAACCGGCGACCAGCAATAGAATGAAAACATACTTCATGGATTCAATTTACATTTTTCCTGTCGCTTTGACAGGTATTTTTGATTTTTACCGGGCCATGCAATAGATTTACAAAAATCTTAAACACTGTAAAGGTCAACCATGAATTTTATATCCAAAGTATTGTTGCCGGTGCTGGGCCTGGTAATTTTTGGCAAAATGAATGGTGTCGCCCAAAGTGATACGGCACGAAGTATCGCACCCTATTTTGCCCGGGCGACAACATCAAAAAAGACACCTGATCCGGAAGGATTTATTCAGCGTTGGTTACTCCTGGAACCAATCAGCAAACCGAACCGCAGCAATACTGTTTTTACAGATAGCTACCTGAGAGCGGCATTTGCAACCGAATATTTCCCAAACCAGTCTACCGTTATTCCCAAGGATGGTGAAAAGGTGAAAGTGGGAGAGCAGGAACTGGCATGGCACGCGTTGGAGAGCAGCATGTTCAATGTTAAACTGTTTCGTTTTGCCTATGGATTAAATAAACAGACCTATGGAGTGTTGTTTTGGGCAGTAACTATTGTCAACAGTCCGCGCGAAATGAAAAATGTGAGAATGGCGGTAGGGTCAAATTCGGCGTCGATGTGGTGGCTGAATGAAAAGGAGGCCGTATTGCTTTCGGGTGATCGGCGCATGGTGATGGATGACGGGGTCTCTACCCGCCTTACACTTAACAAGGGAAAGAATATGATCCGGGGAGCAGTGATCAATGGTCCTGGAATGAGTGATTTCTGCCTTCGATTCCTGGATGAAAAAGGAAAGCCGGTCAGGGATATTACGATAAGTACTAATTGAAATTAGAGATAGTTATGAAATGTATATTTAGAATAATGGCCGTAATCGGCCTGTTTTCAATAGGGTCAGATGAAACTGTGATGGCCCAGATCGGGAAGCCATTCATACATGATCCATCAACGATCACCGAATGTGACGGAAAGTACTACACATTCGGCACCGGGGGAGGCGGACTGATATCCGAAGATGGTTGGACTTGGAACCGTGGTGCGGAAAGACCTGGTGGAGGAGCCGCACCGGACGTGCTCAAAATTGGTAATCGCTATCTCATAGCCTATGGCGCAACCGGTGGTGGCCTGGGAGGCGGACACAATGGAAGGATACTCACCATGTGGAATAATACGCTTGATCCGAAATCGCCCGATTTTAAATTTTCAGAAGCCGTCGTGGTTGCTTCGTCCAATGGGATCGAGGACAATGACGCAATCGATCCCGGTCTCCTTCTTGATCCGACCACCGGGCGATTATGGTTATCCTACGGCACCTATTTTGGGTTCATCCGCCTTGTAGAACTGGATCCAAAAACAGGGAAACGGATAGAAGGCAACAAGCCGGTGAATATAGCCATAGATTGTGAAGCTACTGATTTGATGTTTCAGGACGGGTGGTATTACCTGCTCGGAACACACGGAACCTGCTGTGACGGCGCAAATTCAACATATAATATTGTAGTGGGCCGCTCCAGAAAAATAACCGGTCCTTACCTCGACAATATGGGAAGGGACATGTTGCAGGGAGGGGGTAAGATGGTGGTCGCAGCGGGCGGAAGGGTCACAGGACCCGGACATTTTGGACGCATGGTTCTTGAAGATGGGATTCAAAAAATGTCCTGCCATTATGAAGCGGATCTGGATCAAAGCGGTCGCAGTGTACTGGGGATCCGCCCGCTGCTCTGGAAAAATGGATGGCCTGTCGCCGGAGATAATTTCAAGGAAGGGGTTTATGAGATTGAATCGGAGAGAAGGGGATATGCGTTGGAATTGGTGGTTGATTTTGTTCGAATGCCGGGTGGAATGCGGGGATTTAACCGGAACAACGATGAACCGGTAAAGCCCGTTCCATCGCAGGAATTGACCGATGTACTGAAGACCTGGCCAACGGGAAACATCGATGTACGGCTGGGAGATTACATGCTTCGTCCCCATCAGAAATGGAATATTACATCGGTTCCCGATGCTGGAGGATATCCCGGCGGGCCGTATTATAAAATAGTCATTGCAGGAACAGACCGGGCATTGGCGGCAACAGCGGAAGGGGAAGTAACAACGGTTCCGGCCTTTACCGGTTCCCCCGAACAATTATGGCGAATCGATCAATTTCCCGATGGAACATATAGGATCATGCCTAAAGAGGTTCCCAATTCAAAAGAGAAGTTGGCG
>JAUZNZ010000006.1 GCA_030706735.1 Bacteroidota bacterium | reverse complement strand
GTTCAAAGGATACCCGATCGCCAATACCCATTGACCCAGTTTCACGTCGTCCGAATTTCCAACCGACATGACAGGCAGATCTCTGGCATCTATCTTGATCAGCGCCAGATCTGTATTCGGATCTGTTCCAATGACCCTTGCCTTGTAATTCCTTCGGTTATTCAAGGTGACGCTGATCTCGGTCGCTCCATTGACAACATGGTTATTCGTAACGATATATCCGTCCGAGCTGATGATGATACCCGATCCGGAGGCGCGTTGATCCGGCATCTGAAAAGATTTTCCATCCCCCTCCCCAAAAAAGCGCCTGAACAAGTCGCCGCCGAACATTCCACCGAATGGATCTTGCTGCAACCGGGGATCATCTCCCCTGGAGGTCTGCTTATATTTTGTCGTTGTCTTTATGTGAACGACGGACGGAACAGCGGCCGAAGCGGCTTTTTCAAAGTCGATCGGCTGAACGGCGGACGAGCTGTAGGCAGTCTTAATGATGGGTGCATGCGCCGTGTCCAGAATGCTGTTCACGGGCTTGTTCCCATTGGCGAATAGTAAGTACCCCCCGATGAATGCACAAACACCGAGAAGTAATGCTTTACCTTTCATTTTCATGGCTATTGTTTTTATTGTTTGTTTTACGCTAATTCTAACGCGATCGGGATGTGATCGTTTACCGGCCTCTGTTAATTAAAATCTAAACCCCCTCTGCACGCACGGAAGATCCCTTGTACCCTCGTTGATTTTTATCTTATCTTTCACATAATCCATAGTTCAAACTTGAAAAAATACCTTCCTCTTATTAAAGTCGCCGCGCTGACGTCGCTGGCCATTCTCCTCTTTCAATGGATTAACATCCCGGTTGTATTCAGGTTCGTCCGGATCGACCTGTATGCAGCCATCATTGCGCTCTCTTTTTTGGGCCTGGGGTGGTTTATCGGGCGCCCCCAATTAGCCGTCCACCCGGTTCCCAGCCAAAACAAGGCCTTGGGTCCCTGGACAGCGCCATGCACCTGGGTATTCCTGCGACCCGGATCAGGGCTTATTCCGGACTGCTGAGCATAATTATCCTCTTGTTGGGAATTGTTTTGGGCATGCGGGACGCCGGGCGCAGGCACGCCGGGCAGATCGGTTATGGACAGGCAGTCAGCACCGGCATCATGATCGCCGCGCATGTGCGCCCTGAAGCGATCGGTGCCGAACTGGACAAGGTCAGGCGGGAATTCAGCACGTCGTCACAGGTATTAATGGCCCTTGTGGGCCAGACCGTGGCCGGCACCATAGGTTCACTGATCCTGGGACTGTTTATCGGCAGGAAATCTGCAAATCGCGCCAAAAATTCATGACGATATGAAAAGTGCAAATCTTCTGGCCGGTCTTTGTTTCCTTTCCTTTTTCGCCTCTAAGGCGGCGCTTGCACAAGCAAAGGCAGGTCATCCCGCCTGGATAAAACGGGAAAACAATCACCTTCATTAGCGCGACATCGGCCACTTCGCCGACATTCACCTGATCATTTTGCATTCACTTCATTCTCATATTGATTGATCATCGTGACCTCCCCTTCGCCGGAGATCTCGACCGTCTTGACCATTTTCTTTTTGACCAGGGCAACGTCGAAGGTCGTTCGGATACCGTCATTCATTCCGGCTACGAAGGATACGTCATAGTCCTCATATAGATATTTAACGACCCTTCCGATATAGATGGGCATATGCATCCGACGGTAATACATCAGGGTATTCTGATACCTCCCTTTCGCATCATAGTGGATCATAAAGCACGTCGAATCAGGATCTGAAAACGACACCGAAAAGCCCGCTCTGCTTTTCGCCCATTGCTCCCGGATGACCATTGGGTAATTGCGCTTGAAATGCCTGAAGGCGCGGGGACTTATCTCGTTGAGCATCACGTTGCTGGTAAAGGAATTGTTACCTTCCTGGTATGCGAAGGCATTCAATTTGCCTGGTTCCTGACCCATTGTCTGCATGGATGTGCTAAGGCATAGCAAGGCCGATACAGGCAATAATCTCCATTTCATAAAGAAGTGTTTTACGATTTTTGTTGAATTGAAAAGGAAGGAGCTAAAGGAGCATACTCAATTTTTATGCCCGGTTTTCCGCCCATCCTTGATATTAATCCATTAAATCTTACATTGTGAATTGCGCGCATTTCCGCAAGCGTTAAACTAGCTAATCTCCAATTGTATGGCTCCGAAAAAAGGGCTCATTTTCAGGATACTCTTAGTGCTTTTATTTGTTTCAATAGTCATTAACCTGTTGTCTTTTCAAAATGGTCATAATTGGGGCGATGATTTTGCCGGCTATCTCAAGCAGGCGCAAGTCTTGTCCAAAGGGAATTTCGCTGATCTGAAGGTCAACATGACGCAGATGGATAATATCTTAAATTACCCCTGGGGATATCCAATGCTCCTTTCTCCTTTTATACATTTGCTGGACTTTCATCTGAACCTTTTGAAACTATACACTTACCTCTTCTTCATTCTTTCGTTGCTATTCATTTTCTTACTCCTCAGGAAGGACAGGACGATGGCCCTGATGACCTTGCTACTGCTTAGCTCGAGCCCCTATTTCTGGGAATTCAAGGAAAATCTGCTGGCAGACTATCCAAACCTTTGCTTTACCTATTTGAGCTTATATCTGATGCGGGAGGTCATTCAGGGACAAAAGATCATTCTTAACGAACTGTTGTCGCATTTCCTGATTGGCTTCTCCGTATTTGTCAGTTTCTCCATGAGGAACCAATCGATCGTGCTCTTGCCGGTACTTTTAATTTTACAGCTTTTCGTCTATGGCAGGAAAGCGTTAAGACCAGCCGTATTGATAAAACTGATCTTGCCGTATATTACCTTTTTCGCGCTCGCTCTTGTTTTATCATGGTTGATACCGATCAGCTCCACGGCCTATGCCGAGCAGTATAATTTCAGTCTGCTCTTTATCTTGAAGACGATTGGAAATAATGTTGTGTATTATTTAAAAGTATGGAATGAACTATTCGACAGTACTTCCCTGATAGCGCATTTTTCGGGCATATTCTCTGGATTCGCCATTTGCCTGGCCTTGATCGGATTCGCCGGCAGCATCAGGAAGGAGAATATTCTGCTTCTCGTTTTCCCGCTGATATGTATTTGCCTCTTTCTGATCACTCCATTTTATCAGGGGTTGCGATATGCCATGCCGATCGTGCCCTTGTTTGTTTTCTTTTTTTTGAAAGGGGCGCATTACCTGTCCATGAAGATAAGCCGGGCACGCGGACCGTACGCTTATCTCTGTCTGGGGATATTCCTGGTGCTCTTGTCGCTCAAGTCCATCGTTGCGGGAGCCTATGTTAATTACAGGACCTCGCGGATCATGAAGGGACCCTACGAACCGGATTGCCAGGAGTTGTTCCGGTATATTGAAAAGAACACTTCCCCGGCGGATCGAATCGAATTCTGGAAACCCAGGGTCATCCTGTTGTATACGGGGCGGAATTCGATCTTCACGCCCACCCGGGAACTTTATCTGAACAAAGGGCTGAAGTACATGGTTTACTACAAATATCCGGATATCCTGAATGACCAGATCCCGTTGGATACGGTCTATATGCATAAGGACGAACTGTCTCCCTGTTTTTCGAATAACAGTTACCTTATGTTCAAGACCCGGGAGCCCGCCAAATAATGGTAGAAAAGCGGAATTGTCGTAGCTTGTAAAAAAATCAAGTTTGTTGAATATTATTACCCTGATCGGCCTTGCGGCGGCCTGCAGTACCACGTTGTCGTTCTTGCCTCAGGCGATAAAGACGATCCGCACCAGGGATACGGCCAGCATATCCCTCTCTATGTACGCACTATTTACTTTTGGCACTTTGCTTTGGTTGTTATATGGCCTGTTCACGGATAATGTGCCTGTGTATCTAGCAAATGGAGTGACACTCCTGTTCGCGATGATCATTTTGGTGTATAAAATAAGGTATAAATAACTCCGGGAACGACCGCCAAGGCATGATTTTTTGTACAACAAGCCTTTATGAGTCTTGAAGTCTATAAGAAAAAAAGGACCTTTTCGCAAACACCGGAGCCAAAGGGCGGGAAAGCATCCGCCAAAGCTTTGCGATTTGTCGTGCAGAAGCATGCCGCTTCTCACCTGCATTATGATTTCAGGCTTGAAATGGAAGGCGTCTTGAAAAGCTGGGCGATTCCCAAGGGGCCTTCGATGGATCCTTCAATCAAGCGATTGGCCATGATGGTCGAAGACCATCCGTATGACTATCGGAGCTTCGAGGGGATCATTCCAAAGGGCCAATACGGTGGGGGTACAGTGATCGTCTGGGACGAAGGGGAATATGAGCCGGCGGAAGGAAGCTACGCCACCAAACGCGATCAGGAGCGGGCCCTCCTGCAGGGTGTGAAGAAAGGCAAACTTACCTTTATCCTGCATGGCAAGAAGCTGAAAGGAGAATTTCACATGGTTAAGTCCTCTTACCAGGGCGAGAATTCCTGGCTGATCTTTAAGGCAAAGGACAAATACGCCAATGACGCCGACGTTACCAAAAAAGATAAATCGGTCATCTCCGGCAAGACCATCGAGCAGGTGGCGAATTCGGTCAAGAGCCGGATATGGAACAGTGATCGGAAAGCAAAAGCATCAGCCAAAAAAGCACCAGCCAAAAAGGCCCCGGCCAAGGACGCACCGGTCAAGGCGGCGACGTCGCCGTCAGGCGGAAAGCGCATGGCCATGCCTAAACATCTCGAACCCATGCTCGCCACTCTGGTGGATAAGCCCTTTGACGAACCGGGTTGGTTGTATGAGGTCAAGTGGGATGGCTATCGCTGTCTGGCCTTTCTCAATGGAAAAAAGGTGGAATTGCGATCCCGGAACGACAAGTCTTTCAATGAAAAATTCTATCCCGTTCGCGATGCGCTCGCCGGGCTTGAATTGAATGCCATTGTGGACGGCGAGATCGTCGTTGTTAACGAGAAGGGAATTTCCAATTTTGGGGACTTGCAAAACTGGCGCAGCGAGGCAGACGGTGAATTAAGGTACTACATTTTCGACCTGTTATGGCTGAATGGTCACTCTATGATGGACCTTCCCCTGACAGACAGAAGGAAAGAACTTCTGGCTATGATGCCTTCCGGCCCCGGCCTCGAGATCAGCCAGGCCTTCGAGACGACGGGGACTGAATTTTTCGAGGCTGCCCGGAAAATGGGACTGGAGGGAATCCTGGCCAAACGCGCGGATTCGGTGTACGCGCCGGGGGCGCGTTCTAAGGAATGGTTAAAGATCAAGGTGGCGAACCGCCAGGAGGTGGTAATCGGCGGTTTTACAAAGAATGAAGGCAGCAGTAAGTCTTTCAGCTCCTTACTGGTCGGCGTATATAAGGATGGAAAGCTGCACTATACCGGCAAGATCGGTACCGGTTTTTCAGACGCATTGCAAAAGGAAATGATGGCCCAGTTCAAGCCCTTGATCATCAAGACCAGCCCCTTTCTGGTAGACCCCGACGTTAACAAACCGTCCCGTTTCCGGCCAGACCCGCCACAGGCAAATGCGGTATGGATGAAACCCCGTTTGGTTTGTGAAGTTTCCTATACAGAAATGACCTCAGATGGAGTCATGCGCCATCCGTCTTTCGAGGGGATGAGGGTGGATAAGGACCCAGAGGATGTAACCGCAGAAGTTCCAAAGAAAGCAGAAAAACTGGCAAAAGCAGATCACATGATAAAAGGCAAACAGATCGTTCCCCCGGCCGGGAACAAGGAGCGAAATACTTTCCTAAATCCCGGCGATGAAACGCAGGAGAGGAATGTAGGCGGCCACCTGCTCTCTTTTACGCATTTAAGTAAAATATACTGGCCTAAGGAAAAGATCACCAAGCGGGATATGCTTAATTATTATTTCCAGGCGGCCCCCTATATGTTGCCTTATATGAAGGACCGTCCCCAGTCGTTGAATCGCCATCCCAATGGAATAAACGGGGAAAGCTTCTATCAAAAGGACGTCACGGGCAAGGTTCCTGATTGGATCGCAACTTTTCCCTATCATAGCGAAGGCGATGACCGCGACAAGCAATTCCTGGTTTGCACGGATGAGGCCAGCCTTCTGTATATCGCTTCCTTGGGTTGCATTGAGATGAACCCCTGGAGCAGTCGCGTGCAGTCACCGGACAACCCGGATTTTTGCATCATCGACCTCGATCCGGACACAAATAAATTCGAACAGGTCGTCGAAACGGCCCAGGTAACCAGGCAGGTCTTGGAAAGTGCGGGCATCACAGGGTACTGCAAAACTTCGGGGTCGACCGGTCTGCACATTTATATTCCATTGGGCGCCAAATACACCTACGATGACTCAAAGGAATTTGCCCGACTGATCGTGACCCTTGTCCATCGCGAGCTGCCGCGTTTCACCAGCATCGAGCGTGCCCTTAAGGACCGGAAAGGGAAGATCTATCTGGACTTTTTGCAGAACAGACCTCAGGCAACGATCGCTACCGTGTATTCCCTTCGTCCGAAGCCTGGCGCCACCGTTTCCATGCCCCTGCATTGGGAAGAGGTCAGGAAGGGGTTGTCCATCGGCGATTTCACCATTAAGAATGCCATCGCCAGGGTAAGAGAAGAGGGAGACCTCTTCAAGCCCGTATTAGGAAAGGGGATCAATATGGAAAAAGCGCTGAAGGCGCTTAACAAAATGAAAGAGGGTTAATGGATGACTCTAATGGGTTCCCATTAATGGGATAAAATTTTTTGTCGGGTCACTGCGCGACCATGGCATTTGACTATCAAGCGCATCGGTCGAAGGGAGCTCTGCTAAATGCTTTTTGCAAAGAGCTTGGCCGCATATTCGCCCCTGTCGCTTTGCCCGGTGCGGATTATTAGGAAGGGTTTTTGCAATACCCTTCAACACCTCGTATTGACTCACCGAATATATTAATGCCGGGGCAGGTCCCTGTATCCAGAGCCATTAGCCTATCCATTAGACGGCCTACCGCATTCCTTGGATGCGGTAGGCTTTTTTGTTCCTGATCCAATGATATAGTTTGTTTTGCCCGGTACCGGCCAAAAGCGTACTTTTGCCCACCGCTAATCGTCCGTGGCGTCCTTTTCATCGCCACCTCGGGTAGCACAGCACCAGGATCGGGAAGTAGCGCAGGCCGGTAGCGCACCTGGTTTGGGACCAGGGGGTCGCAGGTTCGAATCCTGTCTTCCCGACTTGAGAGGACAAAGCAGGAATATTCCCGCTTTGTCCTTTTTCATTTTCGCTGAAAGCCTTGTCCAGCGTGTATATTATCCGGGCCGCTTCATTGATCCGGGTGGTTCGAAGTCGCTCTCCGTCAAAAGTCAATTTTTCCGGGTACATCGAACCAATGACTTCCCTCTTCTTTTCTATTTCGCCATCCTGGTAGATATAGTCCAGTTTCAGAAGATTATCTATTCCCGCATCCAGCAGGCCGGGCATGTCCTGGTCCTCTTCCCGAGCCGCAAGCCGGGCTTTATGCCTTTCTAACTGCTCTGCATACTTCGATTTCATGTCCCGAAAATCGGCAGGTGCAAGCTGTTTAGAGGATACCAATTCCTCGATATAGGCAATCTTATCTTCCACCTGAGCGACCTGGGCTAACAGTTCCTTCCGATCATTCAGAAGGGGCGCGGTTTGGCTGTACCAGGATTCGGTGAGGACGACTTTATAAACGTCTATTGCCTCCGGGCGGGGGATATATTTCTTCAACTCATAGATCAAACAGTCGTTCACGGCATCGGCGCTGAACCGGCAGGTACACCCATCGAAGCAGTGGTAATAGGAATAATACTTGTTCCGGCCTTTGGAGGCGCTGCCAGTCAAAATCTTGCCGCATTCGGGGCAAAGGAGGAATCCGCGTAAAGGCAAGCTGGAATTCGATACAACTTTCAACCGGTAGGTATTTCTTTTTCTACCATAAAGAACGTCCTGTACCTTGTAATACAATTCCTCGGAAATAATCGGTTCGTGCTTGGCCTTTATAAATTGGGCCTCTTCGTCTTTATACTTTTCAAGGAAGATCTTTCCGCAATAGACTGGGTTGGTAATGCAAGTCCAAAAGAGGCTTTTGGCTCCTTTAAATCCCTTTTCCCTTGCCATCTTATAGACCTGTTCTGTATTAAAAGTGCCTTCGGCCACCTGCTCAAAAGACCATCGGACAATACTGGCTAAAGGTTCCTCGGGTGCAATGTACTTCCTTCCAATTTCATCCGTTTTGTTGACATACCCGATAGGTGCCAAACCCATATACCGGCCTTCCTTTTTGGCCCGCCGCATCCCGGCTATTACATTCAAGGCCCGCCGGTCGTTCTCCACTTCCGGGGCAGCAAGGTAAAAAGCCAACATCATTTTATTCTCCGGAACGGATAAGTCCAGCGGCTGCTCGATAGCCTGGGGCTCCACTCCTAATTTGCGGAGGGTATTGATCATTTGGTAGGCATCCCCGGCATTCCGGCTGAAACGATCCCACTTAATAAATAGTACAAGATCTGCCTTGCCCTTGTGCCTTTTAAGGTCTAGTAAGTATCTTTTCCACTGAGGCCGGTTAAAAGTCTTGGCGGAATGATCTTCAAAGATCACCTGACGAACGGATACGTTATTAATGTTGCAATAACGGCGAAGCAGTTCTTCCTGGCTGCGCTGAGAATAGCCTTTGTCTGCCTGTTCATCGGTTGATACCCGAATATATAAGTCTGCTATTTTCATGTCAAAGGTTTATATTCAATTTACTAAAAGTTGAAAAAACGGCCTGAAAATGTAGGGAATTCCCAGGCCGTTTTGATGGGAAATGCTCGCTTTTGCACATCTACCAGTGACGATCCAAGTAATTAGAGACTACGATATCTGCTAACTTCCGGAGGAATTCCAGGACAATTACCGCCTGGGCCACTGATACATTCATACCACCTCTTCTGAGCATTTCCGCTGCTTTTTCCGGTGACAATTTTTCCATTCTACACATGTTTTTCTTTTGCACAATTGTGCCCTGGTATAGAGCATCCAATACAAATATAGGAAATATTGTTAGGTAGAACAAATATTTTTACCAAACTTATGCGTTTTCTGCGTAACTTTACTCCATTGAACGATTTTGTACTTATTTGTGCTGTTTAGTTATAAACTGGCAAGAAATTGTGAGCGCAACCTTATCAAAATCGACTAAAATAGAACAAAATGGATGAGAAAAAGACATACCAGGTTACATACAAGGTGTACCATAACGAAAGACTGAAAAAAGTCTCTTTTCATGGCAAGCTGGTCTATCCATTATATCTAAGATTAACCTTTGACCGGCGGACAACGGAGTATCGTTCCAACCTCTTTGATCTCTTTATGAAGCCGAAATATGGTATTCGGGTTTCAGGAGAAATATTTCCTCCACATCTCGATAAGATTATTGAGCGGGAAGAAAAACTGATAGAATTTGTTATCGACCGGCACCCGGAAGATTTTTCTTTGGAACTATTCAAAAAGGAATATGACTACTATGGCCGGGATCTACTGGATGAGATGGAGGAAGGTTTCTTGAACTATCTGCGCCTTTTCTTTGATGATGAAGGAATGCCCTACCTGGGTGATGTCTTTGCCCTCAGCTACCGGGAAGTTACCTTGTACGATGTTGTGCTGGACCTTAAAAGGGCATTGAAACCTGACCTATACCAACGGCTGATAGAGCATTCTTTTCTCTTTTCGCCGCCCTATTACCCATTGCATCAATGTCTCGAAACACCACTGAGGCCAAACCTAAAGATCTTCACTATTATGGATTGGGAGGATTCTACAACTAGGCATAGATTCCAAGATTTTATGAAGAGATTTTATCCTCATCAAGACGTATCTAGTATATTAGGGCAAGTCGAAAAATGGTTAAAAAGATAGGGCTGGGTTAATTTGCTGTAGAACTTTTATTCGTGTTGAGATAATGAATTTCCGCCTGTCAGACCACGCGGAGATTCTCAAGTATTTGTAGTCATTAAATAAGGTGATTGGCTTGGCTGAAGCCATAGAGGAAGATCCATCAGAGACTTTTATTGAAATCGTTTCGTTGTTATAGTAGAAATATAAAATTATCTTGTTGTTTTGATAGTTGTGTAATAATCTATCAACGTATTCTTGTGTGGTTCCGGAATAAACACCTAAATCGAGTGTTGGAGGTGAATCATCTGTCCCATTTCCTTCTATATCAATTTGTCCCTTTGTAAGGTGAATATAAGGGTAGTCATCTATATGCCTGGATTGTATGACAGGAGGGAATTCGCTATTTCTTGACAATCGAAAGCCAAATCGCCAGTAAGGCGTGTTAATTGGTTCTAAAGTAATCTGAAAAAAAAGGCCCTTCTTCAGCTCAAAAATGTCGGGAAGTGTTGCGTCGTTACAATCAGGGTGATTGGCATCTGGAGGTGTCTGATCTGTGAAATCAAAGGGAATGATTTTAATAACATCAAATCCTAGATAAAAATCGACCATCTTCTCCAACCCATTTTGAATGTAAACGTCTTGATAAGATTCTATATCGACAAAAATGCTGTTGACAAGCTCTTTGGATCGATTTAAATCAAAGGCGCCGTTTTCGATGGCAAGCCCTTTGATATAAGTTATTATGGCATCTGCATTAGCCGCAAGAAATTTAGAATAGCCAACTAGGACATGATCCCAAAACCACTTTATATATTCGTTACCTCGTGGATCATTTTTGTCAAAAGATGCAAAACTCCTTAACCTTTGCAGTTGATTTATAATTCTGTCATTCGATTGGTTGTTCGATCGTTCAATCTCCAATCTTAAAAATTTTAGTTGCATTTCTCTGAAGAAGTAAAAAAACTCACCTCTTCTAGCGATATCTCCTGAAGATTCAAATACTCGAATATTCTCAACACCAAAGAGATAGCTAAAGGCGGCGAAGTCGGTAACAGTAGATGCTAATATCCGCTCTTCCAAAAAAGATAAACTTTGATTCGCCCAAAGTATGAGATCGAAAATGAATTTTCCTAGATTATTAGCATTTAACCCTTCCTGCAATGCTTTTGAGTTCTTTGAGTGATATACCTCATTGTAAAGAAATAGTAGGGAGTCAATCAGTTTGGACAGCTCATGTTTATCACTAATGGTCACTCTGTTGAACTTTGAGTGTAATTTTTCAGTAAGCAAAGGGGAGTTTATAGTGTTATACTCGACTAGACGTCTCTTCAGAATATCGGGTGGTTGATTCAGGGCATCCTCAAATTCAGCAGTTGAAAAATCGCTCTCAAGAAGGCTCAAACTGAAGTATCTGACGAAATAGAGATCATTCGAAATTGAGTATCTTTTCAGATAGCTGCTTTTTTGAAATAGTTCATCAAGAACATCTTTAATTTCCGATTGAATTGGCCTTCCTATAATGGTGGGGAAATCAATCGGATCAGATTCGGATTTGCCTGTTTCTAAATCCCTATACTTCTTCAGAATTGATTCTCGACTATAATAGAGGCTGCTCAGCAGGTTTGCATCTTTATAGTTTATCAATTCAAGCAGAAAGAAAAAGTAGAAATTAACCTCATCTTTGATCGAGAGGTAACGCATGATGAGATTGTTGGTAAACTGCTTGATATTTCTTTCGTTTTTTATAAATCTATCAAGCCCTGAATAATCAAAACATTTTGACAATTCCACTTTGTCGATTTTTCCGACTTTCTCCCCAAGAATTTCGATTTGCTTTTCTAGGTACATTTTTGTCCGCTCCTTAATGATGTCGGTAGATAGCTCCGGTATTTTAAATTCGACGTTGAAAATTTTATCGGCATACTTTTCAGGACTACACTTTGTAAGTTCTTGTTCAATAGCTGAATTGATATAGTTCCTGTCATAGCCAACAATATAAAAAGTGTTCGGGAAATCAGCTACCAGACGTATTAATCTAAATATGTCAACTATCTCCTTTTTGTCAAGCCTATCTAAGTCATCGATAGATACGATTAACACTTTCCCTTCCTGCTGTATTTGCTTAATTATTGTTTCGCGTCTTTCTTTAAGAGTTAGTGATGATTCAAACAGCAACTTTGTAAATTCTGTTTTTAACAGCGATTTTTCTGCCATTGTAATTTCCTTTCCATAAGCTTTCAATTCTGATACGAGATGCTTATTGTGTCGAAACTTGTCTTCCAAAAGGGAGAAGAAACTTGTTATGAGCATTTCGGGATTACTAAAATACCATGGAGAAAAATCTATATAGAGATATTTTTTGGATTCAGCGTGGATTTTCAGGTTAGCAACTATTAATTCGATTAATGAGGTTTTCCCCGATCCCCATGGTGCATTTATTCCGATGGCAAACGCGTGAAATGGTTGTGTTTGAGTTATTATTTCGGAAATTTGCCTTGCGAACTTGTTTCGCTTAAGCCCAGTGTTATCTAATTCAAAAATGCTCTTATCAGTCTGGATTGCAATTCTGCTTAAGGAAAGATCAGGGTATAGAAACCCTTCCTTATAGACCTGTTGGGGGCTGATCTTGCTTGCTACAAATGATTTGACAGAAAAGAATATTGTAAAAATATAGTAAACGCCTATGAAATCGATATAAAGAAAATATCCATCATTCCACTTTTGACGCATGAATAGTGGCCAGAAATGCCAAAAGGATGTGAATGATCTATATCTTACATAAATGGCGATAAGGAACATATCCCAAGTGCCAATTTTTCGCCTGCAATTTTTATAAATTAATACGACGGAAGACACAAGAAAGGCAAAATCGAAATAGGCATTAGGATGAAATCTTGCTAGTATTTTGTTCACCCATAGTTCGTTAAGTTTCGATTCTATGAACGATTCAAAGACTACATAGATCAGAAAGAGGATGAGAGCATGAAATAAGTTTTTTTTGAAATCAGCTAGTGCAGAAAGTTTTCGAAATGTGTTCTTCATTTTTTGCGGATACTTAATCCACCAGATTTCGTCTTTGAGGGCCTTGGTTCCCTCATTGGTAATTTTGATAGTTCCAGCCAATGTTGCTGATTCTTCTATCCACCCCCTCTCCTTAAGAATTCCCTCGATACTGGTACTTGTTGAATCCTCTAGCTGCAAGGATTTCCCAGCAGCATATGGTTGAACAGAACGACTTGGGTTTTTTGACGCAAGTTTGCCAATTCGTTTGAGGTATAAAATATTTAACTTTTTTTCAGGTGGCATAGCAAATAAACGAATTTAAGTTGGAGTTTCCCCTTCCTCCCAGAGTTTGGCGATTACTTTATAGGGAGGGAAATTGTTGTCATTAGCCGTAAGCCATTTTTTGACAAACTTTGGATTGTCGCTATTAGGTTTCGGATCTGCTTTATTTATCTTGACTTGTACTGGCGTTCTCACACCATCACCCATCACAATAGCATGTTGCTGGGGAAGAATCGGTAATTGTTGGAGAATATCTTCGTTGGCCGCGGACACCAACTGTTTAATATACTTTTGGTCCTCTGGGTTTTGAAGCCTGTGTATTATGAATGAATTACATTGAGATAAAACTGTCTTAGATAACTCCGAAGGTCTTTGACTGGAGACCACTAGCGATAAACCATACTTCCTCCCTTCCCTAGCGATTCTTTCAAATACCTTTTTGGTAATTGAGGGTTTGTCTGTTTTGTCTTTTTCAGGGATGTAGTTTTGTGCTTCCTCCAGAATTATTGCTGTAGGCATGGTGCCGCGGTCTTCAGGCTTAAATCTTGCAAAAAAGTCTAAAATCAAACGTCCAATTAGTCCTGTAATGGTTTCAAGGACCTCATACGGCAGCAAAGACATATCAATGATGGTAATTTGGCTATTCTTATTCTCTGTTAGGTACCCATTATTTTGGCCAACGACCTGGGATTTGTAATAAGTTGTGAATATATCGAGGTCCTCAGAATTATATATTTTACTGTAGTCTCCAAGACAAAATGCCAGAAATTTTGCAAGGGAATCACTGAAATTACTAGGATTTTTCAAAATAAGCGGACCGGCGATCCTTTCATCATCATAAAATGATTGTAGTCGAAGCTTCAAAGTAGATACGAATTCCTTTATCTTGGAACCTGAGCCTTCTGTTTCCTTTATGGCTGCATCGAAATGTGTTGTAATCAAATCAGTATAGCTAAACCATATTGGAAGGTCAATATTTTTTTCAACTGAAATACGGGTATTCGTATTTTCAGATATATATTGTTGATATTTTTCCTTTAACTGACTAATCAAATTTGCTTCTTGTTGAACGCCTATCTGGCCGCCAATTTGAGTTACAATAGTCTTGATTTCGGAAATAATAGCAGACTCTCCAGGTGAGATCGCGTTCCCTAACCCCAGGATGTCGTTGTTGGCATTATACGTCCAATTTCCGTAGGCTTGGGTGCTTTTCTTTTTTTTCAATTCTTCGGGACTATAATCTTGCAGGTCTATAATTCCTTTTTCGCTGAACCGATCAAGCACATCAAGGCCATCAATTACCTGAGTATTTTTTGATATTCCAATAGCTCGTTTGAGAATAGGGGTCTGGGTATTGGCACTCGGGTCGAAGAGATAATCGAAATCGTCAAAATTCATAAACCAATATGGCATCTTAAGGCCATCCTTGTTTATATGAATTGCATTTACGAGGCCTTTTTGCTGGTACTTATTTTGACCTTCATCACCTATAAAGGCTTTTTTGTATTCGCCATTTGTGTCAAAAATAATGAAGTGCGCACTCTGCAATTTTAGCTTATCTTCAAATTCGAAATTGAACAAACTTTGAATGATTGAGGCGACGGTACACGACTTGCCAGAACCGGTATTTCCTAATATTGCAGCATGTTTTGCGAAAAATTTGTCAGGATTGATTTTAATTTGATAATCGGAAAATGCGGGAGAAGTGCCAATTGGTAAATAATAATCGTCATCCAGATTAAACTTGTTGCTATTTGTTGTGTCGAAAATTTTGTCTAGATCTTCAGTAGTTACATACCACACTGGGTTATCCAAAATAGGGTAGTTATATACTCCTTGATTGTAAGATTCGCCATTTTCGATAGTCCCTATCATTGTTGCTACCAAATATCTTTGAGCCTTAGGTAATGTTATAAATCCGGAACTTTTTTCAATATCTGTTTCATCTTGAATTTTGACTCTGGTAACGATTGACACGATCCGATCTGCTCCAACAGGTATAATCAAATATGAGTTTATCCTAGCGATTTCATATATGTCATGAAATCCACTCTTAAACAGACCTTTTAAATCGTCATCTAATTGAACTATCACCCGGAAGCTATCAACCGAAATTATTCTCCCAATACGGCGCTCACTCATATATATACTTTTTAAAATGGCAAATCGATATTGCTTTCTGTAGAATCTGTGCCACCTTCCCTAGGCTTATCTGATGCGTTTTGGTCACCTGGCGGGCCGGCAGGAGGGTTTGATTTGCCGTTATCTCTATCCTTGTTGTCATAGACGTTTTTCAGGGTTTCGGCTACTTTTCCTTGGATATTTTCTTCGATAAAATCAGGTAGAACTTGGTCAACAAAAAAAGGAAAAGTTCCTAATTGATCTCCCTCAAGAATTATTATTCGCGGATCCTTAAATGAGCTTAATCGAGCAATTTCTGGATTAGCGGTTCCTTTGAAGTCAACAATAATTAAGGTGAATGAAGGAATTGTAAGGGCTTGATAAATAATATCGTTGATATGTTCATCGCTAAAAGAATATCCGAAAGTAATTAGTACGGACTGAGGTTGTGTAATGGCGCTAGCCAAGTGACGAAATAGCTCTGAATATGGAAAGTCGAGGGTATAGGATTTTTTTGCAGCGGAAGGATAGATCATTAATCTTTTATACTCCCTTTTTGCCTTCACTAATTCAATGGGCCATTCCTCAATTCCATAAACATTATTTCCTGTTGGCTCCGTTTGAACCCAGGTTAAGGAACCGTGGATTTTATAATATTTCAGCACTTTTTCGATCCTTGTTACTTTCCCCTGAGTCGTAGATCCAGGAAAGAAGAGATCATAATCGTAGGTTTCTGGCTTAAACGTCCTCTTGTGAAATCCGGAAAATCCATTAATGTAGTGAATGCCAAGGCGATCAAATGCCATATCAAAAGCCAAGTCATAGTTGGTTGTGAAAATATTTGCTCGTTTTAGATTTAGCGGTCGTTGGAGAATCTTTTTCGCAAACTTTTCATGGAAAAAGAATTTATTCGCAGTAAGGTTTTTAATGTCCTCTTCTTGCATTCCTCTTGGGTTGTTGGGAAGAGTCTCTAAATCGCAGGTTTTGAATAGCTCTTCTTTTAATGTGGCTATTAATTCTCTAACATATTGTTTGGAAATTAAACCCGTTGAATTGTCTTGGATAAAATCTATTGCTGTTAAATTATTCAATAGCGATTCTAAAGGGAAATCAATATTACCAGTTACTTTATTTCCATTCTCCATCCACTCCTGCCTTTTGACTTCACTTGTTTTTTGTAGGGTACTTACGATTTCAAGGAATTCTGAATACGCCTCATTTCCGACTGATCCTGGCGAATGATTTGGAATATTTTTGATGGCGTCTTCGAAAACCATGGGAATCGTTGCGATAGAGATAGATCCTAGCATTATCGAAGAACCAGCTCCAAATAAAAAGCTTACATTATCAAGTTCAAGGTAGTTTTTAATAAGAGTTCTGAGCTTATGTAAATTGCTTGAAACGATCCAGTCGTTTATTAGATTTTCTCCGGCAATAAGAATTTTATTGCTGGTTGTAGACAATGACGGCATAGCCTGTTAGGGTTTATTTTAGTTTTACATGATGATAAGATTCAGTATAAACAAGTTTCTGGCAAAAAATCCCGCGGTGAACAATTAAAGATTTGCGCAAACCGATTTATGTGGTGAACATTATAGCGTTTATTGTACTTAAAGCTCTCCGCCTGCCCTACAAACCCATTTGACCGGAAACTCGCCGCAATAGAAAGCTCTTCCTGGCTCATATTGTGAGCTATTCGCATTTCCCGAACCTTATCAATCACGTATATATCTATCTTCGATTTCATTAATCACCTATTGGCAAGTCCAAAGGTTTGGAGAAGCATAAAAAAATACAATCACCCATAGGTGAGTATTCTCAAAAATTCCTTAACTTTAGAGTGCGATGGTTGAGACGAAGGGCAAAGTCTTAGGGTAACGGCTTTTTCGGCAGGAACTCCTGCGGGCTACAGTCCAGAATCTTAGCCAGTTGGTTTAGATGCTTTATGTTATAATGGGAAGGGTACTTTGGGCTTTCTACTTTACCGATAAAGCCCACTGACATGCCTAATTCATTGGCAAGCTCAGCTTGGGAGATATTTTTCTCAAGACGTTTCTCCTTTACCCTGGTTATAACATAGAGGTCGATCTTTGTTTTCATTAATCACCTATTGGCAAGTATAAAGGTGCGGTATTCTTGTGTCCTTGACAATCACCCATAGGTAAGTATTTGAAAGCCTATATGAGTTACGAACTACCTACACCAACCGAACAGGCATATTTCCTCAGATATAAGAACGGGGAAGAAGAAGGATTTACCCAACTATACCGTATGATGTTCAATTCATTGCTCCGGTACGGAATGCGGATCTTGCCGAATGAATTCGCCGTAACCACCATTGTTCAGGATGCTCTTCTAAAGGCGTGGGACTACAGGGAAAGGATGACTTGCTTACAGCATACTTTCCGGTTTATGTGCATGAATATAAAATGGGATTGCTATGATTATTACAGGCAACCAGGATTCCGGCAGGTAATTTATGTGGACCACGATACCTACCCCGATGTGAGCTTTGTGCCGGGATCGGAGGATATGGAGCTGGTATATAATGATGAGGCGCTGCTAAAATCTATATATGATGTCGTGCCTTACCTGCCTATGAACAAGCAAACCATTCTGCAACTTTATTTCAAATACGGATTCAGCTATAAGCAGATTGCCAAACGATATGGCTCAAATATTCAGACCATCAGCAATGACGTCCATGAAGCACTGGCTTATCTGAAAAAGGTGATTCACGCAAAAAAGCAACTAACCAAACCGATTTCCCTGCCTCTCACAAAAGATAAATATCGGGCGGAGGAATATTTGACCGGAGAAATGCTTCAGCTTTTCAAGCTACGCTATGAAAACAAGCTCCCTTTTGATGTGATCGCAGCCAAAATGAACTTGCCGCAACCGTATGTACAGCAGCAGTATGCCGCCGCGCATACCAAATTACAACAACTTAAAATCCACCGCCGTCCGTGAATGACGAAACAATGATATTAACCCGGAAGATTCAGTTGATTATTGATAGCAACGATAAAGCCTTTATCGGCGAAGTGTATAAAACGCTATATCGGTGGCAGTATATTTGTTTCAGAGCGGCAAACTACATTTTTACCCACTTGTTCATCCAGGGGCAATTGAAAGAACTGTTTTACCTGAAAGATGAAGTGAAAGTTAAATTGGCCGATTGTAGCAAAAATCCTGACGGCATTCTGACCTGCTCCCAATTAGGAACCACTTACCGGGTATTGAATAAACATTTCAAAGGGGATATTCCTATGAATATTATAAGCAGCCTGAACATGACCCTGGCGAAGCATTTTAACAATGAAAAAGAAGGATACTTGAAAGGCGAAAAATCCGTTCGGAACTACAAGAGGGACATACCTATCCCTTTTCAGCGCAGAAATATTACCCGGCTGCAGCTTACGGATAATGGCAAAGAATATAAGTTCAATCTCTTCAAAATACCCTTCCGCACCTATTTGGGCCGGGATAAGGTTGACAAACGTCTCCTTTTTGTCAAACTATTGAAAGGGGAGATTCAGCTGAAAAATAGCTCCCTGCAACTGTGCAAAGGGAAGATATATCTACTGGCAGCTTTTGAGACCCAAAAGGAAAAACACGAATTGGATGCCAGTATTGTCGCGGAAGCTCATCTTTCTATCGACTATCCCGTTGTCATACAGATTGGAAAATTCCGGGCTACCATAGGCAGCAGGGAAGAGTTTCTGTATAGGAGGCTGGCAATGCAGGCCGCCCGAAGTCGGGCGCAAAAGGATGCTTCTTTTAATAGAGGGCAACATGGGCGCCGCCGGAAGCTGAAACCCTTGCAGCATTTTCGAGATAGGGAAAGGAACTATGTACAACAAAGACTCCATGTGTATAGCCGCCAACTGATCGATCTGTGTGTGAAGCACCGGGCAGGATCTCTTATTTTGGTGGGACAGACGGAAAAAGAAGCCGCGGCGGTCGGTGAGGAATTTGTTTTACGTAATTGGAGCTACTATGCTTTGAAGGAGAAGATTCAGTATAAAGCGAATAAAGCGGGTATTCTAGTTATTACGGAATAAAACCCGCTTTTTGAGGCTGCTTGTACAGCCGCATGGTGAGGCTTTCAAAGCACTCACTAAGTATCCTGACAGATATATACAATGGCCCCTATTAGCTTTGTTGCCGCCAGTTATATCATAGAGGGATGTTTACAATTGGGCCTTCTTATGCTTTTTGGAGGGAAATCCATTCTCTCCCTGCCCAAAAAAGGAGGATGAAACAAGAAAACAATCCTCGGTGGTGATATACGATTGCCCTTTGCAACTAGCCTTTAGTCCGACGATTGGCAATCGTATATCAGCACCGGGGGCCAAAGCCGGTACGGTTGCCAGGTCTTATTCTCCGCTGATCGGCTGCGGCTGCCTGTACCGAAGTCCGCATTTCAATTCGGGACGCAGTGCGCCCCGAATTCAGAATAAACATTTCGGCGGGCAACGAAATAAAAAAGGCCCTATAAAAGTATAGGGCCTAATGGTGGGAATACCTTTAGCCTGCACTTGCAAGCCTGGGAATTATTTGGTCGGTTTTACCTTTTTTTGTCCGAAATACTTCTTCAATTCGGTAAAGCTCATGCCTTCTGTTTCGCCAGCGATTTTCGTCCTCCGCTCGCGCATAAACCCAACCGCATCAAACTCCTTCTGTTCCTTCTTCACTGTCTTTTTAGTATTCATAATAAATAATTTCTTTGGGTGATCGAATGTCAATAGTCGGATAGCCCAGCTTCATATTGACGGAATTGTACCCCCGTATCCTCTGCACATTCACGATATGTTTAAAGTTCCAGCTCACCAAAATGTCCACCCTTTGGATGGTCGCCAAGGCAATATGAAAACAGTCTACCCGGCTTGTTTTTCCTACTACTTTTTCGGCAAGATATGTATCTGCCAATTGTACTGCTTCTTCCGACAGCTCGATTTTTGTGGCTGATCCGGCGGATAGTTCGATAAATAGATTCCGGATCATTTCCGGGGCCTCCTGCAATTCCCCTTCGGTAATGTCGGAAAGAACTACATGAAACTGCCCTAATTTAATCTTTTCAAAGAGTATCCGGGTGTCTTCCTCAAATTCAGTATCATAATACCCTCCTATTACTGAGGTGTCGAGATATATACGCTGAATGCGGCTTTCCATTGTCACAGAATATGGTTCTTAATTCCAATCCACATTTTTGATATCAACAAAATTTAAATTAAACTTGTCAATCTCTCTCTTACCACTATTAAAACGAATAATTTTGTTTTGCAAATTTTGGTCATTTTGATCTTCCCACCTAAACCAAACAACACCGAAAATTTCTCCACTCTTTAATTCTATCCTCATTGGTCTCCCATAGTTAGACGATATGAAATTGGAACTACGGTGTTTGGGATATTCAGCTTCTAATTGTTCTAAAAAGGTTTCAAATTCTTCACCCATAATTTATTGTTTTAGCGGCGCTCAGTCGAAACTTTTAGACCTGTATGCCATCCAAATTTAATACTTTTTCTTGTGAAAAGCTAGGGCGGGTCAATGTCCCATCCCCTTCTTCTTTTTCTTCTTCTTCCGGTAGGCATCTGTCAGCTCATAGGGTACTCCGCCGCCCTCTGATTCAACAGGCTTCAATAATTCCAGTATCAGCGGAGACAACGCCTTTTGGGGTATCGGGGCAGGAGCCGAAGCCGGAGCCTGCCGGGTAGCGGATCTAACAAGTATTGCTTTTTTTCGCTCCTTCGGAGAAAGCCAGGCTGTAATATCCCGGTTTTGCCGCATAGCTGCCAAAGCTTTTTGCAGGTTTCCCAGCGAGAATTTGCGGTCTATCTGACTGCCTTTGAAACGATCCTTGCCGATACTGAAGCTGATCCCTTGTAGTTCCTGAGTTTGTCCCTTATATTTATATAGGGTGTGGATACCCTGGGCCATTAGGCGTAATTCCAGGTCTTTAAATGTCCGGCAATGGGGCAAGCTGTCTACGATGGCCTGGTAGATCTTGTACCGGTTTACTTCGGATTGGCTCATTGCTTCCAGGTGGGTTAAATCGAGGTTTTTCCCTTTAGCCGGAATAAGTTTGTACTTCCTGGTTAATTGCTGCGCGACCTTTTTCCCCCGTAGCCCGATCCAGCCGTCTTTTATTGGCTTTCCGTCGTTGTCTACCATATTAGCAAGGATATGCAGGTGCAAGTGCGCCCGGTCGGTATGCTTGACAATGACGTATTGAGTGTTGACAATACCCAACCCTTCCAGGTATTCCCGGGCGATTTGCGTCATGGTTTCATCTGTGGGTTTTTCGCCGGGGTAAAAACTCAGGGCAGCATGAAAACAAGCCTTTTGTTTGGAAGGCCGTAGCTCACTTTGGGCGATAAAATCCTCTGCCATCAACTTATAATCATATCCTCTTACACCCACATAATCCAATAGCTCCGCCCCCGGTTTTTTGGAAACATACCGGCCTGCATGGTAAAAAGAATGTCCAGGGAATACATTACTCACCATGCTGTAGCTTATTTAGAAGGTCATGAAATAGCTGGAGGCAGGCTTCCAAAAGAAGAAGGATACTGCCCATACCTTCCCTATTGGCGACCTTTGCCATCTGATTAAGGTTATTCGCCATTCCGATTAACTGCCGGATAATATGTCGCTCTTCCTCTGTTAACCGGGCGGTGACCTTGGCCGTAATGGCCGCCTGCCGGAGAAATTCTGAAATATTAATTCCGGCTTTCCCGGATTTTTGCTGAAGTATATAATGTTCCAACTTGCTAAACCGGGCAGTAACTCGAAGCTCTCGTTTGAGTTTTTTGGTGGGTCTTCCACCTTTCTTTTTTTTCAACCGCACTGATTCCATATCTCACTTTTTTAGGCTGTTTTTCTGCCGGCCGATAGGCCGGCCTCTTTTTGCGACCAACGGGAGCAAAAAGCGAGCGTGGTTGAAGGACTTTCTGTCCGACAACAACACCGCTCGCCCTAAAAACTCTAAAAGCCCTTACTCCTTATTGGCTTTCTTTCTCCGCAGTTTTACGTCTGCGACCGGCATCCGGTTTCTCCTGGCTGGCGGACGGTGCTTTTGCCGCGTCCTGGCCGAAAATCTTCGGATCAACCTGGCCGTATTTCCGTAGTCCGGCTTTTAAATCCATCCATAATTGGATATTGAAATCCGCCAGATCCATCAGTTCGTCTACCGTCAATCGATGCGGATTCGATAGCCCAGCGGGTATTTTATCGTCCGGCTGTTCTTCGACGAGCGACAAAATATTCGGGGGACCACCTTCCCCGATTTCCAAAGACTTGCCAATGGCAACGCTGTTGCCAAACAGCTTCACTTGCTTACCGCTGCTCAATTGCAGGGTTCTTCTTTTCAGGTCTGCCATGATTGTAATATTTATGGTTTTCAAAAATTTCATTTGGGACATGCCTTTCCACCGCGTAGCCTTCGACCTTTTGCGGGGGAGGAAAGCCGGAGAACCGGGGAGGGAGCCCCCCAACGCGCAACCCCAACGGGCGACCTCCCTTTTTTGGCCGTTTGACGTAGCCTTTTCCGGTAGCGTCTAACATTTCTTTAACTTTTGGGGGCTTGGCGGGCGAAAATAAAAAAGCGGCCGAAAACATTCGTTTTCAGACCGCTAGATTGGCTAATCGCCTCAAATCATCGACAAACCGGTTCGAGAATTGTCCTGCCAGGGCGACACATAGTTTGGCAATGCCTCCGCGATGCGGAGGTTTTTGTTTTTTAGGATCGATGGCCGTGTTCGGCAAAAAAGCTGAAAAAGATCAATGTATCGGCGTGATCGTCCAGGTCGCGGAAAGCGTTCCACCATTCGAATAGCCGCCTTCCTGGACAGAATCCCTGGCGATGATAAACAGGCCGGAAGGATAACCAGGTACTGCTTCTCCGCCGTACGTACTGGTAATGCCGGTCGATATGTCCTTTGTTTTCCAGATGGGCGTAACGGTGCCCGTATGGGCCAGGTAAACGGCAATGGTATCTGTCGTCGGTTCAAAAACCCCCAACCCCTGGGTAATATTGACTAATCCCGTCCCATCATTTGTCCAGGTGGCTTGGATGAGTCCATAACTGCCGGTGGGAGGGGTTACATTGGGCTGCTCGTTGGAAAAATGCCCAACGGTCACCTTGCCATGATCCAGGTCGACCTGGAAACTAGCGCCATCACTGTAAAGATCATTATACACCTCGCTGGTATTGATGATCTGAAGCAAAACATCAACCTTGAATGACATTTTGCGGGGCAGAAGGTTGATGTCGGTAAACAGGATGAACTTATTGGTTTGCATAACAGCTTTTCCATTACTCCATCCTTTCATCGGATAGGTCAGGGTAGCCGAAGCTTGGACCATGTGCTCCTGTGAGATGGTCCCCGGAGCGGTATAGGTCTCCGCGCTTTCCGATCCGGAAAGCGTTCCAACCTGTGAGTTTCCGTTTCGGATGCCATTTATTGCCCAGTTGCTGGCGACACTGCCGGGCACCGGCGTTACGGCCGGCAGGGATGAAAGTCCGAATTCGCCGGTCGAATTCACCCCGGGATCTCCCTCGTCGTTGACAATGACGATACCCAGGTTGCTCTGTTCATTTTCCGAAACCTGAGGCGGGGAGGCAAACATATAGAGTTGGCTCCCCAGGCTCCAAAAGCTGAAATGGCGGATAGAAAGGCTGGCCGTCTTCGCGGCCGTATCCACCTTCCGATTTTTGAAATCGGCTTGCCAGATCCCGGAACTGTCCTGAAAGGCGATATAGAATAATACAGGCAGGGTGCCATTTACGTCGGCCGCTGAGTAATGGAAGGTCAATGTAACAGGAACATTAAACTTGGTTCCGTCCGGCATCAGATGATACGACACCCCGGAGCCATTCGGGGCTGTGTTGGTGACGGGCTGGATGGTAATGTCGGTGTTTGCTGCCAGCGCATTTACAGGCAAGCTCAGTTCGATACGTCCATCCGCACTCAAGACCGTACCTCCGCCCGGCCCGATGGTTTTGGTCACCGGGCTGGCTATCGGTGTGCCCACTGCCGTTACCGCCGGAGGCAGATCAGGGATCGTAATGGTCGCGGGGTCAGAATGCGACTTTTTGCATCCATTCAACAGAAAGGCAATGAACATCAATACAACTGCACGGCGCATGGCACATCATTTTCCCGCAAGATACCGCAGGCGCCATCGAAATGTCAATAGTACGAAAGTTACGTTATCCTCAGGCGCCTTGCGTCCTCTCGGTCCTGCACCCGGCAATGACAAAAGCAATGCCGCAATAAGCGAGTGCCAGAAATGCGCTGATGATCTCGCCCCCATTTTCAGCGAATGGAGCGGCTACCGACTTAGGTATATGGAGAATAATTACCCAGATTAGGATCATGATACCTAATAGTGTAGCCATTAACCTGGGCTTGATCTTTAGGAGGATCCCAAGGCCGGAACCTAGTAAGGGCACGCCTGCGAAATAGATCCAGAACACGGGGTTCGATATCCATGACGGAACATAACCTGCCGCTTGTTCAGCGTATAGAAAATGATCGATCGAGAAACTGATGATCGTGAGGGAAAAGAGGATGGGCCCGAGAAAACTCAGCTTCCCCAATGATCGGATGAAAGGGCTTTCGCTCTTAGCGGAAAAGCAACCTGCCATGACAAATGCGCCGCCGGACAATGCCAATTCTTTGGCCGCATTTTCCCAAGCTCCAAAATGCATATAATTGGAGGACGCGAACAATTCATAGGGGATAAAGTAAAATAGGAAAACCAGCAGCAAGACTGTTCCCAGCAGGAGAGAAACGGGCATGGTTTGTTTTCTGAACAAAATGCATCCGCCGGCCAGCGCCAACAAAGCGCCGGAAATATATACCGATAGGATATGATCATTCAACCAGATATGCTTTGGAGGGATTAGCATATAGGGGAAATCCTTGTAATAAATGGTCAGCAATCCCATTGCGGCTATAGCTAAACCAAAGAAAATACGACCGATGGCAGATAGATATTCGTTTCTCATTGCAGAAGGTTGATGGTATCCGCAAATATAGAAACAATGGAAGAACTGCGGAAATGCAGTCCTCAGGTGAACCTTTAAGGCCTGTGAACCGGCAATTTCCAGCAAAGGCTCACGCCCGTTGCATCAGGGGTAGAGAAGAGGTCGAGGGTAACGCCTTTGTAATTGGCCTTGTGCATTGCGGGTAGTACAACACCGATCACCGCCCCTAACGATAAGCCGACCAGGTCGTCAGTAGGGAAGTGCGCCAGCGACCTAACGCGAAAATATCCCATGATCACCGGCGGGATCAATGCAGCGGTATATAAAAGATATTTGGAAGCGCCCAAATCCGGATGGTAGTCGCAATATACTTTGGTAACAAAGAATGTGGTGAACGCCACGGACGCGGTATGACCGCTATAGAACGAGTTTCGATTTCCCCCGTCCTTTCGATCGGCCACAGGAAGCTGCGTGTAATACGTAAGAGGCCTGAACCTGTCGTGGGCGGTGGGTCCCAGCCAGCTATAATTGTAAAACGTAAATGTAATGGTATGCCCCTCCAGATACATAAAAAGGATGTCCATCCACTCTTTCTTGGGAATTTTTTTATCGAGTCCGAGTAACGCCGGCAGGATAATGAATAGAGGGGGTTCGATGAGATCCGACAGCTTGCTATAGTTGCGATAGCCGCTTGGATCCTGATGCAAAGCCCATCTGTCAAAAGAATTGACGGCGTCAGGGTTCAAAGCTTGTAATTCCGCGTCCGTCAGACCAGGCTTGTTCTTTATCCGGCTGACGGCAAAGGCGTCGGTCCCGAGCCCTACGGCGATGATCATGCTCCCGGTGACATAGTTGACGTGGTAGCGCCTGGGGCTTGCCGGCGACACCGGGGATGTTTTCCCTGACGAGTCCCGGGATCGGGTTAAGGTTGAGTCCGGCGATTGGCCATTGGCAACCTGACCAAAAACTAAAGTGGCCAGAACGATCGCGGAGATGCTGTCCTTTGCTTTCATACTTTTTATTAGTCTTACTGTATATCCAGTTTAATCGTTGCCGAAAGAGATCTTCTGCCATATTGGGTAGGGGATTCCCCGCATACGCTTCGCTTGCGGCGGCCGATGCAGGCTGCCGATCACCTATTGCGTTGATTTTCAGCCTTAAAATCTGGATACGGTGAGGGAATGACCTACCTGACGGGAAATGCTTGTAAAATAACCATGCCGGACGCGGTCGACGCGTCGGGAATCAATAGGTCTAACCGCCATGGCCGGCACGGTCGCGGGCAACTTATTGCTTTTGATAATTAACCATCCACTGGACTCCATACTTGTCAGTCAACATCCCCCAATAACCCCAAAACATGTCGGTCATGGGCACATGAGCCTTTCCCCCTTGAGACAACTCCTTATATAATCGATCTGCTTCCGGTTTGCTGTCCGGATGCACAGATAGGGTGGAGCTGTTTCCGGTTTTGACCTGCTGGCCCTGGCTTTCCAGCATATCCGTCGCCATCAGCACATTGTCGCCGATCGGCAAGGCGATGTGCATCATCTTATTCAATTCCGCCTCGTTCAACTTTTCTTTCCCGGGAAACACGGGCACATCCTTGAAGCGCATGACGGTAGAGAACTCCCCCCCAAAAATGTCCTTGTAAAAATTGAAGGCCTCTTCTGAAGTGCCTTGAAAATTCAGGTAGCAATTTAACTTTGTCATAAAATGTATTTTTAAATGAGAAGATTGTCCTTGAAAACAGTTCAAAGATGCGAAAGCAAGACGTAATGCCGGCGGGGTTAAACCGACAAAAAAAGGTGTTTTTGCGACATTATATTTATTGACTACATTCATTCCGGTCCTTCTTCTTTGACGGACAGGGATTAATCACATAGCCATATGCAGAATAAACTCCCGAGTACTTTTCTTATTAATGCAGCCTTATTTCTGGGCCTTGCAAGCCATGCTTTCGGTCAATCCGCATCGGACAGGATGCCGGTAATCATCGAAAAGAACGGCCGGCATGCGTTGTTGGTCGAGGGCAAGCCCTTTTTTATCCTTGGAGGGCAGGCACATAATTCGAGCGGATGGCCCGCGATGCTGCCGCAGGTTTGGTCGGCACTGGAGATAATGCACGCCAATACCCTTGAAGTTCCTATCTATTGGGAACAGGTCGAGCCGCAACCTGGGAAATTTGATCATTCACTTATCGACACCCTGCTCAACCAAACGCGGCGACACCATGTGCACCTTGTGTTACTCTGGTTTGCGACCTGGAAAAATGGCAGTAACCATTATATGCCGGAATGGATGAAACGGGATGCAGCGAAATACCCCAATATTACAGGCAGGAGCGGGAAGCCGATAGACTCCCCCTCTCCCCTTTCAGAAGCCACCCTGGAAGCCGACCGAAAGGCTTTTTCGGCTGTAATGCGATACTTAAGATCAGCTGACAGGCAGCATACGGTGATCATGGTCCAGGTGGAGAATGAATCCGGCGCCTGGGATAGCGTTCGTGACTACTCGTCGCTCGCTCAAATAAGCTTTGAAGGGCCGGTCCCGTCTCAACTCCTTGCTCCTAAAGTGCTTGAGTCGCTGCATGTACCCGTCGGGTCCGCAGGGACCTGGCAACAGGTTTTCGGCGACAGGGCCGATGAATATTTCCATGCGTGGTCGGTCGCCCGGTTCGTTGGGCGGGTCGCTGAGGCGGGGAAAGCCGAGTACCCGTTGCCCCTGTATGTAAATGCCGCACTGAGGGACCCGCTCACCAACCCCAGCGCAACAACTTATGAAAGCGGAGGACCTACGGATAATGTTATTCCGATCTGGAAGGTCGCTGCGCCGGCCGTAGACCTGCTGGCGCCGGACATCTACCTTTCGGGTAGTGAAAGAATAATAAAGGTTTTAGATCTGTACGATCGACCGGATAATCCGCTATTTGTGCCTGAGGCCGGGCTTATGGCCGAAAATGCCAGGTATTTGTACGAGGTGATTGCCCGGGGTGGCATCGGCTTTTCTCCATTCGGAATAGATGATAATGGGCATGGAGCCACGACAGCCGAAATGGTTGAGCGACTCAAACCTTTTGCGCAGGAATACGCCATGGCTGCCCCAATGATGAGGGAATTGGCGGCATGGGGCTTCGAAGGCAAGATCAGGAGCGTGGTGGAGCGGGAGGACCAGGCCACCCAACAAATCGACCTCGGCGCATGGCAGGCCGTTATATCGTTTGGTACCGGGCGCGGAGACGCGATGCACAGCAATGCCAGGCCGACCGGGAAATTAATGGTCGTTCAACTGGAAGAGAACAAATTCATCGTTATGGGCACGCTTTGTCGCATCAGCTTTAAACCCGCCGGCCCTGGTGCCGGCAAAGCATGGCAATACCTGAAGGTGGAAGAGGGGCGCTTTGAAAATGGAAGATTTAAAATGCTCCGCATACTTAACGGCGATGAGACGGATTGGGGAGGACCACGGTTTGGGGCAACGCCGGCGGTATTGCAAATGACCCTGATCTCCCGCTGAACTAATCGTTCACCAAAAAGCTCGTGGAGGCAGAGTATCCGGATGAGGAAAACCTTGCGCAATAGACACCCGGTGGCAGACAGTGCGTGAAGTTAACGGTAAACATGGGTTGATTGGCGACGCTTCGGCCGACCATCTTTCCTCCCATATCAAAAATAGCTATCGTGAATGTCCCTCCGGTCTTAAAGCTGGCTTTGCCGGAAAGAGAGTGGCCGTTTGTCGGGTTCGAGTAAATGATTACGGTTGCCTGATCCCGATTGCCATTATTCACCTGAATGGTCTTCGAATAGATGGATCTTCCGTCCAGATCGGTTTGTCGGATGCGGAAATCGGAATAGGGGGCATTCGTCTCATCGACCTCGCAAGAATAACTTTGAGGCATATCCGAATTACCTGCGCTCTTCACTATTCCGACGGCCTGCCATTCCGAACCGTTATCGCTTCTTTCGACAGTAAAATAGTCATTGTTACGTTCCGAAGCAGTTGTCCATTGCAATAGGATATGATCATGGCTGCTTTGCGTGGTGAAGGACGAGAATTCCACGGGGAGGATCGCATTGGTCGTGATAAAGCTCGCCATTTGGGCAATCCAGTTGCCCCCTGCGCTGGTGAATGCTGTATTGTAAGAACCAATCGTCGTGACCGTCTTGTCTTCGATGATGTTCGAATTGGCCGTCGAACGATTGGTAAATCCACCGCCTGTGGTCAACGTCCCCGATGCTCCGATGCTTGCACCATAGATTAGTTCATTGGCATAGGTAGGGGTCTTCGATCCACTGTTGACAGCTGCCGCATTCCCGGTTGTTACCGAATTCTGATCCAGCGGATCAATGGTCTTTGCAATTCCAGAGTATTCACTGATATAAATTTGAGAAAAACTGGTAGGGGCGCCCGAAAGGGTCGCTGAGACCGTAAGTACCGCTCCGCCCGTGATGTTGTAGGCGTACCAAAGCTCGGCCCTATAATTGGCTCCGTTCCAATTTGTAGACCCGTTTATCTTATGGTACGTGTTGCCCTTATTGTCCGTAACGGTATTGATATGTCTGGTCTGGCCGTCCCAGTCGAGATGCACGACGATCAGGTTGCCGGTAGTGCTGGCGGCGCCAAATGCCTTGCTGATAGTAGATGCAGTCGTCGTCTGAAAAAGGGTGGTCGTTTGGACGTGCGTCTGCGCCACACTGTATTTAAGTGCCAGGGTGGACAAGATGAGGGTTATCGTTCGCGTTCGGTACATATCTAAGGTGTTGGATCTGTTGTACCGATGGCTTTCAATTCCCGTTCCGAATCATAAATTACATGTAATCAATATTTTATATGGCAGCCCATGTTCCAGTATTTCCATTTTTGGGCCTATTTCCAATATAGGGAATCATTTTCAACCCTCAGTAATTGCGTTCTTTCAGATAATCGTCTAATTCCTTCTTGGTCATGGGCAGCTTACCGGGATAATTGTGCAGCCAGTCCAGAAAGTCTTTCCTGATCTCTTCGGTCCATTTGCTGTCGATCTGGCCCGCCAGGTATTTTTTTTCCCGCAAACGCTGATGGCCAAACTCATCCCTCAATTCAGTGACTTCCGAGGTAACGACCACCTCCTGGCAAAGGTAGGCCGGTATGAAGATCGTTCCATATCTCGTCGCCAGCACGACGTCTCCCGGCAGGACGACGGCGCGCCCGACCCGGATTGGTGCATTGATCGAAGTCAGCATCATTTGCTGGATATAGGAAGGGTCGGATCCTTTTATCCACCCGTTGAAACCCTGGATCTCTTCAAGTCCTGCCACATCCCGGACCGATCCGTAGAAGATCACGCCGCGATGACTTTTGGCATAAATGGCGTTCCCGAGGTTATCCCCGATCAGCGTGCCGTCAGCCATCTTCAAATAGCCATCGGCGACATACACGTCTCCGTCGACAAGGATATCGATCGGCCAGGAATTGGTGCCGCCCTGCTGTGCACGTCCTTCCGCCTTCCCCTCTGACTTCACCACATCGATCAGGTCCGGCCTCGAAGGCATATACTGCGCCGTCACAACACGTCCGGTCATAACGCTGTCCGGATGGATGACCTGCCAGTCGCCCTCGAACTGGTTCTGATAACCCTTGTTCCGTAAAACGCCCCAAACGTCTTCCAACGATATTTTTTTCAGCCGCTCCAACAGCGAATCGGATACCCTGGGCCTTCCGTCGGGACTGCGCTCTCCTTTCCATTGGGAGGTCAGGGCGATCACGTATTCGGGCGTCGAACCTACCCGTTGCGCCCGGGACAGGAGCGAGCCCAGGATCAGTGCGGTAACCAAAAGGAATTTATTTTTCATATTGACTTGCCTTTTTATGTGTTGATGCGGGTGGCAATTTGACCATATTCAAACAAAGTACTAAAAAAAGTCTATTTTTATTGCAAACCCAGCTGCCATGAACACACGTCGAAAATTCCTGCAGAAGCTCGGCGCTTCCGCTTTGGCCCTCGCCTTCATACCCGAACTGAGCCCAGCTAGTTCTACGGACCCCGGCAAACCGCGGGCAGGCGATCAACCCACGGATGTTCCGTATGATGGCCCGGTCTTGCGCGTGGCCATCATGGGCCTGGGGAACTACGGCGGCATTGTGGCCAGGGCAATGCAGGATTGCAGGAAGGCCAGGCTGGTTGGAGTGATCAGCGGAACGCCCTCGAAGATAAAGAACTGGCAGGCGAAGTACAATATCCCCGACAAGAATTGTTATAACTACGAAAATTTCGACGCGATCAGGAATAACCCTGATATCGACGCGGTGTACGTTATTACCCCGAATGCCCTCCACCATGACGAAGTAATTCGCGTCGCGAAGGCCGGTAAGCACGTCATTTGCGAGAAACCGATGGCCATCAATGCAAAAGAAGGGCAGGAGATGGTCGATGCCTGCAAGGCTGCCGGTGTAAAGCTGCTCATCGGCTATCGCATGCACTTCGAACCAAAGACTCTCGAGATTATCCGTATGCGAAAAGCCGGTGAATTGGGCAGGATCATGTTCTTTCAGGGATTGTCTGGCTTTACGATCGGCGACCCGGGCCAATGGCGTTTGAACAAGGCGCTGTCCGGTGGAGGATCCATGATGGATATCGGGATCTATTCGGTCAATGGATCCCGTTACATGGTCGGCGAGAACCCCATATGGGTTACTGCCGAAGAGACAAAGACAAATCCGCAAAAATTCAGGGAGGGGGTCGATGAGACGATCCAGTTCCAGTTTGGCTTCCCCGGCGGGGCGGTCGCCAGCTGTCTGTCGACGTATGCGATGAATGACCTGGATCGCTTTTTCCTGGACGGAACCGGAGGATATGCCGAGCTCCTACCTGCTACCGGTTATGGACCCATTCAGGGACGTACGAGCAGGGGCCCGTTGAACCAGCCGCACGTGACCCACCAGACCGTTCAGATGGAAGAAATGTCCGATATTATCCTCCAGGGCAAACAGCCCATCGTTCCCGTCGACGGGGAAGAAGGCGTAAAAGACATGAAGATCATCGATGCGATCTACGAAGCGGTGAGAACTGGCCGGAAGATCGAGTTGAAATGGTAGCCCGCCGCCTGGCGCATCCCTCCCAACCTATCGCCTGATCATTACTTTTACGGTTTCGGTCTTTCCCGCATAGGATACATGCAGGAAATAGATTCCTGCATCCAACCCTGCCACATTCACCGTCGTCCTGTTACCTTGGGTTTCCGGTATGCGAATCACCACCTGACCTCCTATATTCACGAGATCAAGGCTAAAACGGCCGCTTTCCGGCACCGTGACAGACAATTGATCGCTGGCCGGATTTGGATAAAGGGATACACGTGCCTTCGTGTTCCAATCGATCACGATCAACTTCGAATAGGTCGACTGCCCGTCCCGGTCGGTCAAGATCAGGCGGTAGAAGGATTTGCCGGGATAGGGATGGAGGTCTTTTGCGGTATGATCGAGCGGCTGACTGCTGGCTCCCGCTCCAGCCACGCGCTCCAACTCCTCCCAATGGGTCCCGTCCGGAGATCGTTCTACTACGAACCATGCCTCATCGACCCAGGCAGCCGTCCTCCATGTCAACGCGACCCCTTCGTTCCCGGTCGAAGCTGTAAAGAAAAGCAGCTTGACCGGTAAGGGATCGGTCGATCCGTTCACCGATCCAAGATAAAAAGTATTGGAAAGGTTAGTCAGGGAAAGCCCGGTTCGGTTGACCTGCGGATTTGTATTGGTGCCCCCATTGGCGCCCGGGGATCCAACGACCGAACCGGCCAGCGAGATCCGAAGGAACGCCACATTTCCGACCAGTCCAAAGTTCGTCCCTGAAACCTGCAGGTTATAGGAGCCACCGGACAGGGCAGCGCTCCGGGTCACCGTCCAGTGGAGATCCTTTCTGACGATGACGGAATTGGGAAAGTCGTCGGGAATATTGACGGCTGAATTGGAGACCGCGTCGGTATAGGCTACAGAAATGGTTCCCCCCGCCGTCGGACTAACAGACGTAGATACGCTAAACGGCCTGGGGTCGGTGGACGTTCCCAGCGGGAAGAGACCGGCATTGCCGGCGATTGCCGCATTCTTGAACCAGCGCGTGAAGGTGCCGGAATTGATCATATTGCCGGTCGTATAAATGAGGGTGCCAAGGTTGGCTGTGGAGGTTCCCAGTGTCAACGCATTGCTATTTAGATCGATATTGCCGGTGGTCATCGTTAGGGTGGTCGCGACCGTAACCGCACTGGCAAGCTGTATACCGGTTCCCGTATTGCTAACGGTGAGATTGTTGAAACTTTCTCCGCCGGGCGTTGTGATGGTCTGCAACGAGGTACCGATGAAATTCACCGTGCTGGTTGCTTCCGTAAACCCGGCCGCCAGGCGGTTGGTCCAATTGCCATTAAGGTTTATGTTATTGCCTCCCGCCGCCAGGGTGCCCGTTCCGTTGATAATAAGGTTGCCGGCGACAGTGAGGTCATTCGTCAGTGTGGTCGTGTTTGCCGTAACGATTACGTGATAAAAGCTCATCCCGGCACTGGTCAGATTGAGCGAATTTCCGCCGAATACAACCGTGGCGGTGTTGGACGACGCATCCACAGTTCCGCTATTCCAGGTCCAGTTGCGGCTTTCCGTGATCGTGCCGATCAGGGTAAGTGTGCCGGTCGTCTTTTGGATCGTGATATAGGGCAGCTTACCTTGGCCTGAGGCTGATGAACCGGTGATTGTCTGTGCCCCGGTCCCATTGATCAGTATGCCCACGGTGCCGCCCCCGCCCGCTCCTGCACTGGAAATGCTGATATTACCCGTCGACCAGATCCCGGTCGTGCCATTGACGCCATTGCTGTTAAGAGTGATATTGTTTACGCCTGTTATCGACAGGGTCCCGGAAATGGTCATTATGTCGGGAGCATTGAACGTGAAAGTATGGCTGCCATTGGCCTCGAAGGTGACATTATTCAGTGTATGCGTTCCTGCTAACGTGAAACTGGCGGACGAGAACAAAACCGTCGAATTATTGGACGTAACGTCTATCGTTCCCGCCACATAGGTCCAATTACCTGTCACCGTGATCAGGGCAGGCAAGGTCAACGTGCCACCGGTCTTGTTGATTGTCACTGCGGGGAAGCTTCCCTGATCGGCCACTCCTGTTGACGTGATATGCTGTGCGCCGGTACCGTTGATCAGGACGGTGCCGGTACCTCCGCCACCGGTATTGGTATTGTTGTCGATGATATCGCCGAGCACGGCCACCGTGCCGGTATTGATATTGATCCGGTTAGCGGCGTTCTCCAGGTCGAGCGTTCCGGTTACAGTCAGCGTACTGCCGGTCGTGACCGTCAGGGAGATGGTGCCCGCGGCCCCATTGATCGTAAGATTATCGACGGGGAAACTGCCCGCCACGGTGATCCCATTGATGATGTACACGGTAGATATCCCGGGATTCACCGTACCCGCCGTGTAGGTGACGTTATTGGTCAGCGAGATATTGCCTGCGAAGGTCAACGTGCCGCCTGATTTATTGATGGTCAGTAGCGCCAGCGGATTTTCATTCGCTGTAATAGCTGTTCCGTCGACGGCCTGGGCGCCAGCTCCCACGATATTGATGGTTGCACTCCCGCCACCGCCGGTTGCCGTATTGGTCAGGATAATATTTCCGTTCACGTTAATATTTCCGGTATTTAGCGTGAGATTCGCCGTTCCCGCCAGGGTAAGATCACCGCCCGCTGTCAGGGTAGTGGCTGCGCCGACGGTAAATGTTCCATTTGTAGCCACCATGAATTCGATGTTGTTCAGGGCAATACTCCCGGAGATCGTATACGGATTGCTGCTTCCGTCGACAAAGCAGACCGTGGAGGTCCCCCCATTGACCGTTCCGGCGGTATAGGTGAAGGCATTGGATATGGTGGGGAAATTCGCCAGGTTGAGCGCCCCCGACGGCTTATTGATCGTCACCTTTGGCAATGCGCCCTGACCCGCGGCAGCCGCTCCGGTAAACACTTGAAGACCTGTGCCGCTGATGTTGATCAGAGCTGTGCCGGCGCATCCGGTAGCCGTATTCGTAATGTTGATATCCCCATTCGCATCGATGATCCCGGCATTGATATTGTAGGTTCCCGTGCCGGTAATATTCAGGCTATTGGCAACCGTTATATCCGGTGTCGAAGACAAGGCGAAATTATGGCCGTTCCCGACAAGTTCAAGCGTGTAAAAATTTGGACTCGTTCCCGAAATGGTTTGTGTCCCGGCGCCATTGTACCTTACCGTGCCATTATTGTGCGCAAAACTGCCTCCTGTAAAGGCACTGTTCCCATCCAGCTCGAGGATGGCCGAAGTCGCCGTAAAGGCAGTCCCGGAAAGGGTAAATGTTCCTGCAACCGTGATGTTGGATGACCCTCCTGCAAACACTCCTCCAGCCAACGTAACATTATTGCCGAAGATCATAACGTGGGCTCCCTGGATGATTGTTCCGGAATAGGTTGAGTTTACCGTGAGATTCGTGATGGTGACCGGAATGTCCACATTGCAATTCCCGGTTCCGCCATTGTCAAAAACGGCATTATCTGTCAGACCGGGCACCGAGGCCCCTCCGGCGCCGCCGGAAGAGGTCGCCCAATTGCTGGTGCTATTCCAGTTGGTTGAACTATTCGCTACCCAAAAACGCGTCACCGCTGCTGACGCAAGGTTGACCATAGAGGTCAAAAATAGAAGACCCAGGAGGGTAAATACAGATTTCATGGGGATATTCGATTTTACAAGTATTACTTATAAACGAATAAGGGAAACCCGTATTTCTTCGTAAGTGTAAAAAAATAACTCGGCGGTAATATATTGAAAATCAACATATTAAAAAAGCACCTTATTTGACCAGGCGGTCGAAAGCAGCCGTCAGGATCTGCCGATCCCTTTTTACCATGACCCAGATGCGATACATCCCCGGTTGAGGAAAGGTATAGGGGAAAGTAACCACATTGCCTTCATTCATGCCGGTCATCCCATCCATGCCCGGTCCGGAAGCCATCGGCATGTTCATCTCTTTGATCAGATAGGTATTTCGTTGACTATCAGTCAAAGATTGAAGCATTCGCATGAGCCTGTCAACGCTGTCGCGAAATGCGACACGATCCGGGGACCGGTACGTGGGTTCTTTTTCATCCAGTCGCTGCCTCAGATCCTGTTGTGCCGCCATGGAATAGGTTCCGACAGGGTGCAGGTGCACATAGGTACTACCATCATCACGGACAATGGCGGCATGTCCCATCATGCCGAGGTAAGGACTTAGCCCCGCAGGTCGCTTGTCGGGGCCATAAACGGAAAATCGAAGGGTATAGAGCACACCGCTTTCAAAAGCCGTCGAAGGGGCGCCGTCCATGATCATCACGGAGCCATCCTTCATGGTCACTCCACTTCCCGGTTTGCCGCAGACGATCGCATTTTCGTCGCCGCGGAAAGGATTATCCACCATGTTATCAGGCAGGGCGAAGGCATACGTGTCGTCAGGATCCATCTTGTGCAGGCTGTCCCTGAGGTTCTGTGTCAAGGTGAACGTGTCCTTCATGGTCTCCGTAAAACCTGAATTGTACACGATATCGGCAAAAGCGAGATATTTTCCCTTGGGCAAGGGCGGGAGCAGGCTTTTGTACGTGGCGGAATCCAGCCGGGCCGGATGCAGGTGAGCGAAAGCATCCATGGCAGGCATGCGCATCAGGAACAGGTGCATCAGCTTGCCGTGATCGGGAACGATATAGGACAGCGAGCCTTTTCGTTGCTCATTGAGCGTATCGATCGTCAGCAACAGCACATTCCGGCCATCCTCCTGGTCGAGCCGGTAGCTGGCATGCATCGGCTTGAACATAAACCGGCGGTATTTTCTCTCCGAGTTCTCCCACCAGGTCTTACCGCCATAGGCGAGGAGACAAAAGAAAAGGGCGGCAGCGCCGATTGCGATAGTTCGCGAACGTCTCCTTGCTGCAGGCAGGACTTCTCCTTTCCGGGTAATCCCCTCTGAAACACTCGCACCGATAATAGTCACCATCAGGATGAACAGGATTGCGCCGAGGATGGCCAGGCTATAGCCGACGGCGGGTGGTAACTGCTTTTGTGCCGTAGACACGGCAACGACTGGCACGATCATCTCTCCTCTTCCGAGGCTCCCCGTCACCGTCAATTGCACGCTTGACGATCCATTATCCATCATCCACACGATCCCTTTGTATTGCCCGGGCTGCCCCTGGACTGGCTGAAGCTGGTCCGGAGGGGGAGCGCCGTGCTGGCCCGAAAAAAAATAGATCGGCCGGGTATAAATGCGTGCGTCGCCGGCATTCTGGAGGAAAACCGTTACGACGGCCGTACCCGGAATGACGTCGGGCGGGGCAATTTCGACCAGCAAGCGATACGGGCCTGCCATGCCTTGCAGGGTGACATTCGGGCTGCCCACATGCGCAGACAAACTTCCGCCGGCCAGAAGCAGGACGAGGAACCAGTGCAGGCGTCTCTTCATGGTTTTGATTAGCGTTGAATATTTTGCATCCATCTGCCCCAGCGTAAGCTGATCCGGGACACGACGAGTCCGATCCCGATAGCGAAAAAAATGCCTCTGGCAAATGGCAGGCTGTGCTCTATGTCCTGCGGACGGAACTTGTACCGGTACGGCCAATCCGGTATGGCGCCGAAATACCAGGTATCTTCCCCGAAGAACCAATTCCGCGAACCAGGAGATTCCAACAAGAATTTGCTGAACGGATACTGCACGACCAGCAATCCTCCTACAAAGATCAAGGCGAGCCATAGGGACTTCGTCCACTCGCCCGCTTTGGATCGCTGGATCAACACATCCATGGCAAGCGCCGGGACCACGATCAATAAAGGGAAATGAGCGGGTTGGAAATGAGTAATGTGCGTCAGGATAGGCCCTAATTTGGGCTCGGCAGGGAATAACCGAAGGATCCAGCTCGATAGAGCCTGTATCACGAAATACCCCAGGGCGATGGATGTCATTCCCCATTTCATGCGCAACGCGCGGCTGAAAGCGGGTAGGAACAGCAACGCGATCAGCGTGGCAACCTGGTAGCAGATGGAGGTTCGCATTTCCCTCGGATCGAGGTAAGCGCTCCCAAGCGTGAAAAGCATGACCATCAAACTGGACGCACATACGATAAACAGGAATTGAAGGAGCCGGAGCTGTCCGCGCTCTGCAGCGCCGCGGGCCTTCAGGATGTTTATGTGGAGACATATGCTCACGCAGGCTCCGAATTGCAGGCACTGCATGCCCAACCCCAATAGGGTGTGCGGCGGGGTCAGGATCGCCAGGTCCAATCCGTAAGCGCTATGCCACCAATTGTCGAAAGGGGCCGACGTAAGCATCGCGATGGCGCCCCAAATGCAGAACAACGCGCCGAGCGAACTGTAAAAGATCCCCCAGACGCGGACCAGGGCGCCTTTTGTTTCCGTATTGGGGCGATAGCTGTTCCGCAGGACCTGGATACCCGAAAATAGGCCGGCGAAGATGGCTCCCAGATAAATGAGAATATGCGGGGGTGAAAGGAATTTGTCCCGCCCGATCGATTTATGCCAGGCAATATCCCATAAGATGCCGGCGACGATAAGCAGCGAGGCCAGCGAAACGGCATATACATACAGGGGTATCACCGCGCTGATGGATACCGGCGTGGCTCTTTCCGCTGCGAGTGACGGAGGGCGTTGTTTTGGGGGGAACAGAGTAGTGCTGAGTGACATACGACGCAATTTACGGCTTAGCGATATTTTATGTAATTTACTAATTTTAATTTCAATATGGTCACGGATCAGGTAACGATCGGCAAGCTCAGAGTCCAGATCGAATCGCGCTTGGGCTGGGGAAACAGTGATGACTGGACGAACCACGATTTCGTTGCTTTGAGCGATAAGATCAGGGAAAGAACAGGTGTCGCCTTAAGCCACGTCACCCTTAAGCGGATCTGGGGAAAGGTAAAATACGAGAGCCTCCCCAATGTCCATACATTGACCACGCTGGCCCGCTTCATCGACTACGGGGATTGGAGAGAGTTCAAGCTGCAAAATGGGTTCATTAACGCAAAGGATCAAACGCCGGCCCGCAACCGCCTCTTGGGGACGGTTTCTGCCGCGATCCTGGTAACCGCCCTCATTTCGATCATCGCCCTCGTCCCGGGAAGAACGGAAAAGGCAACGCAACACCCGCTCCCGGTGGATCCGGCAGATTATTCCTTTAGTACAAAAAAGATCATATCTGCCGGCCTGCCCAACTCGGTAATTTTTGATTACAACGCCGCCAAAGCTCCCGAAGATTCCGTCATTATCCAACAATCCTGGGACAGGACGCTGCGCGACAAAGTGCCCCGGGGCGGCCGTCAGCATACTTGCATATATTATTACCCCGATTATTTTTACGCCAAGCTCATCGTAGGCGACCGGATCGTGAAGCAACAGCCATTATTCATTCAGTCTGATGGCTGGATGGCCATGGTCGAAAGACCCCATGTTCCGGTGTACCTGAGGAAGGAAGAAACCGTTGGGGGTGGAAAAATGAACGTGCCTGTGAAGCTGTTGAATGCCAGGAATATCAGCCTGCAACCCGATCCGCCGACTGTGCTCTTTACCAACGTACGGGATTTCGGGGAGATCTATTCCGACGACTTTGTATTTGAGACCTCACTGAGGAACGACTACGCTGAGGGATCTTCTATATGCCAGGTAACGAGGGTCTATTTGTTGTGTGAAGGAACGGCTATTTGGATCCCGCTAAGTGCTAAAGGATGCATTTCGGACCTGGACATGCTTTTCACCAGGTATTATACATCGGGCCGGCAGGAGGATCTCTCCGCTTTCGGCGTGGACTTTCATCATTTTGTCAGGCTTAGGATCGAATCGCATGGCGGCCACGCCAACGTATTGATCAATGACAAGCTCGCTTACCGCATCGACCGCAGTATCCAACACTCGAAGATCATCGGTATCGATTACCGGTTCCAGGGCACGGGCAGCGTCGATTATGTCAGGTTGTCCAACGAGGTCGTTCATTACGACGAGGAATTTTGATCCGAATTTTGATCCTGTGCCGGCCGGATGCCGCCGGATTCGCTAATTTTGCGGTCAAATGCCCAATCCCTACGTTTCACTATTGAAGATGTCCTGGCGCTATGCGGGCAAGGAGCGCAAAAAATATGTCCTGACCTATTTCATGTTCGTATGCGCAAACCTCGTTTATTCATGCAATCCCATACTGTTAGGATGGTTCGTGAACAAGATCCAGCACAACCCCTCGAAGACCTTGCACTATGCATATATCTATGCCTGCTGGGTCATTGGGCTGAAACTCCTTCAATGGAGTCTCCATGGACCCGCCCGCGTCATAGAACGTACCCTGGCCTTTAACCTGAGCAGGAAGTTCCTCCAGGAGCGATATCACCAGGTACTACACCTCCCGGCAAAATGGCACCAGGATAATCATAGCGGCGCGACGATCAACCGGGTAAGAAAAGCTTACGAGGCCTTACGAGGCTTCTTCGACAAAGGCTTCAGGTTCGTATATGCCATGGGCAAATTCGTTTTCTCGGTGGCGGCGATCGTGTGGCTTTCTCCGTTATTCGGGGGTATCGCGATCCTGCTCGGCTTTTTCACCATTTTTGTGATCAGGACCTTTGATAAACCTTTTGTCAGGACGTTAAAGCAGGTCAACGAGGGAGAACATATCGTTTCGGCCACGCTTTTCGATACGTTGTCCAACATCATGACCGTGATCGCTCAGCGGCTGGAGCGCAGCATGGAGACCGGTCTCATGAAAAGAGTACAAAACATTTTCAAGCCCTTCCTTCGAAACGCCATCATCAACGAATGGAAATGGTTTACTTCGGAAATGCTGATCGTCATCATCTATTCGCTGATAACGATCGGTTATGCTTACCAGCACTGGGTGCCTGGCAAACTATTCGATTTGGGACCTTTAGTCGCCCTGCTCGGCTTCGTGAACCAGTTCACCAGCGTCTTCCAGGATGTCGCCTATTTATACACGGATATCATTCAAAGTGATACCGATGTGCGGACCGCCGATGCGATCGAATTTGCATACCTGCAACAGAACCGGGACTCCGCCCAGGATGGCCTGCCTGAGGACTGGAAGGAGATCCGTATCAGCAAGCTTGATTTTTCCCATCGCGGATCCTATGACGACCGCCATGTCCCGCATAGCCTGCACGGCTTGCACCTGCGCATCAGGAGGGGAAAAAAGATCGCCCTGATCGGGGCCAGCGGCAGCGGCAAGAGCACCCTGCTTGCCCTTCTCAGAGGTTTGTATAACCCGGAACCCGGCCTGGTAATGGAAATTGACGGAAAGGAGTTCGGGCTTGGCCGGCTCAACCAGGCCGTAACGCTTTTCCCGCAGGAACCGGAGATATTTGAAAATACGATTGCTTATAATATCACGCTTGGCCTCCCTTTTTCCGATGAAGAAGTAATGAGTGTTTGCGAAGAGGCTCATTTCGCCGAAGTGGTCCGGCAATTGCCGCAGGGTCTGCAGGCGGACATCCGCGAGAAAGGAGTGAATCTTTCGGGAGGACAGAAACAGCGCCTGGCCCTGGCCCGTGGCATATTGGCTGCCCGGGACAGTGACCTGGTACTCCTTGACGAGCCCACCAGCAGCGTCGACCCGAAGACGGAAACCCTGATCTATGCGGCGCTATTTAAGGCTTTTAGCGACAAAGCGATCATTTCTTCGATCCACCGGCTTCATTTGCTGAATCGCTTCGACTATGTGTACGTGCTTCAGGAGGGCAGCATTGTCGATGAGGGGAGCTTCGATCACTTGCGGGATAACAGCCCCGTATTCCAGGAATTATGGAAGCACCAGAAAGAGAACGTTCACCCTTCTATATAATGCCAGCCAGTTCCAGGCTCTTTTTCTTCAGCTTTCTGATCTCCACATCTTCGATGATCGGTTCCGGCGTCAGCACGAGGGACGTGTTGTTCTCCCTCCACCACCCATGTTCCTTGATCTCGCGAAAGTGGACGACACCAACCAGGTATTTGCGGTCCGTTTCGGCGTGCCATTCTTCGATCCATTCGAACCGGTCCCGGGGAATATATTTCCAATCATCGAAACTGACATAGGCGCGAACGTAAAAATCGTCCGTGAGTTCATGAGGAGTATGATGATAAAGTTTCTTGTATTCGTACTTATATTGATATCGGAGTGCAGATAGATCGCTTAATACCGCCGAAGCCGTAGGAAAAGAGCCGGCGCCCTTGCCATAAAAGAATTGCTTGTCCGCAAAACCGCTTTCGATGACCACGCCGTTATATTCATTCTTCACGAAGGCGAGATGATCGTCTGCCTTTACGAACTGAGGCAGCACAAAAGCAGCCACTTTGCCCGTTTCAAGCTTCTTGGCCTGAGCCACCAGCTTGATATCGTAATGCTTTTCCCTTGCCACGGCTGCATCCCCGGCCTGAATATTTTGGATACCGTTGAATACCAGGTTGCCGGTATCTTCCACGATCCCGTAGGCATGTGTGAGCAGAAAGGTCCATTTATTGGCCGCATCATAGCCTTCCACATCGAGCGAAGGGTCGCTCTCGGCGAAGCCAAGCTGCTGGGCCAGTAGCAGGGCCTGCTGGAAATCCAGCTTATCTTCGAACATCTTGGTGAGGATGAAATTCGTACTGCCGTTGACAATGGCCTTGATGGAATGAAGCAGGTCATTGTCGTAATATTCTTCCAGATTACGTACGACCGGGATCGATGCGCAGGCAGCCGCCTCATACAAAAAGGACTGACCCGTCTGCTGCTGAAGCGCCAACAACTCACGCAGGTGCTCCGCGATCATCTTCTTGCTCGCGCTCACCACATCCTTGCCTTGTCTGAGCGCGGTAGACACGATCTCGAATGCCGGCCCGGATTCATTGATCACTTCCACGATGACATTGATCCCCGGATCGAAGAGGAGCTCATCGCGATCGGTCGTGAACAGATCAGCCGGCGCCTCTCTTTTCTTCTTCGGGTTCTTGATGCAGACCCTTTTGATCGATGCCTTCAGGGAGGGGGTTTGCTGCAAAACCTTATACAATCCTTCGCCCACCACGCCAAATCCAAACAAGCCGATCGTGAGCTGCTTATGTGTTTCCATTGAATTAAAATTAAAGGAGTGCAAATTTCCGCAATTTTACGGCAAATCCAACCTGTTTTTTTCAAGTGGCCCCTCCTCCTGCACTTCCTTTCGGACAAAATCCCTAACCAGTTTTTCGATCTGTTCAAATTCCAGCAGAAAGCCGTCATGGCCATACAACGACGGGATGTCGACAAACACCGCCCCCGGGATTTGGGCAGCCAGATACTCCTGTTCCGTCAATGGAAAAAGAATGTCCGTCCCTATGCCTATCACTAACGTATGGGCACGGATGCGTTGCAAAGCGAATTCCGGACCTCCCCGTCCCCTCCCCGTGTCATGGGAGTCCATACTTTGGCTCAGGGTATAATAGCTGAACGCGGAAAAGCGCCTTACCAGCTTTTCGCCCTGGTACCGTTGGTAGGAGTCTGCATGATCCCCGGGCTGCAACTTCATATAGGTATCGTAATGGCGGTAAGAAAGCAGGGCGGTAGCCCTCGCGGCCCTCATCCCCGCCCTGCCCGCTTCCTCTTTTCTTTGTTTCCAGGTCTCATCGGCCTCAATGGCCATCCGCTGCGACGTATTAAATGCGATCCCCCACGGCGAGTGCCTGGCGTTGGTGGCGATGGGAACGATGTATTGGAAAAGTTCCGGTTCTTCGATCGCCCACTCCAGTAATTGCTGGCCCCCCATGCTGCCACCGATGCCCATATGGATCCGGTTGATGCCCAGGAATTCCCGTAAAGGACGGTAGGCCCTGATCATGTCCCGCGTCGTGAAGAACGGGAAATCATGGTAATAGGGTTCATCGGTGCCCGGCTTAATGCTCAAGGGCCCGATGCTGCCGTAACAACTGCCGGGCATATTGACACATACGATAAAGTGGCGATCAGGATCGAATAACTTGCCCTCCCCAACCAATCCGGGCCACCATTGTGCCGGATCGCTGTTGGCCGTAAGTGCATGAAAGATCCATACCACATTGTCCCCCGACCCATTCAGCCTTCCATGCGTGGTATACGCCAGGTGATAATGCGGCAGGCAGGCTCCCGACTCCAGTTCGAACGGCCCTTCCTGCGTGAATACCTGCAAAGGAGCGCTCATCAGGCGAGCTCCTTTGTAAATACTTTTTCAAAGGCCTGTTCGAAGTCGGCCTTGATGTCATCGAGGTGTTCGATGCCTACACTGATGCGCACCTGGTTGGGTTGCACGCCGGAAGCAACTTGTTCTTCCAGGCTTAGCTGCTCATGGGTGGTAGAGGCCGGATGGATCACGAGCGTCTTTGCGTCACCCACATTGGCCAGATGGCTGGCCAGCTTCAGCGAGTCGATGAACTTGGCGGCGTTTTCTTTGGTACCCTTTACCCCGAAATTGAGAATGCCACCGAAACCATTGTTCAGGTATTTCTTTGCCAGCTCGTGGTAAGGACTGCTCTTCAGGCCGGGATATTCGACGAAATCGACCTGGGGATGCGCTTCCAGCCACTGGGCCAGGGCCAGGGCATTGTCCGCATGACGTTGCACGCGCAAAGACAGGGTTTCCAGGCCTTGCAGCAGCAGGAAGGAGTTGAAAGGGCTTTGCGAGGCGCCAAAGTCGCGCAGGCCTTCGACGCGGGCCCTGATCGCAAAGGCGATATTGGGCAAGCCCAGCGGATTCCCCTGCCCGAATATTTCCCAGAATTTGATCCCATGATAGCCTTCGGAAGGTTCCGTGAATTGCGGAAACTTGCCATTGCCCCAATTATAATTCCCGCCGTCGACGATCACTCCTCCGATGGTCGTGCCATGGCCGCCGATCCACTTGGTGGCGGACTGAACCACGACATTCGCACCCCATTCGATGGGCCGGAAGAGGTATCCGGCCGTGCCGAACGTATTATCGACGATCAGGGGCAGGTCATATTCCTTGGCCAGCTCCGCGAACTTGACGAAATCAGGAATGTTCAGGCGGGGATTCCCGATAGTCTCCAGATAGATCGCCTTGGTATTTTTGTCGATGTGTTTTACAAAGCTTTCCACATTGTCCCCATCCGCGAAGCGCGCTTCGATCCCCAGGCGCTTGAATGCCACCTTGAATTGATTATAGGTGCCGCCGTAGAGATAGGTCGTGGTCACGAAATTATCCCCGGCCTGGAGAATATTGTTAAGGGCCAGGAACTGCGCGGCTTGCCCGGAACCGGTGGCCAAAGCGGCTACTCCGCCTTCAAGGGCGGCTATGCGCTGCTCGAATACGTCAGTAGTCGGGTTCATGATGCGGGTGTAAATATTTCCGAATGTCTTCAGGCCAAAGAGATTGGCTGCATGTTCGGCATTATCGAAAGCATACGAGGTGGTCTGATAGATGGGGACCGCCCTCGATTTGGTCGTGGGGTCGATCTGCTGACCGGCATGCAATTGTAATGTTTCAAATCGATAGTTGCTCATAATTACTGTTTTTTTAATGAGTGAAGGTAGTTTTATAACGCTCGCTGGCGGAAACGAATGACCTAACGGATGATCCTGGCTGCTGACTGGCTGGAACGAACGACCGAACGGGCTTGATCTTTTACTATATGCCGACAAATGTAGTAGGCTTTTTAATATGCCGGTCCTGCCGGGACCAAATATATTATTGGGCGACCGTCCCATGAGTGGGGGATAGACGCCTGCCCCCCCGTACCCTGTCCAGCGCCTGGCGTAGGTCCCCGATCAGGTCTTCGGCGTCTTCCAGGCCCGTCGATAGTCTGATCAGGCTATCCGCCACTCCGGCCGCCCTTCGCCTTTCCGGCGGAATGGTCTTATGGGTCATGGTTGCCGGATGGGAAACAAGGCTTTTAATGCCCCCAAGGCTCTCCGCCAGGCGGAAAAGCCCTGTTGACGTAACAAAGGCCAGGGCTGCCTCCTCACTATCCTCTTTGAGCGTAAAGGACACGATCCCCCCGAAGCCCTTAGCCTGTTTCGAGGCGATCTCGTGTCCCGGGTGTGCAGTCAGGCCGGGATAATAGACCTTGTCAACGGCCGGATGACCCTGCAGGAATTCCGCAACGGCCTGAGCGCTTGCCCCATGCTGGCGAACGCGCAGGTGCAGGGTCTCGATGCCGCGTATCAACAGCCAGCTGTCGAAGGGCGAAAGGATGGCGCCGCTGGCATTCTGGAGAAACTTGATCTTCTCTCCCAACTCCCGGTCCCTGGCCACTACGAGGCCGGCGATCAGGTCGCTGTGCCCACCCAGGTACTTGGTGCCGGAATGTACTACCAGATCTGCTCCAAGGGCAAGTGGCTTTTGCAAAGCCGGCGAGGCGAACGTGTTGTCCACACAAAGTAAACAATGGTGTGCTCTGGCTATTTTCGAGATCGCGCCGATGTCGGAGATCTTCAGCGTCGGGTTAGTCGGTGTTTCGATCCAGATCAGTCTCGTCTTCGGCGTGAGGGCATCGAACAGGGCTCGTGTATCCGATGTATCGACATATTTCACACGTATTCCGAATTTCCTGTAAACCTGCTCGAAAAGCCGGAACGCCCCGCCGTAAATGTCGTCGACCGCAACGATCTCATCCCCGGACTGCAATAGCTTCACTACGGCATCAATGGCGGCCAGACCGCTTCCGAAGGCGGCGCCGGTTTGGCCCCCCTCCAGTTGGGCAATGAGATCTTCCAAAACGGACCGCGTAGGATTGCCGGTTCGTGCATAATCATAGCCCTTATTGACGCCGGGCGCCTCCTGGACGAAAGTGGAAGTTTGATAGATCGGCACCGAAATGGCGCCGGTCAACGGGTCGATTGGAATGCTGTGAATGAGTTGTGTTGTCGCTTGCATGATTTAACATTTTTAATTGTAAATAATGGGGTTCAGCGACACCACTTACCAAAAAAAAACTCTTCTGACAGTCAGAAGAGCTTGAATATAGCAGATGAATATTGTCAAGGCTGGATCTGACTTATCTGTCCCGATTGTCCATCGGGCTGGAGTTGGCACCTTACCTGGCTCGCAACGCGATACCTGGCAGGTTGTCAAGGCTTCATCGGGCCATTTCCCTCAGCCTTTCTTGATAAGAGATGTTAAGAACTGGCACAAAGATAATGCGGCTTTTCTTACATTTCCAAATTTCTATCCCTTTTTCTCCCGGACCGCAGGTCAGTCGTCCTTCTTTTTCATCTTGAGATGATCGACGACAAATGCTCCTACCTGGGTACCCATAACGTGGCTTCTTTCACAGCAATACTGAAAATGAATGCCTCCGTAGAAACGTGATTTTTCCGTTTCGGCAGCCGCATCGCGGAAAGAGCTGAAGGACCTGCTGGGAATGCCGAATTCCAGTTCCGTCGTGTCCGTGTACGCGAAATGGTCACCGAATACACTGGTCAACGCTTCGGCAGAGGAGGCCGAAATGGTGCAATGGCCACATGTATATTCAGGAAAAGGTGGGGTCTGTAAATGCGGCCGCCAGTTGGGATCGAGATATTTGTTTATCGCCGTCTCCGGACGCAGGGTATTGTACGTGTATTTTATATTCCAGCATTGAATGAACGAATCGAACAAGGCGATCGCCGTCTTGGCATAGGCATAAACGGTTTTCGGAAAGTCCGCGCCCGACTTTTGGGCCGCGATACCCACAATGCTCATCCAGTGGCCCCCCGGTGAGAATTTCTTGGTGCCGAACATCAGGTGACCGGAAACGTTCAGCTTGAACGGATTGTCGTCCCAGAAATCAGCGATCTGGGCCTGTTCCGGACTCAGGCTGTCATCGACATTCTCGCTCAGTTTCACTTGTTGGTAATAGGGGCTATTCTTGTCGGTCATGTTGAACGGGTAGGGCGGCGGCGGCAGGAACTGACGGGGACTGTCGATCACCAGCGTCCGGATCTCCCTCCAATGGGGCTCCATGGCCGGGGCATAGGCAGGCGGGGTAGGCACCCAGCGACCCGGCGAGTCCTTCACGCTATATTCGGAGGCGCCCCGGGTCCGGGCATAATTATCGCCCTTGCTCCATTTCATGATCACGGAAGCAACCGTATCCGCATAGGCGATCGTATTGGAGAGTGTGGCCGAGGACATGCCATGATCCGTTGCCATATTCTTGAGGCTGTCGACGTATTCTTTCATACTGCCTTCCGGAAAAGTTACGGCCTCCCCTAACTTGCAATAAGCGAGGAGAGACGCCAGTTCGAAACTGATTGATTGTCCCGGCGGAGGCGCGGGAACTGCAGTAAGACCATGAAGCTGTCCTGCAAGCGAACGGTATTGATCGGGATAGCCGCCGGCAATGACCTCATAGCCGGCCACTGCCGCATACATATAGTTACGCGATGCCACGATCGGGCCGAAATTATTGCCCATGACCACCGTATTCAGCTGATGAACAGTATTGCTGTAAAGGATCGGATCCTTGAAGATCTTGTCATAATCCGATTTGGAATGGCAGGCAGTGAGAGCTAGTGCGATAGAGGCCGCAAATAGAATATTTTTCATATAATCATGTGCTTGTTGACCGCGTTGATAAAATACGATCACAAGTAAAAGCGGAGCCAAGGTAACAAATTCTATCGTCCTGAACAATTTTTGCCTTTTGTTAACAGCATTGATATACAAGACTATGTGAATTTCTTTGAGTGGTTCAACCAAAGAGATTAACGCACGGATAACGCAGATTGGAACGGTTTTTGAAAACCTTAATAATGACGAATGGGAGATCTCTACCTATAAAACTTTACAAACATGAAAACGTTAACCAAGTGGCTTGCCGCGAGCTTCGGCATGGCTGTCCTTTTATTCTTTTTCGCCTGTAATAAGAACAACTCTGCCGGCTCGAACCCGAACATCCCTCCCGGCAAATCGAAGGTTTCTATTTACATGATGGATGATCCCGTCCAGCTATCAAAAGTGCTGATCGATATCAGGCAGGTGGCCGTGGAGGTCGATACCGCCGTCAGGCAGACCGACTCCGACAGGGATGATCAGTGGGATGATAACTATTGGGGCTGGCATCGGGACCATGACCACAAGTCGGTCATTTGGGACACGCTTTCCATTACACCGGGCGTATACGATCTGCTGCAGCTGAGGAATGGCGCAGATACGTTGCTGGCTTCCGGCCTCGTCACGAACGGAAAGGTGCTGAAGATCAGGATCACGCTTGGTTCTGACAACACGGTATTCACGGACAGTACTACCTCCTATCCGTTGGAAGTTTTTGGTCCCAATCCATATTTCACCATTAATGTCGCGAGGACGAACGTGTCTGAAGTCACGAACAACGAATTCAAGATGTGGCTTGATTTCAACCTTGGGCGCTCTATCTTTTTCTGGAACGGCACTTTCCTGTTGAAGCCTTATTTCACCGTGTTCAATGATCACGTCATGGCGAAGATACAGGGCAGGATATTGCCGCAAGGCGCTTCTCCGCTGGTGACAGCCTACAATGCGGGCGATACGCTTTATGCGATACCTAATTATGGCGGCAATTACCTTTTCAGGGGCGTTCCGGCCGGCACCTATTCGATCAACTTCAAGGGGCATAATGGATATAAGGACACCACCATCAACAACATCGTCGTGGATTCGATGAAAGTGGTGCAGATTCCTACCATTACCCTTCATAAATAAGCGATTACCTCCATCGGGAGCCCGGGGACTGACGCAATGCGCGCCAGTCCCTTTTTTTTGTTGACCGTTTCAAACCATCCGCCTTGATAAATGTTCTTACCTTAGCCCTTCATTTTTATCCCCCATATAAGTCAGCATCCTGGTATGAAGATCTCAGAAAAAGTGGTACAGGCGATCGGCGATCCTGAAGAGGAGAACATCGAGGTTTTCGGCGCGCGCGTGCACAACCTGAAGAATATCGATATTAGTATTCCCCGTAACAAGCTGGTCGTGATTACCGGTATCAGCGGGAGCGGCAAGTCCTCCCTCGCCTTTGATACCATCTATGCGGAAGGCCAGCGGCGCTACATGGAAAGTTTCGGGGCCTATGCCCGTCAGTTCATCGGGGACATGGAGAGGCCGGACGTAGATAAGATCACCGGCCTGAGCCCGGTGATCTCGATCGAACAAAAAACGACCAACAAGAACCCTCGCAGCACTGTGGGCACCGTTACGGAGATCTATGACTTCCTTCGTCTCCTCTATGCCCGTATCGGGGAGGCCTGGTCCTATAATACCGGCCGGAAGATGGTCAAATTCAGTGAGGAGGAGATCATCGACAACATTTACAGGAAATTCAGGAATAAAAAGATCACCATCCTGGCCCCGCTCGTTCGGGGCCGTAAAGGCCATTATCGGGAATTGTTTGAAGACATTCGGAAGCGGGGTTACCTGAAGGTGCGTATTGACGGCGAGATCAAGGACCTGGCGCCCAAAATGCAGGTGGATCGATACAAGATCCACGATATCGAGGTGGTGGTGGACCGCATGGCCGCAACGGACGAAATGAAGGTACGACTTGGTCAAAGTGTGCAAAAATCGCTGCAGTTGGGAAAGGATCTCCTGTTCCTGCTGGTAAACGACGATAACCGGCTATTTCAATACAGCAAGCAGCTCATGTGTGAAGACACGGGTATAAGCTACCAGGAACCTTCACCCAACAGCTTTTCCTTTAATTCTCCTTATGGCGCCTGCCCGACCTGCAAAGGCCTTGGGGCGGTTTACCAGATCAGCATGGACGCCATTATCCCCGACCCATCAAAGAGTATCAATGAAGGGGGGATCTCACCCCTGGGGGAAGAACGGGACTCCTATTTCTTCAGGCAGGTACAGGCACTTGCCAAAAAGAACCGCTTCAGCCTCGATACGGCCGTGAAGGACATGTCGAAGCGGTCCCTGAACCTCATCCTATACGGGAATGAGACGGGGCCGGTAGAGATAGACCTGGACTTTGATGAGGCGGCGGCCAGTGGGGAGATCTACACGACCGAATATGAAGGTCTTGTCAACCAGTTGAAACGTTGGTTTGCCGGAAACAATTCTTCCGACTCGCTGAGGGAATGGGTGGAACAGTTTATGGAGTTGAAGACCTGTGAGACCTGCGGCGGCGCACGCCTGAAGAAAGAGAGCCTTTGGTTCAAAGTAGCCGACAAAAATATCGCGGAGCTCAATGCTATGAACCTGAATAAATTGGTAGACTGGTTCGATGGGGTAGAGGACAGGCTCGGTGCAAAACAGAACAGCATTGCGAAAGACGTCCTGAAAGAGATTCGCGAAAGGCTCCAATTCCTGACAGACGTGGGCCTCACCTATCTTAGCCTGGATCGCCCTTCGCGAACCCTGAGCGGCGGCGAATCCCAGCGCATCCGTTTGGCTACGCAGATCGGATCCCAACTGCAGGGCATCACCTACGTGCTTGACGAGCCCAGCATAGGTCTTCACCAGCGCGATAATCAACGGCTAATCGTTGCGTTGAAAAATCTCAGGGATATCGGCAACAGCGTGCTGGTCGTGGAGCATGATAAGGATATCATGATGGCTGCCGACTACCTGGTGGATATCGGACCCCGGGCGGGTTCTCATGGCGGTCGGATCGTAGCGCAGGGACGTCCTCCGGCCCTGCTGAAGCTGGATACCCTGACCTCGTCCTATCTCAATGGGCACCGGAAGATCACGGTTCCTGTTGAAAGGAGGAAAGGGAACGGGAATTTCCTGGAGTTAAAGGGAGCCAGGGGTAACAATCTCAAGAACGTCGATGTGAAATTTCCTCTCGGAAAGTTCATCGTCGTGACCGGTGTCAGTGGCAGTGGCAAATCCACACTCATCAATGAAACATTATATCCGGTATTGAGCCGGCATGCTTTCGGATCGAGGATGACCGCCCTGGAACATAAGACCATAAAAGGATTGGAACATATCGACAAGGTCATTGAAATTGACCAGTCCCCGATCGGCCGCACACCCAGGAGCAATCCTGCGACGTATTGCGGGTTTTTTGCGGATATACGGACCCTGTTCGCCTCGGTGCCGGAGTCAAAGATCCGGGGTTACAATGCAGGTCGCTTCTCCTTTAACGTAAAGAGTGGCCGATGTGACGTTTGTGAAGGCGGCGGCATGCGGGTGATTGAAATGAATTTTCTGCCGGATGTATACGTGCATTGCGAGAAATGCAACGGAAAAAGATACAATCGCGAGACCCTGGAGATCAGGTACAAGGGCAAATCGATCAGCGATGTCCTGGACATGACCGTTGATGAAGCCGTAGCTTTTTTTCAGAACGTACCCTACCTCTTCCGCAAGATCAAGGTGCTGCAGGAAGTCGGCCTGGGTTATATTACCCTCGGGCAATCGGCAGTTACCCTGAGCGGCGGCGAGGCGCAACGCGTGAAGTTGGGGACGGAACTATCCAAAAAGGATACGGGAAAAACCTTCTATATCCTCGACGAGCCGACGACAGGCCTTCACTTCGAGGACATACGCCATCTGCTGGATGTACTTAATAAGTTGGTGGACCGCGGCAATACGGTGCTGGTAATCGAGCACAATATGGATGTCATTAAGGTTGCCGATCATATAATCGACCTGGGCCCGGAGGGCGGCGATGGAGGCGGAAGAATCCTTTTCGAAGGACTGCCTGAGGACCTGGTAAAAGATACAGGCAGCTTCACGGCCGCCTTCCTGAAAGAAGAGCTAAAATCCCAATAAGCGCAGCGGGGAGTGATCAATAAAATCTTTGTTTTTAAAGGGTGTTTAAAAATAGGGAACGGATCAGGTTTGTTCAACCTTTCGGATATTCGGATTTTACCAATTTCCCCGCCTGCTTATTGGTTGTTTTTTTAGTTATTTTAATTCACGGTCAATTGACCGTCTTCAATGCGTTCGTCATTGCTGAACACCTGGAACAGGTAGCTACCCTCAGGTATGTTGGTCAGTACCGTGGTCTCCCGGTTCCGGATGATGGCCTGGTTGACCAATTTGCCATCCATATCGAAAAGGTATAACTGATAGACTTTCTTCTCTCCGCCGTTCGCCGAGAAGAAAAGAACTTCATTCCTGGCGTCAGGATATAAGCCGATCTTGTATTTCTTGCTGACGAGCGACTTGTTCACCAAAATGCTGTGGACGTTATTAGTGTCTGCGGAGACCGGTGGAAAGACGGAGTTTTTGGTTCTGCCGGACGCAAAGGAGGGGCTGCTGATGGCCAGCGCCAGCACCAGGTTCATGGCCATGAGGCCGGTGAACAGTCTTAAGGATCTTGTTCTCAAGGGGTACAGTTTTAACATGAGCCTATCGATCGTTTCCGATCAATAAAAAAAATAGGGTACGGATCAACAATATCTTAAGCCTTCAGCCTTCCGCCCGAAGGCGAAAGACAGGAAAATCATTCTTAGAATCTCAACAACGGACAGTGGGTCGAATTCCTCCAGCGTTCTGAGCTGCTGCCGTTGATCCGGAACGCCACGGTAAAGCCGGCCGTAAAATAGGCGTCATTCTGATGCGGATCACCCCTTCTCTCATTGACTCCATAACCGGGGGTATTATATCCGCTCACGCTCTTGTTTGATATGGCCTTCGCGATCACTGCCTGCGAGGGCGACAGGTACTTCGAGAACAGGTTCGGGTCCACATACCTGGTGCTCACGTCATCGACATAGTCAGTGAATAATTTGCGGTGGATGACCTCGAAAGATACGTTCAGATCTTCGCTGAAGAAATATTTGATACCCGCACCCATCGGAATGTTCAACTGGGTAAGGGAATAATTCTTGCGGTCGGGATATTCGGGAAATCCCTGACCCTCGGTATGCAGGGGCTGGAGATTCACCCACTCGACCTCACCCGTTGCGGGATTGACGTAGCTGCCCTGTGGATTGAAATGATAGACCCCGAGGCCGATCACTCCATAAGGCCTCAGCCTTCCCATCACGTCATCCGGTTCGTCTTCCAGGAATACGGTGGGGTAGACTTCCGCCATTAAGGTGCCTTCCATAATAATGGAGCGAAAATTGAGGTTTCGGGCAAGACGCGTTTCTTCATCGCCGCCTTTTCCTTTGATCAGGCCGTCATCCCCTTCAATATGTCCATAATTGAGAGATAAACGGAACCCCAGCCACTGTTGGGGATAGGCCCTCACGAATGCGCCAAAGGCGATCTTGGTGGTTGCCATATTATAGTCCTTGATAAAGGTTGTTCCTTTTCCGAAGTGACCGCCCAGGTCACCTAAAAAGACCATGGGCCCTACCGTGATGCCGCCTTCAACGATCATTCCTTGGTCATCCTGGCTGTAAGAGGGGAAATGCAGCGATAGAGTTACTACCAGCAAGAACACACACTTCAGCAACAAAGAGTGTAGACTCTGTTTCATGAATATTAGATTTAGTTTTCCGATGGTTTGGATTCCGGTTCCCTGTTACAGAAACCGGGGTATCACACAAGAAACGAAAAAAGGATGTTAAATTGTGTATAAAAAGCGAACTATTTTATTCCCCAATTTCCCATTCGTGGAAAAATTTTTATGAATTTGTAAGGAGAAGCATTTCAATATGTTCGATGCCATCTTCGAGGTATATGTCTCCCGCCTGATCAAAGCCGAAAGACTCGTAAAAATCCCGTAGATAATATTGTGCGCCGATGCGTATAACTGACTTGCCATGAAGGGTATATAAGAGCTCTATGCTGCGCCTTACCAGCTCCCTGCCGATATTCTGTCTTCTTGCCGATGGTGAAGTTACGATACGTCCTATCGAAGATTCCACATAGGCGACTCCGGGCGGCACAATCCGCGCATACGCAAGGAGTTTGTCTCCTTCCCAGCCCAACAGATGATGCGAGAACTGGTCCCTGTTGTCCATATCCTGGAAAATACAATGTTGCTCCACTACAAATACTTCGCTTCGCAAAGCCAGCGCGGCATATAACTCGGAGGGCGTCAATTCATCGAATTTTTTGAAGATCCATACCATAACGGACAGTCGAAATTTTTGATCTGATAGTCAATATCCATACTTATCCTGCCAGAGACTACGCAGGAATTTTCTCAATTCCTCTTCACGCGCATTGGCGCCGGGCTCATAGAACTTTGTACCCGCTATCGCCGAAGGCAGGTATTCCTGAGGTGAGAAGTTCTTCTCATAAATATGGCTGTATTCATAGCCCTTCCCATAGTTCAGATCCTTCATGAGCCTGGTCGGCGCATTCCTGATATGCAATGGCACGGGCAGGTCGCCTTTCTCGCGTACGGCTGCCTGTGCGGCTCCGATTGCGATGGTCGCTGAATTGCTCTTTGGTGAAGAGGCCAGATAGGTCGCACACTGTGATAAGATGAGTGAAGATTCCGGGTATCCGATCTTGTTGACCGCTTCAAAGCCTGCATTCGCCAACAATAGGGCATTCGGATTGGCATTGCCGATATCCTCGCTCGCCAGGATCACGAGTCTGCGTGCTATGAATTTCACATCCTCGCCGCCTTCGACCATCCGCGCCAGCCAATAGACGGCAGCATTTGGATCACTGCCTCGTATTGACTTGATAAATGCCGAAATGATATCATAGTGTTGTTCTCCCTGCTTATCGTAGAGTGCAATACGCTGTTGCGCGATCTCCATGACACGCTCATCGGTGATTACCGCGCCCGGGCCGGCTACGGTGCAAACCAATTCGAGCAGGTTAAGCAATTTACGTGCATCGCCTCCGGAGATAGTGACCAGGGCCTCGGTCTCTTTCAATTCTACGTTCAATCCCTTCAGGAATTCATCCTGTTTCAGGGCATTCTCCAGGAGACGAATGAGATCGCCTTCCGTCAGTGGCTTCAGGATGTACACCTGGCATCGGCTCAGCAGGGCGCTATTTACCTCGAAGGATGGGTTTTCGGTCGTGGCGCCAATAAGGGTCACGATCCCCTTTTCTACTGCGCCCAGCAGAGCGTCCTGCTGCCCTTTATTGAACCGGTGGATCTCGTCGATGAACAGAATGGCGCGCGACTTATCCCTGGCCTCCGATATAGCTTCCCTCACGTCTTTAACTCCCGACGAGATCGCGCTGAGCGTATAGAAGGGAGCATTCAACGTATTGGCGATGATGCCTGCAATAGTGGTCTTTCCCGTACCCGGCGGTCCCCAGAGGATCATGGAAGGGGGCTTTCCTTGCTCAATGGCAGTCCGTAATACGCTAGATTTGCCGGTTAGATGCTCCTGTCCGACCAGCTGATCCAGCGTCTGGGGACGAAGTCGTTCGGCCAGCGGAGCTTGCGGAGAATTCATAACAAAATTTAAACGTCAATAGTACAACAAGTTAGCCCTTTTTCCAGTTTTTACTTCAAAATGGCGGGTATGTCGCGGATGCAGATTTTCATTGGGCTCCTTCTCCTGGCGACCGGCATTCGAACCGAAGGCCAGGAAGGAAGAACACGGCTGTCGGGCTCGGAAAATTATGCCCGTAACCGCTCCGGCGTGGTCATGATCCGCACGGAATATAGCGCCAACGTGTATGTGAATAATATGAAGATGGACCAACGGGCGTTCAATAGGCTCCTGGATTCCATTCAGAAGCTCGACAATGGCGGGGGGGTGCTTGCGGAACAAAAACTTGACATCGTATTGAAAGAGCTTAACAATAATCCCGCCCGTTATATTCAGACCACCTTCGATTACATCAAACAGCCGGAACAGATCACGGCCACGGGAACCGGCTTCTTCCTGACGGGGGACGGCTATGTGGCAACGAACTGTCACATGATCGACAGGGACAATGCCTTCATCCGGAGGCAGTTCATCCTTACCGCTTTCCGGCAGATCACCGATGCCAATATTTCAGCTTTGGAGAGTTCCTGGGCTACCACCTTTACCGACCAGCAGCGCAGCTTGCTCTATGAGACGTACTCATCGGTCTATTCCCGGCTTTTCTCGATGGTGCTCTATGATCTCAGAAAAAATATCTATGTGGTCTATCGGAGCGATCGTGAGCGTACGGAACCTGAAAGCGTGGAGAAACCGGCTTCGATCATCATCAAAGGGCAGCCGATGCCGGGAAAGGATATTGCCATTCTGAAGATCGAAACGGAAGGTCAGATGCCGGTACTTCCTCTTGCAGGCATACGCTTGCCTGAAGTGGGGGCGCAGCTGTTTGTATATGGTTATCCCGGTCCGGTCACGCACAACGATTATGTGTCGGCTGAATCAGCAATCGAACCCACCTTGACTACCGGCATTGTCAGCGCGATAAAGAAATCGGTCAACGGATGGCCGGTGATCCAGATGGATGCGAATATCAATCATGGCAGTAGTGGCGGCCCCGTGTGCAATGATGAGGGGGAGGTAGTTGGGTTGACGACCTTCGGAAGCATCGAGAATACAGGAGGTCTTGCGGCCGGGCTGAATTTTGCCGTGCCTGTGGCGATCCTCGACGAATATCTGGACAGTGCGGGCATTTCACCGCGCCCCAGTAAAGCTTCCGAATTATTTGCAAGCGGCCTCTATTATTTTGACAGGCAATATTTTGGGGCGGCATTAAAGCAGTTCGAGGCGGTCCGCAAGCTGAATGACGGCTATCCCGGCATCTATGGATATATCGCGGAGTGTAGAAATAACCTCGGCAAGAGCAGGACTTCGGGCCCTGTCGAAAATATCCTCCTATGCATCGGGGCCTTCATTGTCCTTTTTGGTCTGATTGTTTGGGTCAAAGGCCGGAAATAGGCTACATCATCCCTTTCATTAAGTAATACCAGCGGAGCAGCCTGAAATTAAGCATCACGTTGAGCGCGATGCCGGAGCCCACTAAGAGAGTAATTATCCCTGTCAGCCTTAATTCCCGCAACCCGAAATGGAAGCCTTCAGGCAATCCCGGCTGGATCACTTTCAGGTATTCCCTTGAGTTCTGAAGCAACGCGATACTATTTGCAAAAGCCCCGATCCCGAAGAACAAAGCCACCGCGCCGATGAAGCGGATGCCGGTGGGTGTTTGCGAACTGAGCGGCCGGGTTGGATTTATGATACTCCGGCGCAATTGCAGGGCGGCATAGCTGTGAAGGATAATGGAGGAAAAAAAGAGTGGCATGATCAGCATGGAAAAATTTCTCGCGGTCAGAACCGTAAGAAGCCCCAGGAGAGTAAGTAATCCTCCGATGACCAGGTTGATCCACGAGAGTACCGTGGATATTTTTAATACGATCCTCATGATTGTTCTCCCTCCGGCCGGATGGAAATTATGCCCAGTTCAATCAATTGCTTTTTGTCGATGGTGGCAGGCGCATCCAGCATCACATCGCGCCCACTATTGTTTTTCGGGAAGGCGATAAAGTCGCGAATGCTTTCACTGCCGCCCAGGATCGCACAGAGCCGGTCGAACCCAAAGGCGATGCCTCCATGCGGCGGCGCGCCATATTCGAAAGCCCCCAGTAAAAAGCCGAATTTATGCAGCGCCTCCTCCTTGCTCATCCCAAGGGCAGCGAACATCCTTTCCTGCAATTCCCGCTGGTAGATCCGTATCGAACCGCCCCCGATCTCGTTCCCGTTCAGTACCATGTCGTATGCATTCGCTTTGATCCTCGCATACGGATGCTCCAGATACTTATCGGCATCTGCAATGCGCGGATCATTTCCGATCATAACTGGAATGTCCGAGGGTTTGGGTGAAGTGAAGGGGTGATGACGTGCGACCCATCGATTGTCTTCTTCAGCATATTCGAACAGGGGGAAATCGAGAACCCACAATAATTTGAATTCGTTCTCCCGACGCAGGCCCAGCCGTTTCCCCATTTCCAGGCGTAACTCGCTGGTTGCCTTGCGCGTTCTTTCCTCCCTTCCGGCGAGGATGAGTAGGAGATCGCCGGGTTCGGCCCCGGCAGCCTCCGCAATGGCCTTTAGCTTATCCTGCCCAAAGAATTTATCGACGCTGCTTTTCAGGCTGCCATCCTGGTTATACCGGATGGTAACCAGGCCCTGCATGCCGATCTGCGGGCGTTTGACCCATTCGGTCAGCTCGTCTGTCTGTTTGCGGGTATATTCACTGCATCCCGGCACGGCAATGGCGAGTACCGTCTCGGCTTGGTCGAATACGCCGAAACCCGCGCCGGCGATCAGTTCACCCCTTGCGACCTGACCCCCGTCAGCGACAAAAGCAGATTTCAGGTTGAGTATTTTCATCCCAAAACGGATGTCCGGCTTGTCATTCCCGTATTGCCACATCGCTTCTTCCCAGGTCATCCGAACCACTTTTTCGCTGTAGTCGATGCCCTTTACCTCCCGGAAAATATGCCTGATCATCCCTTCAAACATGGACAGGATATCCTCTTGTTCCACGAAACTCATCTCGCAGTCGATCTGTGTGAATTCAGGCTGCCGGTCTGCCCGGAGGTCCTCGTCCCGGAAACACTTGACGATCTGATAATAGCGATCATAGCCGCTGACCATCAGCAATTGCTTGAAGGTCTGCGGAGATTGCGGCAAAGCATAGAACTGGCCGGGGTTCATCCGGGAAGGCACGACAAAATCGCGGGCCCCCTCCGGGGTCGATTTGATCAGAAAAGGGGTTTCCAGATCCATGAATTGATGCTCATGAAGATAATTCCTTGCCGCCCGCCCGACAGCATAACGCAATTCCAGGTTCTTTTTTACTGCCTGACGGCGAAGGTCCAGGTATCGATACTTCATCCGCAGATCGTCGCCCCCATCCGTGTCATCCTGTATGGTAAAAGGCGGGGTAACCGATTTGTTGAGGATCGAAAAGGACCGCACATTGATCTCAATATCTCCTGTGGCCAGGTTGGCATTCTTACTGCTCCTTTCGCTGACCGTACCCCTCACCTGTAACACGTATTCCCTGCCTAACGGACTTTCCGTCAGTTCCTTATTCAGTTCTTCGCCAAATAATAGCTGGGTCACGCCATACCGGTCGCGCAGATCGATGAAACTAATGCTTCCAAACTTCCGTACGGTCTGTACCCAGCCCGCCAGCACGATCTCCAAGCCGTTATGCTCCTTTCTTAATTCCCCGCAGGTATGCGTCCTGTACATTTCGTTAAATCCATTTAATGAGAGGGGCAAAGGTAATTTAAAATGCAGAACGTTTCAAAGCGGATTGGTGACGGATCTCCCACGCTTGTATTCATAATGATACTGATTATCAAACCGTTGCAAAAATCGTGTAAATTCCATCCAGCCGGACTTTTTGTTTTTGAAAATTATTTCTATCTTGTTCTCAATCCGTATGATTCATTCCTCTTGATTAAACCCACCTATAGGCTTTCCTCTCTAATTCGAAACCCGTAGTTCTGTATCCAAGACCAATGTAAGACCCGATTGTAGCAATCGATTCTAGCAAAAAGAAAAATGAACCTTATGGAAATCATTGTCATTGCTTCTTTGGTCTTGGGGGTGCTTGTTCTGAATCGTCCGGTCACTGCGCTTTTTCAGCGCCTATATACCCGGCAACAGTTTAAGAAGTTCATCGCCAGGGAAACCTTTTATCACTCCGTCGTTTCCCGCTATTTCGGATATTATAACCGCCTTGGCCTCGACGAACAGCGCAAATTTCTGTTTCGTACCTACCAATTTCAGCAGTCCAAGCATTTCCACTATATCGAGGTGCAGGCGAATACAGAAATGCCCATCCTGGTCAGCGCCGCTGCCGTGCAGCTCACGTTTGGCCTTGACAAGTTCAAACTCAACTACTTCGATGATATCTTCATCCTCAGGGACGATTACCACTATGGCTTTTATTCCCGGCCGTTCATGGGCCACGTCGATCAGACCGGCATCTACCTTTCCTGGGATAATTTTATAAAGGGCATTTCAGGTCAAACGGCCAATTGTAACGTCGGCTTGCATGAAATGGGTCACGCCCTGGCCTATGTCAATTTTGTGACGCAGACGGAAGAAGATAAGCACTTCAAAAAGGAATTCACCGAGTTCTCCAAGGTGGCCCGCCCCATTTTTACGGCGATGCAGGAAGGTCGCAAGAATCTCCTTGGGGAATACGCATCAACCAATTACCACGAGTTTTGGGCTGTATCCGTCGAGGTGTTCTTTGAGAACCCCGTGCAGTTCAGGCACGAACTTCCGGCTCTTTACGAGGCTATGTCCCGGGTACTTAACCAGGATCCCCTCCAATTCCCCGAAGGCAGTACGACGATCATCCGCCGTTCCGTTCCTTCAGTGGCCGCTAACTAGAATGGCTCAGCACCTTCGTAAATCGCCGCACGTCGGCGTCTGGACGAATGGCTATCCCCTTGGTGATATGCTCCACAAGCTGATACGAGAAAAAAGGCGCCAGTGAACAACCCTTGGTGCCCATTCCGTTCAAGATGCCGACTTGCGGGTGCAAAGGGTGAAAGCCTACGAATGGCCTCCTCTCCAGCGTGGCCGGACGCACTGAGGCATAATGCCCTACAATCTTATACGGAACGTTCAACCAATCCTTCAGGATCGCCCCGGTCCTTTTCAGAAAAGACTCGGTTGGCCCTTCCTCGTCGAACGACCACTCGTAGGAGGAGCCCACCCAATATAATCCTTCCTTCCATGGCGCCAGACTGATGCCCTTCTTGAACACCGTTTGAATATCGCCCCTCCCCACCAGGTCCGAAGCCTCGATGATCAGGAACTCCCCCTTATTCGGTGCAAAGGGGAGCCTGGAGAACAATGGATTCGCGGTGCTTTCCACGCCATCGCAAAAAATAACCCGCCCGGCCTGAATGTCCCTATATCGAACGTCCGTTATCCCGGTGATCAACGATCCCTGTTCAAACCGCTCTTCTCTCAATCGTCCATGCTCCTTAAGGCGTTTCCTGGTTGCTTCAAGCAATGCCGGGAGATCGACCAGCTGGCAACCCCGGATTATGCCATATCCGAGATCATATTGGAATTGCGCCCTCCAATCTCCCTCATGGACAGGGAGGACGAGATGCTCCCGGTCATCCGCATAACGGTCCAGAAATGCATGGCGCATTTGCGGGGTTGGAAAGAACTCGATCACCCTGGCCGGCGAGATACAATCGATGCCCAGGGTGGCGCCGATCTCCCGATAGGTACTAACCGCAAACGGCAATAATTCATCGATCATCCAGGTCTTAACGATCCGCCGGCCCGTAACGGGGTTGATCAGGCCGGCAGCGACCCGGGATGCCGTAAAGGGCCGCGGTTCATCCATCACCACGAAGGACAGGCCGGCCTGCTCTAGCCACCAGGCCAGCATGCTGCCGCAAATACCCTGGCCGACGATCAATGTGTCCGTTTGCATGTGTCCAAAATTAGGGCCTTTCCACATTCACCCGGATACCTTCGCTATGGAAGGCAAATTCTGGCGCATACATGCATTCGATGCTGGTGACCCCGTTGCTGAAATTGCCGGCCTGGCCCACGAATACGGCATATTCAAAGACAAACACGCCCTTAGGCAGCCTGTCGAAGAAAAAATCCGTGCTGGCGTCCTTTGTGCTCTCGTAATAGCCCAGGCCTCCCTGCCATTTGTATCCGCTCATTACGTCCAGCGGCTCCATGCATGCCCCTCGCATATCTTTCATATGTACGTATTCCAGGTCCCTGTCCGACCGCAACTCGATCCGGACCACCACTTTATCGCCCGGTTTTAGCGTTCCATTGGCTTCGACAGGTTCCAGCACCTGCCCTTTGTCGGAATTCTTTTCTATAAAGAGCTTCTTGCTTAAACGAAGAGGCGCAACCTGGCCGTCAGGCGGAACGATCTTATCCAGGTTCTCGAAATATTGCCAGTATACGGCGCCCCAGGCAGGCCTGGCGCCGGCGGGACCGCCTGTCATGGACAAGGTGATATTGCCCATGGAAGGATGGACGAAGGGCCCATCGAAAACTTTCTTGAAATAGCCCGTCCCCACTTCCACGCCATTTGCCTTGCCGGCTTCTTCGCCTCCCGATGAAGAGATGGTTTTCTCGCCAAGTCGTATCGTTACCTCTGGTTCGGCATTCAGCCAGTCGCCGCCTCCGGTCAACAGTGCATAGCAGGCATCAGCGGTGGCTTTTGTAGTGGCCCAGCTCTGCGTCTGCTTTTGTCGCAATAACCAGGTCTTGAGCTTTGAGTCGATCGTGCCGTCGGGACTGATCTCGCGGAAGACTTCGATCAACAGGGACTGGGTCTCGATTGGGGCGTCATCCCAATAAAAAGCATTCCCCGTTTGCTTCCAGTACATGCCTTGTTCGTTGTCAGAGATGGCATTCTCTTTTAATGAGGCCACGATCTCTTTCGCCGTGCGGACATCCCCGGTCCGATAAAGGGCCAGGGCGACCATCCCTTGCAACTGTCGATTCACCTTCAGCCAGGACCGTCCTACCCGTTTGCGGTATTCATTGACCGCGGGGAAAATGTCGCCGCGGATACCGAAGTCCGGAAAAAAGCTCCGCATATAGAGGTATTGTATCACCTCGCTCACGGGATATGCAGATACCGGTCCCCGCTTAAGCTGCTGTTTGAGTTCCGCATAGTCTTGCTTGATCCTTTCATCTGCATAATGTAATCCGGCTTCCGCAATTTGGGTTGCCTTTTTCGCCAGGTCCTCCGGAAGGGCATTTAATTTTATCAAGCGGCCGATGCCCGTCACGACATATTGTGTGATATAGCGGTCAACCGGGCCGTCCTTGAACCAGGGAAAGCCGCCATCGGAAGATTGTAAGTCTTTTAGCTTGTCCAGTGCGGCTCCCAGTTCGCGTTGCATTCGTATCATGTCGAATAGCAGGGCGATATTCTTTTTTTGCTGTGACTCGCTTCTGGCTTCGAATACCCAGGGCGTTTCTTCCAGCAGAACGGATTTCAATTCCTGGTTCTTCTCCAGGTTGCTCAGCAGGGTCGCCGTGTCCGCCGTCTTCCATTTTTCAAAGACTGCTCTGATCTTCGGCGAACCGTTGACGATATGAGAGGCCAGGGCATTCGCATAGAACCGGTTGAATGTTTGTTCGGCGCATTCATACGGATATTCCATCAGGAAAGGGAGTGCTTGCACGGCATACCAGGCCGGATTGGAAGTAAATTCGACGGTCAGGGCGTGCTGGCTGAGCGTTTCGCTGCCGCCGCTTTGCAGCAGCTTGTCGAATACGAAATGCCGATCCTGCCCCGCTCCGCCAGGTGCGGATATCATATTCAGAGGCAGGCTTTCCGTCACCAACATGCGGTTGCTTACAACCGGAAGGACCGCCTCTTCCCCATCGCCGTAATTGCCGGCGCTGGCAGTGATCCGGTAAGTCAGCGGCCGGTTATATTGGAACGGGATCTCAATGGGCCAGCTCACCGTGATACTTTGCCGCGCCCCGACGGTAAAGAACTGGTTGGCCTGCCGGTTGGTGAACCAGCCATCGGCGGATTGACCGGTCGTCGGATCGGTCAGACGCAATTCGGCCTGCCCCGTCATTTCGGAATCGGTGAGGTTCACGATCTTAGTCATGAGTTCCATCCGATCGCCTTCGCGCAGGAATCGCGGTGCATTCGGCTGCACCATCAGCGACTTCTGCGTGATCACCGACCTTTCTGCATAGCCGAATGCCAGGTCTTTCGTATGCGCCAGGGTCATCCACTTCCAGGTGGTCAGCCCTTCCGGCATCGTGAAGCGGAAGGACACATTGCCCGCGCTGTCGGTATGCAGGTCCGGCAGGAAAAAAGCGGTCTCCTGGAGGTTCTTTCTCACCTGCACCCGTGCCGGCGGCTTAGCGAGGTCCTCCAGCCTCGCCTGTCCGTCCGCCGGAATTTTCAGGCGCTTTTCCGGAACGGCATGAACAAACAAATCACCACTCAAGACTTTCGTGCTGTCCGCATCGGAGCTGAATTTTGCGGCCAGGCTCATTTTGGGACCAGCATTATTTTCGCTGACGTAAAAGTTGGTGCCCCTCCACGATCCGCCCCTGATGACCCGTCTCGGGGCGAGTCTTTCCTCCACGATCAGCGATGGCCTGAGCAATTCATCATATTCTTTCGAAAAGTAGGGTTGTTCATCTTCGTCAGGCGCCCATTCTGTGGCATTGACCTCGGCAAAATTGGACTGTTCCCATTCCGACCGAACTCCATAATATGGACAGAATTCCGGCATCGCCCAACGTTGCACGCTGAATTGGTCCAATGAACTATCATACATGCTGGTCAATATTTCGGCATTGACCCTTTCTTTCTTTTCCCCGGTTACCTGGAGCGCCCAGGTTTCATCGCTCCCGGGGAGGGTCTTATCCCTGAAACTCGTCACGTGGACGTCGAGTTCCTTCTTATTCGGAGCGATCCAGATGGGATTTGTTTTGATATGCACCCGATTGTCCTTAACAAAGATATCGGATAGGGTCATCCAGCATTCCGTACTCTTAAAATGGGGGATCAACATGGTCTTCGACCCTTGGTCCAGCGCGATGAACCGGAAGCTGTCTTCGGCGGGTTTATCCGCTTTCCGTATCACGAACAGATTGGTGGCCGAAGAGCCGGCCGGTACGCGGATTTCTTTGCCTGGATCCTTAGTCTCCGCAGCCGGCATGTCCCATATATAAGCGGGCGATGCGGGCTCACCGGTCATCTGGTCGTACAGATCGATATAGGCGACATCTTTGACTTCCTGCCCATATCGATCATTTGCGGTGGCTTCAATAACATACCAGCCCCGCTTAAGATGGAAATTCTGTTCCTTTTCGCTGGAATCGGAGCTCTCGAAGACCATCCTGGCTCGTCCCCAACTTTCTTTCTTCTTTTCATGATCGTATTCGTCACGGGGGAAAAAAGTAAGCCATTCCTGCCTGCTCATACTAAATTGATCGGGTTCCTGCCAATACCGGTCCCTGATCAGCCTATCCGGTGATCTCAGTCCGAAGATGCGCGTATGGACGATGGACGATTCAGCTTCTCCCGAAAGATTGGTGCTGCTGACCGAAATGCGTTGCATGCTGTCAGCCGGCAAGTGACCGCCTTGCGGAAGTTGGATCGACAGCTCCAGAGCCTGATACCCTATGGCAACGGTCGTTGTCTGGCTTCTGGTCTCGCCACTTATATCCGTCACATCGGCCGACAGCAAAAACTCGAAAACGGGATGCTGTTCTTTGACTATGGAACGGTCCGGTAGAGCGATGAATGGGATGCTAAACGTGCCGTCCTGGCCAGTCCGGACCTCGCCATGCGTAATCTGTTGCGCACGGCTGGAAGGATATTCCCCGCGCCATGACCGGGCGGCGTACGGGAACCTCGCCTGCCGTGTCACGTTGAACCTGACCAGCGCGCCTCCGATCATGCTTCCGGAATAAGCCCTGGCCGCTCCGGAAATACGAATGGAATCGCCCAGGCGGGGACTGCCCTGCAGATGTTGATACTCTACATAGAATGTTGGCCGTTTGTATTCCTCAACCGAAAATCCAAGGTAGGCCTTGCCGGAGTCGTTCCTGATGGAGAATACGCCCGTTACGCCGCGGTCAGGCAGCAGGAATTTTCCTTGATAGGACCCAAATTCATTGCTGGTCACTTCTGCCGAGTCGATCGGTTCCGAATTGGCGTTGTACAATACAACTCTTGACCTGGAACCAGGCAACGCTTCCGGTCTCATGTCGGCGGGATGGCGGGTCGTGACGATGCCTTTAAAGTAGAGCGTTTGTCCTGGCCGGTAAATGCTTCGATCCGTGAAAAGAAATGCCCGACGCTGTTCTCTTTCAAATTTAGCATCATCGGCGGGTTCCTGATCGTCGGGCTTATCTCCGTCATATCTATAATTTCCAGACGCTTCATTCAGAAAAAGATGGTCGTTCTGCGTACTGATCTCCAGCATATGCATACGCCCGTCACGGTTGTTGATCTTTCGCTTCAAACGGAAATAACCATGTTCGTCAGTTCGATAGGTGGCTGGTGTATCCATTTTATCCTTACTGTCCTTGCCGGAATGCCTGAACCAATCCTTGATTTTCGCTCCGGCCACGGGTTGCCCGGTTTCACGGTCCAGGACGAAATAATTCAGCCCATAGTTGACGTACGCAATAGAAGAAACATATAACAACTGAGCGGCCAGAAGATTCTTATTGAGACCAAAATTCTCGTCCACACTGGCAATCAAAGCGTACTCTCCGACGGGCAAGGCATCGATCCGGATCTCCATGCGGTGCTCCTGGTGGTCACCCGTTTCGGGCAGATTTTGCGAATAAGCCCTCATAGACGGTTGACCCAGGATTTGTTTCCATGCAGCATTTTCATCATGGGACAATTTGTCTTCCCATTCCACCCTAAGGTTGTGATCCAATGAGATTAGCCGGAAATGTAACCGGGAGATATTACGCCAGGTGAGTAGTGCCCGAAACGGCAATCCCGGGCTGTTGACTTTTTCGGTCTCCAATTTTAATTCTTTGGCAAGTGCGCTGACCAGCAATCGCCGGCATCCAGACTTTCCTTCGCTGCTATCTTTTTCAGCGGTCACCTTTTCGCAAATTCCGACCACCTTCAGATAGGCATATCGATTCGTCGTATCACCGAGCGGGTTATACTGCTCTGCCAGGTTCGCGTATTGCTGCGCCTGAAGGTACCAGGCTTCGGCCGCCGCAGACAGGTCGCCGTACCTGGACGTTATTTCGCCCAACGCACGCATATACAGGCTGTCCTTGTCAGGCATGACTGAATAGGCATGGACGAACTTCAGGCGTTCAATCTCCAGATCCACCAGGGCATCCGGATGAGAATCTCCCAGGTGAATACGCGTAAGTGCCTGGTATAAACGCAGGGCCTGATAATGGGGCGATTGTGGATCCCGTGTTTGGAAGGGGTGGCCGGTAAACGCTTCGGCAACGGCGTATACCATGGGGTCGTCCATTTCAAAGGCAAATTCCGGCCGGCTGCCGTACTGTTCCGCATTCGTAAAGTAATTCAAGGCTCGCGTCGCCAACAGATCATAGAGAGTGGGACGAAGATTGTGGGCATTACCTTTAATGATGATTGGATCAAGAGGCTTCACGCTCGTCTGAAAGAGCAGTTTGTCTTCTTTCAGGGAGCCGAGCAAGCAATGGTCGATCTCTCTCTGAAAGTCGTCAGTTCCCCAGGATTCGATATCCGCTTTCCTAAAGTTAACTGTACGGGTCCGCTCACGCAGTTGCCAGCTATGCTGTCTTAAATAATTGAGGTAGACATCTGCCAACATACTCTTCAATATTGACCTGGCTGGCTCATCCGTGTTCGCTATTTCCGTCCCCAATTCCCGGACGTCTCTCTGGATGGAATCTTCTCCAAGCTGATCCCGGAGACCCATGCGGTAGATCAGAGCCTTAAGGGACTGACCTTCGTTCTTTTCTTCTTTTGCGATGGCGTACAGTTTGTTCACCCTGGCCAGCGCGGACCTCGTCAGCCCTTTCTTGCCGGCCAGCGAATCCACGATCTTCCATTTTGCGTCATAATCCGTGCGGCCCCGTTGTGCATGGAGCAAAGCAGGGATCAGGCACAGACACAGGATGGCCGGCAAGTTCTTGATCAGCATGGGAGTAGGCTTTATTCGAAAAGATACATTCATAAAACCGATTGCATAAATGGCTGGTTCCTTTTAACATACATCTAACTATCCGTCCTTAAACGACCCGTTGCCCGCGCAATCCTATATAGGAACTTACTATTTACTAACAATTTAAAAAAGAACCGTTATGAACACCAAGTTTACTTCCATACTGATCGCCGCCGGACTGTTGCTGTCCGTTGCCAGCCAGGCCCAGGGCCAGCCCAAAGATCGCCGGGATATTCGCCAGGATAAGGTGGACATCCGTAACGACCGCCATGATATCCGCAACGATCGTCATGACCTCCGTAATGACCGTCACGACTTCGCATATGATCGCAGGGACATGCGGCACGACGTGAGGGATTTCAGGCACGACCGTCGGGACCTGCGCAGTGATCGCCGGGACCTCCGGTTCGATCGCTCCTGCAGATAGCCTTTGACCGGCATAAAATAAAGAGGCCGCCCCATCGGGGCGGCCTCTTTCATATCATCAATATCCTTATTTCTTCATTACCCTGGCCATCGTCGCACCGATATCCGCCGGACTTTGCACGACGTGGATGCCACACTCGGCCATGATCTTCATTTTTGCAGCCGCCGTATCGTCCGCACCTCCGACAATGGCGCCGGCATGCCCCATGCGCCGCCCGGGGGGCGCCGTCTGACCGGCAATGAAGCCGACCACCGGTTTACGCGAATTGTCCTTCACCCAGCGCGCCGCCTCGGCCTCCATATTCCCGCCTATCTCACCGATCATCACGATGCCGTCGGTGCCGGGATCATTCATAAGCAGCTCTACGGCCTCCTTGGTAGGCGTTCCGATGATGGGATCACCGCCGATCCCCACGGCAGTAGAAATACCCAAACCGGCCTTGGCGACCTGGTCGGCTGCTTCATAGGTCAGTGTACCCGACTTGGATACGATGCCGATCCGGCCCGGCTTGAATACGAACCCCGGCATGATACCTACCTTGCATTCCCCAGCCGTGATCACTCCCGGGCAATTGGGTCCGATCAGCCGCGTCTTCTTCCCCTGCAAATAGCTCTTGGCCTTCACCATGTCCTGTACCGGGATCCCTTCAGTGATACAAACCACCAGCTCGATGCCCGCTTCCGTGGCTTCCATTATGGCGTCGGCAGCGAAGGCGGGAGGAACGAAAATGATGGATACATTGGCGTCCGTATTCTTCACGGCATCGGCAACAGTATTGAAAACTGGTCTGTCGAGATGGCTGCTGCCGCCTTTGCCCGGGGTCACACCGCCGGTAACGGTACTGCCGTATTCGATCATTTGAGTAGCATGAAAGGTTCCTTCTGTTCCGGTAAAGCCCTGTACGATGATCCTCGAGTTCTTATTGACTAAAATTGCCATGGGGATTGGTTGAGATCGCGCAAAAATAGGGAAAATCCCGGTTCTTCCCGCCTCTCACTTCAGCATGTCGTCCATATTCCGGTTGTTATCGATCTTGCCCTTCATTTCCAGCATCCGCATATCCTTGGCGTCCTGCAAAAATTCCGAGGCGAATATAAAATTGTTCAAACGCTCATTCTTGCTGAAAATGATCTCTTTGTTGCTGCCCTCCCATTCTTTCAGCCCCTGGTACATGTAAATGATGTGATCGCCCGTTTCCATGACGCTGTTCATGTCGTGGGTGTTGACGACGGTGGTAATATTGTACTCAATCGTGATCTCTTTGATCAGTTTGTCGATCAGCAATGAAGTTTGCGGGTCGAGACCGGAATTGGGCTCGTCGCAGAACAGGTATTTTGGGTTCAACACGATGGCTCTGGCAATGCCCACCCTTTTCTTCATCCCTCCGGAGATCTCCGCCGGGAATTTATTATTGGTATCTTTCAGGTTCACGCGGTCGAGCACTTCATTGACACGTCGCAATTTTTCTGCATATGTTTTTTTCGTGAACATATCCAACGGGAACAGGACATTCTGCTCCACCGTCATGCTGTCGAACAAGGCCGATCCCTGAAACAACATGCCGATCTGCTGCCGCAGTTCTTTTCGCTGATCGGTGTTCATCTCGGAAAAATTTTGCCCGTCATAGCATATTTCGCCGCTGTCGGGCTCGAACAGGCCGACCATGCACTTCATGAGGACCGTCTTGCCGCTGCCGCTGGTTCCGATGATCAGATTGCATTTTCCGGTTTGGAAAACTGCGCTGACGTCATTGATCACCATTTTTTCGCCGAATCCCTTCTTGATATTTTTTACTTCGATCATTTGATAGCTGCGAGCTCCAAGCTACACGCTTCAAGCCAGACTTGTTTTGACGTATGTATAAACGCAATCAACTTCCTTTGGATCACTCATAACAGCACCGCCGCCAGCACATAATCCGCAAACAGGACCAGCACGCAACTGACCACGACAGACCGCGTGCTCGCCCTCCCGATCTCCAGCGCTCCTCCTTGCACATAGTAACCATAGTAGGCGGGGATGCTGGAAATGATGAAGGAAAACGTATAGGCCTTGGCCAGCGCGAAAAATACATTGTATGGCTTAAAGAACTGATGCAATCCTTTGTCGAAGGCCGCCCCGGACACAATCCCCGTCAGCGTGGCTGCCAGGCGTCCGCCCCAGATCCCAAGCACAGCGGAAACGACCACGAGCATCGGGATCACCACAAAGGCAGCCAGCAGCTTCGGCAATATCAAATAGGTCTTCGTATTGATGCCCATGATCTCGAGTGCGTCGATCTGTTCACTCACACGCATATTTCCAAGTTCGCTTGCGATCTTACTGCCTACGACGCCTGCCAGCACGATACATACCAGGGTAGGAGAGAATTCCAGGATGACCGTGTCGCGAACGATCTGGGCGATGGTCGACAAGGGAATAAAAGGGCTTACCAATTGGTAAGCCGTTTGCAGTGTCGAAACCGCGCCCATGAAGACAGATATGATCACGACGATACCCAGGGACCCGATCCCGATATCCGAGCATTGATGCATGAACTCCTTCCAATACATTTTGGCATTCTCCGGCTTGGAGAACATTCCCTTCAGCATCAACAGGTACCTACCGAATTCTGTAAAAATGTTCATGAATGAAAATACGATTTTTAGTGGGCCTTGCTCTTCTTCCACCAGGGTGATTTTTGCTCCGGTTCCCCCACCGTCTTGCACTTGATCTGTGCGTCGACGACCGCAATAAGCGCCATATTGTATATGCTGCGAACCGAGCTGCCTAATTGAAGCACGTGAACCGGTTTTTTCAAACCCAGCAGGATCGGCCCGATGGCATCGGCGCCCCCAACTTCTTTCAGAAGATTATAGGCCACATTGCCTGCCGCCAGGTTCGGGAAGATCAGGGTATTCACTTCCTGATCGACTAATTCGCTGAAGGGATAATTTTCCTTGATCAGGTCATTATTCAGAGCGACGCTGGCTTGCATCTCGCCGTCCACGACCAGGGTGGGGTTCCTTTGCTTTACCAGGCTGGTGGCCTTGGCAACCAGCCTCGCTTCCGGGGAATCGCTGGTGCCGAAGTTGGAATAACTCAGCATGGCAATGCGCGGCGTAAGATTGAAATTCTGCACGGCACGCGCCACCAGCAGGGTGATATCGGCCAGTTCTTCAGGGGTCGGGTTGAAATTTACTGTCGTGTCTGCCAGGAACAGGGGCCCTTTCTTGGTCAACAGCAGGTACATGCCGGCGATCTTTTGCACGCCTTCTTCCGTGCCAATGGCTTGCAGGGCGGGCCTTATCGTATCCGGGTAATTTTTGGTCAGGCCGGAGATCATCGCGTCCGCCTCTCCGGTCTCTACCATCATGCATCCGAAGTAATTCCTGTCGCGCATGATCTTTTGGGACTCATATTTATTAAAACCCCGCCGTTGCCGTTTGGCAAAGAAGAGCTCGCTGAACCGTTTGCGCTGCTCATCATACTCATCCTTTTGCGGATTGATGATGGGCATGTCCTCCAGATCGATGCTATTTACGGATGCGATGTGCCGGATCTTCTTTTCGTCACCCAGCAGCATCGGAAACGCCACTCCTTCGTCATGCAGGATCTGCGCCACCTTCAGGATCTTCGGATTGTCGGCCTCGGCGAAGACCAGGCGTTTGGGATTATTGCGGGCCTTGCTGCCCAGAACACGGATCAACTGATTGTCGAGACCGAGGCGCTTGTTCAGCTCGATCACGTACGAGTCCCAGTGCGTGATCGTGGTCTGGGCTACTCCGCTTTCCATGGCGGCCCGTGCCACGGCCGGGGTGACGGTAGACAACAGGCGTGGGTCGAGTGGCTTGGGAATGATATAGGTAGGGCCGAAAACAATATTTTTTTCATTGTACGCCATGTTCACGATGTCGGGTACCGGGGTCTTGGCAAGATCGGCAAGTGCCTTGACAGCAGCCAGCTTCATCTCTTCATTGATCTGCGTTGCCCGGACATCCAGGGCGCCGCGGAAGATGAACGGGAAACCCAGCACATTGTTTACCTGGTTGGGATAATCGCTCCGGCCCGTGGCCATGATGATGTCGTCACGTACCGCGGTGGCCGCCTCGTAGGTGATCTCGGGGTCCGGATTGGCCATGGCGAATACGATCGGCCTCCTGCCCATGCTTTTGACCATCTCTCCGGTCACGACGCCGCCCACGCTCAATCCGACGAATACATCGGCATCCTTCATCGCTTTCTCCAGCGTCATGTCGCTCCTCTTGATGGCGAATTTCTTTTGTTCCTCATCCAGGTCCGCACGGCCGTCGTGCAATACCCCGTCCTTGTCAAAGAGAATAAAATTTTCCGGTTTCGCACCCAGGGCGACATAGAGCTTGGTACAGGCCATTGCCGCGGCGCCTGCGCCATTAATGACGAAGTGTACCCGGTCGATCTTCTTTTTTTGGAGTTCCAGCGCATTCAGCAGGGCTGCGCTGCTGATAATGGCAGTCCCGTGCTGATCGTCGTGCATGACGGGGATCTTCAATGCCTCTTTTAGTTGCTTTTCAATATAAAAGCACTCCGGGGCCCGGATGTCTTCGAGGTTGATGCCCCCGAAAGTGGGTTCCAGCGCCTTGACGATCTGAACGAATTTCTCTGGATCCTTTTCATTGATCTCGATATCGAAGACGTCGATATCGGCGAAGATCTTGAACAAAACCCCTTTCCCCTCCATGACGGGTTTGGACGCCTCAGGACCGATATCTCCCAGCCCCAATACCGCCGTTCCATTACTGATCACCGCAACGAGGTTCCCTTTAGCCGTGTATTTATAGACGTCCTCGACATTCTTGCTGATCTCCTTGCAGGGCTCAGCGACGCCTGGCGAATAGGCCAGGGAAAGGTCCCTTTGCGTTTTCGCCTCCTTGGTCGGCACGACCTCTATCTTCCCCGGCCTGCCTTTGGAGTGATATTCCAGCGCCTGCTCTCTTCGGAGTTGTTTTTTCTGCATACACGGCAAATTACGAAAATGCGCATTAACCTTTAAAATCAATCCGGCTGCCAAACCAGGCCATCATGCCCGCTCCGATCTCGATCGCCGATTCGTCGATATTGAAAGTAGGTGTGTGCACGCCGGACGTGATCCCCTTGTCGATATTCATTACGCCGAGTCGGTAAAAGCATCCCGGGATCTGCCGGGTATAATAACCGAAGTCTTCGGAGCCCATTCGGATCTCCGTCTCCAGCACATTTTCTTTTCCGAGGAATGCAGCCGCTTCCGTTCGCGCCACGTTGTCCAGCGATTCATTGTTATATACCATGGGATATCCGACGTCGATATGCAGGTCTATGTCAGCCCCCATACTGTGTACCAATTCCGTGGCTTGTTTGCGGATCAATTCATGCGCCCTGAACCGCCATTGCTCGTCCATGGCCCGGAAAGTCCCCATCAGCCTGACTTCGCTGGGTATGACATTCGTGGTATGTCCCCCTTGCACAGAAGTTATCGAGAGCACCGATGGCGACAGCGGGTTTCGGTTCCTGCTGATGATCTGTTGCAGCGATACGATAAGTTGAGAGGCGACCAGGATCGTGTCAACCGTAAGGTGCGGGGCGGCGGCATGGCCTCCCTTGCCGCGTATCGTGATATACAATTCGTCCGCGCTGGCCATGACCATGCCTCCCCGGAAGCTCAACTTGCCGGTTTCCAGCCCCGGGTGAACATGCAGGCCGAATATGGCCTGCGGCGCGGGATCTGTCAAAACGCCCTCTTTGATCATCAGGCTGGCCCCACCCGGATTTTTCTCCTCGCCTGGCTGAAAGATCAGCTTGACTGTACCCTCCCATTGGTCTTTGAGATCATGGAGGATCCTGGCTGCGCCCAGCAGGATAGTCGTATGTACATCATGCCCGCAGGCATGCATGACGCCCTCGTGCACGGAACGATACGGGATATCATTCTCCTCCCTGATCGGCAATGCGTCCATATCGGCGCGCAAGGCCACCGTTCGCTTCTCCGGATCATTTCCCCGAATGATCCCTACCACACCCGTCTCCGCCATGATCTGGCAGGGAATGCCTGTCTCCTCGAGTTTTTTGCGAACGAATTTCGCCGTTTCGAATTCTTTGTAGCTTAATTCGGGATGGGCATGCAAATGGTGCCTGATCCGGATCAGATCGGGTGCGTATTGACGGGCAAGTTGTTTTATGGTATTTGACAGCATGAAAGATCAGGATTTGTTCGTAAGGCCTCGGATCATGGATTTGGGAGGGGCATATCGTTAGGGCTCACCTCAATGACATCCCGGATAATGAACAGGCCGGATGGGAATAATCGGGTCAATTGCTTTTCAAATTCCTCCGCTTCTTCCTGGGTCCGGAAATTCCCCACTCTCAACTTATAGTTCGGCGCCTGATATAACAGGTAAGGTTTCAGATCGGGGAATTCCTGGTATATTCTCGTTTTTGCTGCGAAAACCTTGTTCCGGTCCGTCGAATTGATCACCTGGATCCGGAAGCCCGGTATGTTGCGGCGGCTATCCCGGGTTGTCTCCTCATTGATCTGTATCTGCTTGCGGACCAAATCATCGACTCGCGGGTCTTTATGCACGATAACCGTACCGGAATCCACCTGCGCCATGGCCTGATCTCTGATCAGCAAGCTGAGAACAAGGAAGGAGGACAGGAACATGATCGTTCTATGCATAGTGTCTTTTTTTATTTCTCAAGGCCTGTCCTTTCCATGGCCGCCTCCTCTCTCACGAGATCAACCCCTGCGCTGGCGCCCAGCCTGTCAGCCCCCGCCTCGATAAGCTCTCTGGCGAACACATAGCTGCGAATGCCCCCGGACGCCTTGATACGTATGGACGCCGGCAGATGTTGACGCATTAATCGTACCGCATTCACGGAGGCCCCTTTTTCCGCATAACCGGTAGACGTCTTTAAGAAATCCACGCCGATCCGTCCATAGATCTCGCAGCAACGGATGATCTCTGCATCGTTCAATATTCCGCTCTCGATGATCACCTTCAGCAGTTTGCCACGCCGATGGACGGCCTCCGCAATGGCTTCCATCTCCCGTTCCAACTCGTTCCATTCCCCGCTCTTAAGGGCGGTTAGATCGATGACGGTATCCAGTTCGTCAGCGCCTTCGTCGATAGCCTGCTCTATCTCCGCCAGTTTGGCCTTCGTCACGGAATATCCGAATGGGAACCCGATGACGGTTGCCGTTGAGACGGACCCACCCGCCACGTGCGATTTGGCCAGTCTGACCATCGAGGGGGGAATGCAAACCGCGGCGAAATGATACTGCAGGGCCTCAGCACATATTTTTTTTATTTCAATGTGATTGGTTGTAGGCTTCAGGACAGTATGATCGATATAGGAGGCAATCTGCATGTACGCTGCCGTTAATAATAATAAGATTCCAAAATTACTCTATTTCAGTAAATTAGGGGATCATTTTTACACGACTAAAAACTAACGCAACATGAGAATTTCCCGGTATCGCCCGAGGAGTAGGGTGGGTGGCCTGCTCATCGGGCTTCTGTCCCTCTCCATAATTTCTCCTGCACAAACTACTTTTCCGGTTAACGGAGTCGCCGACCCGCGGGAAGGCGGCTACGCTTTCACCCATGCCACGATCGTGAAGGACGGGCAGACGGAACTGACCGATGCCACCCTAATTATCCGGGATGGCGTTATTATCGGAGTGGGCGCCGGATTGGCGCTGCCAAAGAATGCCGTGATCATCGACTGCAGCGGAAAATATATTTACCCCTCCTTCATCGATGCCTATACTGATTATGGCATTCCCGCTCCGGAGAGGCAACGCGCCGGTTTCGATTTCAGGGCGCCTGCACAATTGACGTCAAATACGAAAGGCGCGTACAACTGGAATCAGGCGATCCATCCCGAGACTGACGCCTCCCGCTTGTTCACCGTGGATGATGCGAAAGCCAGGCCGCTTCGCGACAATGGATTCGGCACTGTATTAACGCATCTTAAAGATGGTATTGCGCGCGGCACCGGGGCGATCGTTACGCTGGCCAATGAAAAGGAAAACCTGGTGATCATCAGGCAAAAGGCTTCCGCCCACTATTCACTGAATAAGGGGACTTCGACGCAGAGTTATCCCAGCTCGATGATGGGGGCGATCGCCCTGCTGAGACAAACTTATCTGGACGCCCAATGGTATAAGAGCCAGCCCGCTCACGAGGGAGTAAACCTGAGCCTCCAGGCCTGGCTGGACGATCAGTCCCTTCCCCAGCTATTTGAGGGGGACGATAAATGGAGCGATATCCGGGGCGATCGGATCGGCGACGAGTTCGGAGTGCACTATATCATAAAGGGAGGGGGGAATGAATACCAGCGGATGCCCGAGATGGCAGCCACGAACGCCGCCTTCATTCTTCCGCTGAATTTCCCTGAAACCATGGACGTCGAAGATCCGAACGACGCGAGGTTCGTTTCGCTGGCCGATATGCAGCATTGGGAATTGGCGCCAACGAACCCCGGCGCATTTGAAAAGGCGGGTATCCCGTTTTGCCTGACCTCTTCGGACATCAAAGATGAAAAGCAATTCATGACCAACCTGCGCAAAGCCCTCGATTACGGACTGAGTGAAAAAAAGGCGCTTGAGGCCCTGACCAGGACACCGGCTACCCTGTTGCATATCTATGACAAGGTAGGCAGCCTGGACGCCGGCAAACTCGCCAATTTCCTCATTACTACCGGCCCGGTATTCAGCGAAAAGACGAGCATTGTGGAGAACTGGATACAGGGGAAAAAATACGGGATAAAAGAGGGAGCCTGGAAGGATATTAAAGGCCAATACCGTCTTGTCGTACGCCCGATCCATGCGGAAAATGGACCGGCGACTTCAACGGAATACACGCTCGACGTCAGGTCGGAGTCTTCCGCCAACGTTATCGGTAAAGATACCCTGACCGGCAAATTTAGCTATGATGGAAAGCTGATCACGCTGAGCTTCGGTCCCAATCCCGGCGGGGGCAGACGACAGGCCCGCGCTGCCTCCATCCACCTTAGCGGCACGGCGAACGGAGATGCGTGGAACGGCAATGGCGCTGATGCCGATGGGAATGCCGTCACATGGACCGCATCCTTCGTGAAAGCAACGCCCCCCCTTCCGGATTCAGCCAGAAAAAGGATCCCCCGGATCGGCCATGTGGTCTATCCTTTCGATGGGTATGGATGGGACAGCCTTCCCCACCAGGAGGATCTCCTGATAAAAAATGCTACCGTTTGGACCAACGAACAGGAAGGCAAGGTGGAAAATACGGATGTATTGGTGAGGGATGGGAAGATCGCCCAGATCGGCAAGGGCTTATCCGTGCAGGGTGCACGCATCATCGACGGAACGGGCAAACATCTGACGGCAGGCATTATCGACGAGCATTCTCATATTGCAGCCATGTCCATAAATGAAGGGGCCCAGTCTGTGACTTCCGAGGTCCGGATCGGCGATAATCTGAATCCTGAAGATATCAGCATTTACCGCCAACTCAGCGGAGGCGTGACGACCTCTCATATCCTGCACGGGTCCGCCAACACGATAGGAGGCCAGACGCAGTTGATCAAATTGCGCTGGGGCGTGAACGACGAAGGCTTGAAATTCCGGAACTGGGATCCGTTTATCAAGTTCGCCCTTGGAGAGAATGTGAAAAGGACCACATCACCGAATAATAACCGGTTTCCCGATACCCGCATGGGCGTTGAAGCCGTACTCATGGATGCGTTTACCAGGGCAACCGACTATCAGAATGAGTGGAAGTCGGCGGAAGAAAACAGCAGGAAAAAGGGTGCGGCGCCAATGGTCGTCCGGAGGGACCTGGAGTTGGACGCCCTGGTCGAGATCATGAATCACAAGCGCTTCATCACTTGTCACTCGTATGTACAGAGCGAGATCACCGCCCTGATGCGGGTGGCGGAAAAGTTTGGGTTTCGGGTCAATACGTTCACGCATATCCTCGAAGGGTATAAGGTGGCAGACAAGATGAAGGCCCATGGCGCCAACGTGTCCACCTTTTCAGACTGGTGGGAATATAAGATGGAAGTGCAGGATGCGATCGCCTACAACGCCACCATCATGCAGAAAATGGGGCTTAACGTATGTATCAATTCTGACGATCCCGAACAGGCCCGAAGGCTTAACCAGGAGGCCGCCAAAAGCGTAAAATATGGCGGGATGAGTGAGCAGGATGCATTGAAGATGGTGACGCTTAATCCGGCAACAGCGCTCCACGTGGCGGACCGCGTGGGCAGCATCAAGGTGGGTAAGGATGCCGACCTCGTACTCTGGAGCGATCACCCCCTTAGCATTTACGCCAGGGCCGAGAAAACGATCGTGGATGGGATCGTATATTATGATATGGAGCGGGACCTGGTCCTTCGCAAGCGAATTTCGGAGGAGCGGAACCGCCTGATCCAGCGAATGATCGCAGAAAAGAAAACAGGCGCTCCGACGACGCCCGCAAGGCCCCATTTCCAGGTCCAGCTCAGCTGCGGTGATCATGAGCATCATGACGGACTTCTGACGATCGATGAACAGGACGGAGACGGTTCCGATGGCATCGATGAGATACAGGCAACTTATGGAAATACGGATAATATCAAAAACAAGTAAATATCAATTCATGAACCAGTTTCTTCTCTATACAGGGGCCCTGTTGCTGATCTCCGGCGTATCGATGGCGCAGGACGATATCTACCCGGCAAAACCTTATCAGGGCAGGTTAGTTATAACTCACGGAACGATCCATGTCGGCAATGGGCAGGTCATCGAAGACGGCACGATCGTGGTGGATAATGGCAAGATCGTGCAGGTAGGAGCGCAGGCTGATGCTTCGGCCGGGGATGCAAAGGTCATCGACGCCAAAGGCAGGCAGGTCTACCCTGGTCTGATCCTCCCGGTGACGGATCTGGGTTTGAAGGAGATTGCAGGCAGCGTCAGGGGCTCGAACGACTTCCAGGAGCTCGGCGATCTGAATCCCGAAGTCCGTTCAATAGTTGCTTACAACACGGATTCGAAGGTGATCAATACCCTCAAAGCAAATGGCATTCTGCTGGCCGGCGTGACCCCGCAGGGGGGCTCTATCAGCGGGTCCTCCAGTGTCGTGCAACTCGACGCCTGGAACTGGGAGGATGCCGCCTACAAGGTGGATAATAATATCCACATGAACCTCCCGACTTTTATCATCCGACCCCGCCGTGGCGGAGCGGGCCGTTTCCCCGGTCAGGAGGCGCCGCCCGACCCCGTCAAGCAGGCCCTCGAGAAAATTGAACAGCTGAAAAGCTTCTTCCGCGAGGCCAAAGCGTATCTGGACGAGCCCGTCCACAAGGAAAGCAATCTCAAATTCGAATCGGTGAAGGGACTTTTCAACAAACAACAGAAGCTATTCATCCACGGCGACCAGGTCAGACAGATGCTGGTAGCTATCGATTTTGTCAAGGAGTTCGGCTTCGATGTGGTCGTGGTCGGCGGTAGCGAAAGCTGGTTGATCGCGGACCTGCTCAGGGAGAATCATATTGCGGTTGTCCTGCAGGAGGAACATAGCCTGCCAACGACCGAGGATGACGATGTGGATCAACCCTACAAGACGCCCGCTGAATTGCAAAGGGCAGGCGTCCTGTTCGCCTTGAATGATTCTCATGACGAGAGCCGCTACCGTAACCTGATGTTCAATGCAGGTACCGCTGCCGCATATGGTTTGACGAGGGAGCAAGCCCTTCAGGCGATCACCCTGAACAGCGCGAAGATTTTAGGCATCGATGACCGTACCGGTTCGCTGGAAGTGGGAAAAGACGCAAATATCCTGATCTGCGCGGGGGATATCCTGGACATGCGCACCAGCATCATCGAGCATGCCTTTATCCACGGTCGTGAGGTAAGCCTCGAGAACAAGCAAACGCAATTGTATCACCGCTATATGACCAAGTACGGGCTGCAATAGCTCTTATAATAAAGAGCCCGCCATCCGGCGGGCTCTTTTCTTAATGTGCTGACTACTGCTTTGGGGGGTTTAGTGCCTGTTTGATCCTTTCCTGCACATCCTGCAGGTGATCTCTGCTCAATCTGTCTGTCATCCTCGGGATGGCGGCTCCGATCTCATTCCGCAGGTCCACCAGTTGGGCCCTCGCTACCGACGGAATATCCGTATTCCGGATATTTCCCGTGAATGGCGTTCCGAAACCTCTTCCGCCGCGTCCACCTGCCTGCGGAGCCGGAGCTGCCGGGGGCGGCGGGTTGATCAGGTTGATCAGTGCCGCTACATACGTTTTTTGCAGGTTACGGCGGTAAATATCGATCGAGGATCCTGCGCCCAACTCTCCCCAAACACCTTTTTTTGCATCAGCGAGCAGGTCGTCGATGCCATACGTATTGCCGGAGCCATATCGCCCGGAGCAAACGGTCATGCGGAACAGGCGTTCGGCAGACAGCAGGCTGTTCAATATATTGGCCTGCAAGGTGGCTACCGCCTCGGTCGCTGCCGGATCGCTGAATTTATTGAGAATGTCTTTATTCAACAACCAGGCCGGTGTGGCGAATAATTGCTTGTTCAGGAAATCAACGGCTTCCTTCTGCCTGGCCTTTGGCGTTGGCTCGTAAACGTCTCCTGTTTGCTCTATGCTCTTGAACGTTTCTTCTATACCCCCGACATTCTTCGTAACATGCCCCATGTAACGCCCGAATTGTCCGACCACCTGCCCATACATCTCTTCAAGGTTCTCAAAACGATCAGCCTCTTCTTTGGTCCATTCGGGCAGATTAGGCAGGATGCGTTTAAGATTCCTGATCCCGTATTCGCTCGCCTTCATGGCATTATCGCTGAGGTCCTCCGTTTGGGCGCGGGGATCGAAGTTCCTTCCTTCGCCGCCGAACCAAAGACGGGGATTCGATCCAAGGCTGTCGATGATCCATTTATTCAGGACCTTTTTATCCTCTTCATCGTCCTTTGTTCCCGGGATCGGCGAATAGCCCCATTGAATGGCCCATTTGTCGTAGGCGCCGATCCGCGGATATAATCCTTTGGGGCTAATGCCATCTTCCGGCTGTGCTACATAATTGAACCGCGCATAGTCCATGATCGACGCGGTATGGCCATTGGCCTCCACCCACGCCTTATCCCTCAGTTTTTCTACCGGCGTTTTGCTGCTGCTGCCCATATTATGGCGCAGTCCCAACGTGTGCCCTACTTCATGGGAAGATACGAAGCGTATCAGGTCGCCCATCAATGCGTCGTCGAATTTCATCTTGCGTGCGCGGGGATCAACCGCCGCCGTCTGCACCATGTACCAGTCATGAACCAGCTTCATGACATTGTGGTACCAGCCGATATGGCTTTCGAGGATTTCTCCGCTCCGGGGATCGGCTACATTCGGGCCGTATGCATTTTCGATGTCCGATGCGAAGTAGCGGATCACGGAGTATCGTGCGTCTTCCAGGCTCATGGTCGGATCGTTCTCGGGCCACTCTTTACCGACGATGGCATTCTTAAAGCCGGCTTTTTCGAAGGCAGCCTGCCAGTCGTTGATGCCGGCAATGAGATAGGGCCTCCATTTCTTCGGCGTGGCCGGATCGATATAGTAAACGATCTGCTTCTTGGGTTCAACCATCTCTCCCCGTTTCCACTTCTCGATGTCCTCGTCCTTCGGCTCTAACCTCCAGTGGTGGATAAAGGTGGTGACGTCGATCCGCTGCTGGTCATCGCCATATTGCGTGTATTCGCTGGCGAAGTATCCGACGCGCGGATCGAACAATCTGCGTCGCATCGGCGTCCTCGGCAACAGGAGGAAGGAGTTGTTCAATTCGAAGGTCACCGCCCCGGTGACTTCGGCGGCAGGTAGGGTGGTGGGGCTATTGGGGCCTGTAGGCGCGGCTTGTCCACCCTGTGGCGGCGTGGAGATAAAGGTTTTTACTGTTCTGACCTCCGTGTTAATGGGGTAGGTATGGATCGTTTCAATATAGGAGCGATCCGCGGCTAGCGCGCCAAGGTTATCTCTTCTCTTGATATTGGGCGGAAGGCTAAACGCCTGGTTGTCCCCCTTGAAGAAATCGGTGACCTCGATGACGACACTATTCGAATCCCGGTTATAGGCCCGGATATCAAAGGCGGCGGCGATGGGGTTGAGATTTGAATTGCGCACGGCTTGTGCGATCGGATCGGAAGAGTCCTTGGCCACATTGATAATGGTCAGGACATGAATGAACAGGGTATGGGAAGGTCCTGTCTCAAACCGGATGGTCTGATTGTTGACCTGCTCACCGCCGTAATTGCCGCCGGCAGGCGTTCGGGTGTATCGGGTGCTGACCAGAATATCCCTGCCAAAGAGCGAATCGGGGATCTCAAAATACCATTTGTCTTCGATCCGGTGAACCGTAAATAATCCACGATGCGTGATCGCTTTTTCGGTGATCACCTCTTTATAAGGCTTGGGTTCTTGCTTTGGGGCAGCCGCACCATTGCGCTGGCCCGGGCCACCGGCCGGATTGGTGCCCGCTCCCGGATTTTGGGGAGGAACATTCGGCCGTTGTTGGGCGATGACCCCGGACAGGCCGATGCTTAAAAAGGTTAGTACAGTCAAAATTCTTCTCATGAGCGTAAAGCTTTGTGTAAATGAATGAAAAATAGTGGCTGAAATTAACAAACCCTTAAGATTCACGGCCCGATAAAATGACGAGCGGGCGATCAGGGATGGTAGGGAGATCGAAGAAAGTTAAATGATTACCTTCTTGGATTGAGTATTTTCAATGTTTAAACAATATTCTTGAAAAATATATCTAAATTTCTGCGTCCGGATGAATATTCACAACCTTTTCCTTATGCGGCGGATGGTCCGCCCGCCCTCCTCAAGCAGCCGACTCCTTGCCATGGCAATTCTTGAACTTCTTACCGCTGCCGCAGGGACAGGGATCGTTCCTGCCTATCTTGGGACCGACTTTGACGGGCGCCTGCTTGACAGGCGTCGCCGAAGGATCATAATAATCATTTCCTCCTTCCTGCGGCGGTCCGGAGGGCGCGCCATTGCCCGGGGCGGTGATCATTTCGTCTTTCCGCACCCTGAGCTTGCTCATGTCCGTCTTCTGTTCCCTTCCTTCACGTATCTCATTGGGCTGACTGCCTCCCGGAATGCCGCAATGACTGAGAAAGCCGACTATATCCCTGTTGACTTCACTATCCATGAGCCTGAATAGGTTGAATGCCTCCATCTTATAGATGATCAGGGGATCTTTCTGTTCCAGGTAGGCGGTCTGAACGCTTTGCTTCAGGTCATCCATGGACCGGAGATGTTCCTTCCATGCCTCATCGATAATGGACAAGGTGATTTGGCGTTCGACGGCATTCATTAGCTCGCGCCCTTCGGTGTTGAGGGTACGCTGCAGGTTGGCATGAACGTTGATCGCCTTCTTTCCATCCGTAAATGGAACGACCACGTTCTCGATCTGAGGACCGCGCGTGAGGCGGATATTCTTGAATACGGGATAGGCCTGCTTACGCAGCTCATCGAGCTTGCGCTCATAATTCTGGGTAGCCTCCTGGTATAATTTTTCCGCCAGCTGATTCGTGTCGCCTTTCAGGTATTCGTCCTGGCTGATCGACGTATCGATACCGAAATTGACGATGGCTGACATTTTAAACCCTTCATAGTCGTCCTGTTCCTTGAATGAACTCACATTTCCTTCCGCCACAATATAAAATGCATTGTCCAGATCCAGGGCAAGCCTTTCCCCGAACAGGGCATGGCTGCGCTTCTTATAGACCACATTGCGCTGCTTGTTCATGACGTCGTCATACTCGAGCAACCTTTTCCTGATGCCGAAATTGTTCTCCTCCACCTTTTTCTGCGCCCGCTCGATACTCTTCGTCACCATGCTGTGCTGGATCACCTCCCCTTCCTTATAGCCCATCTTATCCATGATCGCCGCGATGCGTTCGCTACCGAACATGCGCATCAGGTCATCTTCGAGGGATACGTAGAACTGCGTGGTGCCCGGATCTCCCTGGCGGGCCGAACGTCCGCGCAACTGCCTGTCCACCCGCCGGCTCTCATGCCGCTCCGTGCCGATGATCGCCAGGCCGCCCGCCTCTTTGACGCCGGGCCCGAGTTTGATATCCGTACCCCGACCGGCCATATTGGTGGCGATCGTCACGGCGCCGGCCAATCCCGCTTCCGCTACGATCTGGGCTTCGCGGGCATGCTGTTTGGCGTTAAGCACATTGTGGGGGATCTTCTTTACCTGCAACATTTTGCTTAGCAACTCGCTGACCTCGACATTGGTCGTGCCGACCAGCGACGGTCTCCCGGCCGCCCGCAATCTTTCGATCTCGTCGATAACCGCCTTATATTTTTCCCGCTTGGTCTTATACACCAGGTCCTGGGAATCTTTACGGATCGCCGGCACATTGGTAGGGATGGTGACCACATCCAGTTTATAGATATCCCAGAACTCGGCGGCTTCTGTTTCGGCCGTCCCGGTCATGCCCGCCAGCTTGTGGTACATACGAAAATAGTTCTGCAGGGTTACGGTGGCGTAAGTCTGCGTGGCCGCCTCGATCTTTACGTTCTCCTTGGCTTCGATGGCCTGATGCAACCCGTCGCTATATCTCCGGCCATCGAGGATACGGCCAGTCTGCTCATCGACGATCTTGACCTGGCCGTCGAGCACTACGTATTCGATATCCTTGTCGAAGAGAGTGTAGGCCTTGAGCAATTGCTGAACCGTATGGATGCGGTCGGCCTTAACGGCATAATCGTTCAGGAGCGCCTCTTTGCGTTGAAGTCGTTCTTCGGGGGTCAGTTCGCTCTTTTCAATTTCGGCAAGGTGTATGCCGATGTCCGGTATGATGAAGAATTCCGGATCTTCGCCTTCTCGCGTGATCATTTGAATGCCCTTATCGGTCAGGTCCACCGAGTTGTTCTTCTCATCGATATGGAAGTAGAGCTCCGCATCCACCTTCGGCATTTCCTTTTGCTGGTCGGCAAGATAATAGTTCTCCGATTTTTGGAGTTTGACACGGATCCCCGGTTCGCTCAGGAACTTGATCAGGGGACCCGATTTGGGCAACCCGCGATGCGCCCTCACCAGGGCCAGCCCGGCATCTTTCGGGTCGTCATTGCCTTCGGCGATCTTCTTCTTCGCCTCGTTCAGGAACTGATTCGTCACTCTCCGCTGCGCCTCGAACAGCTTTTCTACCCGGCCTTTCAAAATATGATATTGCTGATCGTCGCCTTTCGGCACCGGACCTGAAATGATGAGGGGTGTCCTGGCATCGTCGATCAGGACGCTGTCGACTTCGTCCACCATGGCATAGTGATGCTTTCGCTGCACCATTTCATCGGGAGAGTGGACCATATTATCCCGGAGGTAATCAAATCCGAATTCGTTATTAGTGCCGTAGGTGATATCTGCATAGTAAGCCCTGCGACGGGATTCGCTGTTCGGTTCATGTTTGTCGATGCAATCCACCGTAAGCCCAAGCCATTCGAAGATCGGCCCGTTCCATTCGGAGTCGCGCCGGGCCAGGTAGTCATTCACCGTTACGATATGAACGCCTTCGCCTGCCAATGCGTTCAGATAGGCCGGCAGGGTCGATACGAGCGTCTTGCCTTCGCCCGTGGCCATTTCTGCGATCTTTCCCTGGTGCAGGACCGTACCGCCGATCAATTGCACATCATAATGGATCATGTTCCAGGTGACCATGCTGCCTGCAGCCATCCAACTGTTGCTGTAAACGGCCTGGTCGCCCTCTATACGGATAAAATCTTTCCTGACGCTCAATTCACGATCCAGATCCGTCGCTGTGGCAATGACCTCCTGGTTCTGCGCGAAGCGGCGGGCTGTCTCCTTGACAACGGCGAATGCCTCGGGCAGCAGGGTCTCCAACACTTCTTCGATCTGATCGTCGCGCTCTTTCTTAAGTTTATCCACCTCCTGGTAAAGGAGGTCCTTCCCGCCGATATCGCTGAATGGCAACTCCTCGGCTCTTTTGCTGAGCTCGGCCATGTCGGTATCGATCTTCGAAAGGTATTCGCGGATCCGTCCCTTGAACTCCTGTGTCTTCGCCCGCAATTGGTCGTTGGTAAGGGATTGGAGGGCTGAAAAATGCCCGTTGATCTCTTCCACAAGAGGACGGATGATACGGATATCTTTTTCGGACTTGTTCCCTCCAAATATCTTCGATAATATGCCTAACATAATATTGTAAGGTTGAATGATTCTTGTCAAAAAACAGGTTACAAGGTCAAATATGGTGCTACGCTTGCTTGTAGGCCAAATTGACAGGGAAGCAAAGGTACGGAAAACCATTGTGAAGCTGATTTTGGCCGGCATGCTGATATACGGCTGATTTGCAATGTCTTGAATACTACGCTTGGCCATAATGCAGCCCAGGTTCAGCTCCCGGCCAGGTGATTGCGATCCGCTGCGATAAAAGTTTTTTTGGAGCGACAAAAAAAACTAGTAATTTTAGGATTATTTAGTAATTTTTCCCTCAAGTAAACTAAATTTATTAGTCTATGTCTGTTGCAGGAAAAAACCTGAAATACCTTCGCAAGCTGAGGGGTTGGACCCAGGAAGAGTTTGCTACTAAGCTGAAGATCAAGCGATCGCTTCTGGGAGCTTATGAGGAGGAGCGGGCGGAGCCCCGGATCGAAGTGCTCGAGATCGTTGGCGACCTGTTCAAACTAACCCTGGATGAATTGCTTCGCAAAGAGCTAAGCGATACCAAGGGCAGCTACCTCTCCAAGAGGCGGGCGCAGAAAATGGCTGCGGCCTCCAACGAGATACAGCTTGTTCCCGTTAAGGCGGCTGCCGGCTACCTTGCGGGTTATGCCGATCCCGAATTCCTGGACGAATTGAACACCTTCACTTTGCCCATGCTTGCGCCGGGCACCTATCGCGCATTTGAGATCGTCGGCGATTCCATGCTGCCTACCCCAAGCGGCTCGATCATCGTCGGCGAAAAGGTAGAGGATCTGGAGGCTGTGAAGAGCAACCAAACCTATGTCGTCGTTTCGCGCAATGAAGGGATAGTGTATAAGAGAGTGCTGAAGAACAACAAATCCAGGACTAAACTGACCATGGTCAGCGACAATACGGCATACCAACCATACAACATGAATGCCGATGATGTGCTTGAAGTATGGAAGGCCCAGATGATCATGAGCAAGGCGAATACGCAGCAACGATGGGATGTAAATCAGCTGGCCAGCCTGGTGAGTAATCTTCAGGATCAGGTTAGCGTGCTAAAGAAGAAAATGAACTGATCACTGAAATTGCATGACCTTGTCCTTAACAATGGCGAAAACATGGTCATCCCCACCTGGCTCGATACTGACCATTCCGGTGAAGCGTCCAAATGCAGGCAGCAGCGCATGGCTGGCCCCGAAGTAAAAACAAGGGAATTGTAAGCTTTGCTTACCCATCCCATTTATCCGGATCCCCGGGTGGATATGGCCGGTAAAGGCATAAAGGCCGGAATCCGTCTCACCGGCCGAAGACCCGATATCATGCATAAAGAGGAAATCCCCTGCCTGCCATTTGTCCGGACTGATCATGATCTCCGCCGCCTCATACCAGTCCTCATGCAGAATATCATGATTGCCCTTGATAAGCCGGATCGCCAGGCCGGCAAAGTCTTTCCTCCACTTTAAGAATAATTCCAATTCCTTGTTTTCACGGCTATGGAAAAGGTCGCCCGCGATCAGCAGTTGCCTGGGTCGGAAATATTGGATCTGCATCAGCAATCGTTGAAGGTCCTCACGGTAAACGGCCTGCGGCACCGCGATCCCATGTTTCCGGAAGTGCCCCGTCTTCCCGAAATGCAGATCGGAAACGATCAGCGCCTGCTCCTCTTCCCAGAAGATACACCGGTCAGCCGAAAGCCATAAATGCTGCTCTTTGAAATGGAATGGAACGGGAGGTTGCATAATAAATGCTGAAATAATGGGGTGATCCGCTTTGAAGTGATTAAAAATTGTATTTACTTAGACCGACAAAAATAACTAACTCATGACGGATATCCAACAAAAACAACCGGCCGGCAATGCAGCAAATTGGGATCCCGAAAAGAAGAAGGTCCCCGAGACCCTTAATGTCCTCACCATCCTGACCTATATCGGATGCGGCCTGGGTTTAATCTTTTCGGTGTACGGATTCTTCACCGCACAGGCGACCTATGAATTGATGCTTCAAAAGCAGGGAAGCCTCGATAATCTCCCTGACTTTGCAAAAAAGATGATGGGACCGGAAATGCTCGAAATGTATCATAAGATGTTTGAGAACAGGATTCCCATCTTACTCCTTGCATTGATTGGGTACGTGCTGTGTTTTTATGGGGCCACCCAGATGCGCCAGCGAAAAAAAATGGGCTTCTCGTTATATGTGATCGGTGAGATCGTGCCTGTGGTAGCGCTGTTCATCTTTATCGGGACGGGCGCGATGATAGGAGTTACCCTGGTGACCAGCCTGATCATACCGGCTGTCTTCATCATCCTTTACGCGACCCAGCTCAAGCATCTATCCTAGCTACTTGCCGGCTTGGGCAAGGGTGTCGGGAGCGATAACCTCACGCAGGCTATCCGCCCAATGCGTGATCAGCGATTTGTCGCCGTCATTCAGCTTCGCATAGGTATGTATCCACAGATAGCTGCTCAGCGGCATGTCATCGCTCTTGATCAGGTCGCTGATACTTTGCAATTTGTGCACTTTCCGTTTTGGGGTATAGGTCAGGAATTCAGAGAAGTTCAGGCCCCGCTTTCCATGATTGACGTGATATTGCAGCCACCAGGCAACGGGCTGCACCCTGTCATACCAGGGATAAACCGTATTGTTGCTATGACAATCGTAACAGGAGCGCTTCAATAGCTTCAATACGCTGTCTGGTACGGGATAGCGCCGATTGATATCATTGGAGGACACAACCGTGGATACGTTCAAGGTCGGCCGGATGAACTGGATAAGACCCAGCACGATCAGAATGATAAAGAGCGTTTTTTTCATATTCAATCGTTAAATTCTGTTTAACTGCGCTTGCATTTTCCTGACCCGGTCCTCCAATTTTTCCGAAGAGAGATCCTCCCGCATGCTATCGACTTTCAGGGGAAAACAGAATGGCGTCAATTGCTGCGGAAAACGGAGGACGATCCGGCCTTTTTGGATCCGTTCCAGCATATTCCTCAATCGCTCCTCTTCCATCTGTTGGGCCATTACTTCATTATAGGCCTGCCGGATCAGCAGGTTATGCGGATCATACTCGCTGAATACATTGAATAGCAAAGAGGCCGATGACTGCAGGTGCCTGGCTTTTTTGAATTCTCCGGGATATCCCTGGAAGATCAGTCCCCCGATCACGGCAATATCCCTGAATTTTCGCCTGGCCATTTCGGCACTGTTCACGCTTCGCTGAATATCGCCGCTCAGGTCCCCACAGGCAAAGAGCTCATAAACGTTCGAATCGTCCACGGGAATAGGTTGATCGCTCAGAAGCTCGAACCCGTAGTCATTCATCGCAAACGAAAAACTGATCGCCGTGATCCGGCTGATCCGGAATGACAATAGGGCCGCCATCGCCTCATGCACCAACCTGCCTTCAAAGGGGTAAACGAAAAGATGGAAACCATCCCGGGTCTCGATCTGTTCGATAAGCAATTCATCCTCCACCGGCACATGTGAAAGTCCCGCCTGCAAGGCGAAGAGTGGCTTCAAGGCCTCCAGTTCGATATCTGCCGCCTGCTTTCCGGAACGACGGCTCACCAGGGCAGACGCTTCGTTAAGTTTCCTGCGCAACATCAGGCCCAGATTGGCAGACAACGGCATCCGCCCACCATTCCAGCTCGGGACAATGGACTTCCTGGCGGCGGACTTTCTCACCAGCGCCGTCATATCCTTGATCATCACGAATTCAAGCCGGCGCCCGGCCAAAGTAAATACATCTCCCGGACTTAACCTGGAAATAAAATATTCTTCGATGACGCCAACATAGCCTCCGCTGATAAATTTTACCTTCAGCATCGTATCGCTGACGATGGTCCCGATATGCAACCGGTGTCGCATGGCGATACGGCGACTGTTGATCTTATATAGGCCGGTTTCGGTCACCTCGACCTTCCTGAATTCATCGTACTGGCCCAGGGCCGCGCCCCCCTCCGTGATAAAATACAGGATATTATTCCATTCGTCTTCGCTGAGGTCGCAAAAGCAATAGGTGGATCTCACCTCCCTTAAAATATCGTCCGGGAAAAAGCCGTCTGAAATGGCCAGCGTGGAGAGGTATTGTATCAGCACGTCGAAGCACATCGTCATCGGAGTCCGGCTCTCAATAAAATTGATGCGGATCGCCGATTTAAGGGCTGCAGCCTCCACCAACTCGAGGGAGTGTGTAGGCAGGAACCAGATCTTGCTAACCTGCCCGGGCTGGTGCCCGCTCCTTCCCGCCCTTTGTAAAAATCTCGCCACGCCTTTCGGGCTGCCGACCTGGATAACGGTCTCCACCGGCCGAAAGTCCACACCCAGGTCCAGGCTTGCCGTACACACTACGGCCTTCAGTTTGCCTTCATGCAGAGCCTCCTCCACCCAGGTGCGCAACCCCATATCGATCGATCCATGATGCAAAGCGATGGCTCCGGCCAGGTCAGGACAGGCAGACAACAGGGACTGATACCAGGTCTCACTCATGCCCCTCGTATTTATAAAGATCAGCGTCGTCCGGCTCTCCAGCAGAATAGGTATCACCTTATGGATGAGCTTCAGTCCCAGATGACCCGCCCAGGGATAGTTCTCGATCTCGTCCGGCAGGATGGACTCCACGTCGATGGGCTTGTCGATTTGCGCCCTGACAATGACGCCCGCGGCGGGGGCCGCGGATGCATTCAAAGGCGATAGCAATACCTCTTTCGCTTCATCCAGGTTGCCGATGGTTGCACTGATCCCCCAAACGGAAATATCCTTGACCATCGCATCTTCTTCGCCCCCACTTGCAACTTGTGGCTTGTGGCTTGAGGCTATGCCTACGATCCGCGACACGGCGAGTTCTACCTGAACGCCACGCTTGCTGCCCAGCAGCTCATGCCACTCATCGACAGCCAGGATCTTCAGCGACCGGAATAAGCCGGGATAGTCTTTTTGAGCCAACAATAAATGAAGGCTTTCGGGCGTGGTGATCAGGACCTCGGGCATCCGCCGCTTTTGTTTTTGACGCTCGCTAAGCTCCGTATCGCCATTCCGTATGCCCACCCGCCAGCTCATCCCCGTTTCTCGGATGACCTCCTCCATCGCGCGGCCGATGTCCTTCGCAAGGGCTCTCAATGGCGTGATCCAAAGCAACTGCAGGCCGTTAGCTGACTTTGTCTTATAGGTGTCAGGATGGAGATTGATGAAATCGATGAGGGCCCCCAGAAATACCGAATAGGTCTTGCCGCAGCCCGTAGGCGCATTGACCAATCCGGATCGACCATCCAGGATATGCTGCCAGGTCGTTTCCTGGAAGGCAAAAGGCTCGCGCCCCCCCGCAGCCATCCATTCCCGGATGACGCGATATCCGACCGTCTCCCTGAGATGCATGAACTAAAGTGTCTTTAAGTATTCGATGATGGCTCTTCTTTCTTTTTCCGTCAGTTGATCCCCGAAGCTGTGCCCGTAATTACCATAGCCGGGCAAGGTCGTATTGTAGACCGTGGTCCCCCCGGGCGCTTCCATCCTGGAATATTTCCAGCCTACCCGGGTATAGTCATACTGAAGATTGGCATAGTCCCTGGACCAATAACGCGGCCTGGCCTTGCTGTTCAAAACCCCTTCGAGGTCGGGGACAGAACCATTGTGCAGGTAAGGCGCGGTGATCCAGATGCCGTCAAGAGGCGGCGCAATATAGCCGTCGAAGGCTTCCAGCCTGGCTGGATGATCACCCTGGGCGAACCAGCTCTTGTTGAACCACCCTATGAACTGCGGGCTTTGATAGTTGGCCTTGAACAGAAGAGAATCGGTTCCAATCAACGACTCGGGGATCAGGAGGTTGGGATAATCCCCGCCATGACCATAGTTTCCATGACACTTGGAACAGTGCTGAACGAACAGAACGCTGCCTTGCCTTGCCAATGCGGTATTTACCGGATATGGATATTTTGGGGGCTCAAGCGAATAAATATAGGCGAGTACATCATTGATATGATTGTCCACTTCCCTGGCCTCCGACGTATCGCTGACCGTCAGCAGGTTCGAAGCCATGAGAAACCGGCCGAAGTCGCCCCGCCCAAATCCGTTGTAGAACATGGCGTTCTTTTTCTTGAGCAGCCACCACGCAGGAACATCCGTCGGTACGACCCCTTGCGGAACATCCATAAGCGGTTCGTCGCTCCAACGGAAGGTGACCGGGTCCCTGTGCGAGACCAGCAGGTCGGCCAATCTATCCGCAGAATTAACACCACGCACTTCCGTATACAACTGCCCGGCAATGGCCTTCATCGCCTTGATGAACGGCTCGGCCGCTTCCAGCCTCCTCGGATCTCCTCTTTTCAGTAGTGATTCGGCAATGGCCGCATTACGGGGATTCAGCTTTCGGCGGTCGGTAAAATCGATCAGGCTGTTCCCAAGGCCGATATATAGCTTATTGTTGAAAACTTCGGAATGACATTGCAGACAATTTGGCGCAACGACGAGCTCGCCATTGGGCGCCGCGACGGCGGTGTACTCATGGCTGATATAGGTATTGGGGGAGTCCCGCTGCAGGTAATTCTCCCGGTTCCTTCCAGTGCCGATAAGAAAAAGACCATACGGGATCCCGCTTTTCAGATAGTCTCCGGTTGTAAGATAGGCATAGCCTTTCTTGACATCGCCGCTTCGCTGCGGACTGGGCGGAATGGGAACTGGTTTGTCTTCCGAATAGTCATCCAGGATCCTGGTAAATGCCAGCAACAGGCTCCCGATCACGGCTAGCGCCACCCATCTTTTCATACCTGTAAATTTAGTTATTTTCTTGCCGCCTCCCGCAAGATCCTTTGGAGGTCTTCGAGGGTATTGATCTCATTTATCTTCTTGTCTTTCCGCCATCTGTTGATTCGCGGGAACCGTAAAGCCACTCCGGATTTATGTCTTGAAGAGGCGGCAATGCCTTCAAAGGCTATTTCGAAGACCAATTCCGGTTTAACGGTGCGCACCGGCCCGAATTTTTCGATCGCATTCCGCTTGACAAAGGCGTCGACCTCGGCCAGCTCTTTGTCTGTCAGTCCGGAATAAGCCTTGGTGAACCCCACCAACCTATCCCCATCCCTCACGGCAAAAGTATAGTCCGTATACAGATTGCTCCTGCGCCCATGGCCTTTTTGAGCATAGATCATGACGGCATCGATCACAAGAGGATCGATCTTCCATTTCCACCAGTCGCCTCGCCGCCGGCCCGCCTGATACGGAGAGTTCTTCTTTTTCAACATGATCCCCTCGCTCCCCGTTTCTCTCGACAATTCGCGCGATCGCCTGAGTTCTTCCCACTCCGAAAAATGGATCAGCGGCGACAGGCGAAGGATCGGATTGTCTGCCTCCTTCACGATCTTCTCCAGCCACTCCCGGCGCTGCCCCAGGGGCTGTTCACGACAGTCTGCGCCTTCGGATTCCAGCAGATCGTAAGCAATGAAGGCCACCGGTACTTCGGTCAATTGCTTTTTAGTGACCTTTATTCTGCCGATCCGCGTTTGCAATGCCGCGAAGGGAAGTGGCTTGATCTCCGCTCCTTCCTGCAACCCGATGATCTCCCCGTCAAGCACGACGCCGTCGGACAACAGAGGAATCAATTCCTGGTATTCCGGGAATTTCCCGGTCATCAATTCTTCACCCCGGCTCCATACGAATAATTGCCCCGCCCTTTTGACGAGTTGTCCACGGATCCCATCCCACTTCCACTCGGCCTGCCATTGCTCCGGCCTGCCCAGGGCAGACGGTTCACTTTCCAGGGCATACGCCAGATAGAATGGATAGGGTCTTGAAATATCCTGCTCCACCGATTGTTCGCTCAGAAGCGCGTCAAAGGAGGTCGATGAGGGATCCCAGTTACCGCTGATCCGGTGTGCAATTACAGAAGGGCTTAGGTTCACTGAAGCCGCCAGCGCATTCACCATCATCTTCTGCGATACACCGATCCGGAAACCGCCGGTGATCAGTTTATTGAATACAAGACGCTCTTCCCGATCCATCAAGTTCCAGCAACCCAGGACGAATTTCTTCTTGCCCGGTTCATCTTCCTTCCCGATGTCCATCAGTTTTTCAAGGTAGTAGGAGAGACCGGCACCGGGCCGCCTGATATCCGCGTCTCCGGTCCGCTCTTCCGGCAACAATAACGCGATCGTTTCAGCCAGGTCTCCTACCGTATGATAGCATTCCTCGAATAACCATTTCGGATAGCCTGTCAATTCCCGGCACCATTCCTGAAGTTGCGTCGAATTCACCGTTCTCTTCGGCTTCCTGCCACTGAATAAGGCGATAACCCAAACCTTATCCGCATCGGAGGCCTCGGCAAAATAATTTTGCAATGCCTCCAGTTTGTCATTTGTTCCCGTGCTCGAGCCGAGCAGATTCACGAGACTCGCGAACTGCTTCAGCCCGCCGTTGCCTGGCAATGTCTCACCCATGCCCGCCCTCCTTTTTCGCTGCATCTTCCGCCGGCAAGGACCCGCCTGCGTCCTCATCCTCTCCAAATTCCGTCTTTACTTCTCCCGATTCGACGCCTTTCTCATTTAAATATCGGCTCAGCGCAGCCTGGAATCCATGCGTGACGAATACTTTTCTAGCTCCGGTGGCCCCGATGGCCTGCAGCAACCCTTTCCAGTCGGCATGATCGCTCAGGGCAAAACCGGCGTTGACGTTCCTTCTCCGGAAATTTCCGCGAACCTGCATCCAGCCGCTGCACACACCCACCTCATAAGGAGAGAAGCGCCTGATCCAGGGAGACTCTTCCGCCCCGGACGGGGCGATTACAACGGCCCCCTTCAGGATATCTTTCGGCGTCTCCGCGGTTACCCAGTGAACCGGTGGCAGCCTAACGCCGGCACGGACCAAGGCCTGGTGCACGTTCCAAATGGCCCCATGCACAAAGATCATATCTGTCGCCTCCTTCAGGCAGGATAAGAGTCGTTGCGCCTTTCCCAGGCTATAGGCGATAAGTATCGATGACTTACCCTCTTCCCTGTTCCCGGAGACCCAATTCCGGATGCTGGCAAAAATTTCCGATTGAGGTTTCCAGTCGTAAATGGGCAATCCGAAAGTGGATTCGGTAATAAAGCTGTGACAGGGAACCGGCTCGAATGACCCGCTCAGGCCGTCATTCTCCAATTTGTAATCTCCGCTGACCACCCAGACCTCGCCCTGGAACTCGACCCGAACCTGCGAAGAGCCGATGATATGCCCCGCAGGATGTAAACTTATGCGTACCCCATTCCGGTAGACCGGTTGACCCCATTCTATGCTTTCATAGGACAAAGGGCCCAGCCTCAATTCCAACAGCGGCCGGGTCAGCCTATGGCAGAGATAGGACGAACATCCGGCCCTCGCATGATCGCTATGCGCATGCGTAATGACCGCCGATCCCACCGGTCGCCAGGGATCGACGTAAAAAGCGCCTTGCGGACAATACAATCCTTTATCGGTAAATTCTATGAGTGGCATGGTGAACGCTTCAGCTTGCCTGAATCTTGCCGTTCAGTTCACGGTGGTGACGTTCCCGTCAAGCTTCTTGATGAAATAGAGCTTCTTGTTCTCCAGATAATCCAGGGTCATCGTCTGTTTGTTGAGAAAGACGGGCTGGATATCGAAGTCATTGAATACTTTGTATTTCTTCACTCCGACGCTGCCGGCAACGTCTTTCCCATATTGGATCAGCAGTTTCGCAAAGCGCCAGGTGGTCTCATAACCGCGGAACACCATGTCGCTGGGGCGCGAATAAAATTTCGTCCTGAAATATTGTTGGATGCGTATCGTCAGGTTGTCGGTCGGATTGACATAGAAGGGGGTGGTGTAGATGATCTCCTCATTGGCGTATTCCGGTAAGGAGAAATCGGAGATGTTGTCCCAGGTGGGCATGCCGATAACCGTGCTGTGGTAGGTCTTGCTCAGAGAGGCCAGGGCCAGGCACAATGATTTGCCGAAATTTTCATCGAGACTCGCAGCCAGGCAAATGGTTTGTGTATTGCTGTCGAGGTATGGCGCAAGTACGGCAGCGTCGAAATTGTCGTCCAGGGTAACATACCTTATTTTAAGAGGAACGGAGGCAGTCGTTCTTTCAATCTCGATGAAATAATTTTTCAGCCGATCTTCCTGGGGACCCTTCTTTCGGAAGGCAATGATTGGTTTGGTGGCATAATTTCGTTGCACATACCGGTAGATCCCTTCGCAATGCGTCCTCAGCGTCGAATTCAGGAGTACCACATCCGGATTGTTGGTGATGCCTCCATCATTCGGGTAATTGACGTTGACGAAGGGAATGTTCAACCGAGATGCCGCTGCGGCCAGCTGCAGCATTTCCCCTGCGTTGACGTGGCCCAGGATAAGCCCTGTTTGCTGAAAGTCTGTACTCTGCAGGATCTGGCCCAGACTTTGGGTAGCCGAGCGGGTATCATAAACATGCACCTCCAGCATGGCATGTTCCGCTGCCAGGGAATCCATCGCCAGCTTCGCCCCCTCATAGAATTCCAGGCCAGGGTTGATAAACTTGGGGAAATTCTTATCGTAACGATAATTGCCCGTTGCATCGAATGCCGAATCCAGGTATAGAGGGGCAAAGATCGCCAGTTGGCGACGGGTCCCGGCAGAATCGGTCCTGCGGGCCAGGCTGTCCGCCTGCGCCACGCAGAACGTGAAGGAAAAGGCGCCGGCAAGGCAGCCCATAGCATATCGGAGAATATGGTTCATATCGGTTTATTCCCACTCGATCGTCGCCGGCGGCTTGCTGCTGATATCATATACCACCCGGTTGATCCCCTTCACATTGTTGATGATCTCGCTTGAGATATCTGCGAGAAAGGAATGGGGCAGATGTGCCCAATCCGCCGTCATCCCGTCGACCGAGGTCACCGCGCGCAGTGCGACCGTGAATTCATAGGTCCTTTCGTCGCCCATGACACCGACGCTCTTTACCGGCAGCAGTATGGCGCCTGCTTGCCAGACCGAATTATATAAATGCTGATCTTTCAATCGTCGTATGTACAGATCATCTGCTGCCTGCAATAACTGTACCTTCTCTTCAGTGACCTCGCCCAGGATTCGGATCGCCAGGCCGGGACCCGGGAACGGATGCCTTTGCAGCAGGTCATCGGGTATGCCCAGTTCGTGTCCGACTTTACGCACCTCATCCTTGAACAGGTACCGTAAAGGCTCGACCAGACCCAGATGCATTTTCTCAGGCAGGCCTCCGACATTGTGGTGCGATTTGATCGTCATGGAAGGGCCGTGCACGGAAACACTTTCGATTACATCGGGATAGATCGTGCCTTGCCCCAACAGTTCAATCCCCTCCACCTTGGCCGCCTCCTCCTGGAAGATATCGATGAACAGCCTGCCGATGGTCTTTCGCTTTGATTCCGGATCGCTCTTACCCTTCAGTTCCCCGTAGAATAACTTCTTTGCATCGATCCCGCGCACATTCAATCCGATCGACTTGTATGTGTGGAGCACCTGCTCGAACTCATCCTTCCTCAGCACGCCATTATCTACAAAGATCCCGATCAGCCGGTCGCCGATAGCCCGGTGGATCAGGGTGGCGGCCACCGTCGAATCCACGCCTCCGCTCAGGGCCATGATTACTTTCCGGTTCCCGATCTGTCTGCCTAATTGGGCCACGGTATCGCTGACAAAATGAGCAGGGGTCCAATCCGGCGAACAGCCGCAGATATCCAGCAGAAAATTACGGATGATCTTCTTCCCTTCGATGGAATGATAGACCTCCGGATGGAACTGGAGACAATACAAGGGATGCAAGTCATCCTTGAGTCTGAAGGCGGCAAAAGGAATGGTCTCCGTATTGGCCAGCACCTCGAATTCGCCCGGAAGATCCAGGATCGTGTCGGCATGGCTCATCCAGACCTGCGACAGATCGGTCACGCCATTCAGCAGCTTATCATTGCTTTGCTTGTGCAGCAAGGCACGACCATATTCCCGCTTGTTGCTGTTCGCAACCTTGCCGCCGAATTGTTTGGCGGTCAGCTGGGCGCCATAACAGACACCCAGGACCGGCCATTGCCTGTACAGGCCAGCAATATCGACGAGCGGCGCGTTAGCATCATTCACGGAAAATGGAGAACCCGAAAGGATGACGCCTTTCAAGGCAGGATCGGACTCGACGGGCTTGTGGTAGGGGACGATCTCGCAATACACATTCGCCTCTCGCACAGCCCTGGCAATCAACTGGGTATACTGTGAACCGAAGTCGAGAATGAGGATTTTTTCCGTCATGGTGCTGCGAAGGTAAATCATGGTAACCTCTCGGCCAAAAGCGCGTCTTATGGAAGAACGGTTTTTAATTACGGCGGAAAAGCGTAATTTTTGTCACCTTAAAACAAAATTAAAGCACAAAACATGAGAAAATATTTTTGGATGTTGGCGGTCCTGCCGCTCTTCCTTGGATCATGCCGCCATTTTTGGGGCAAGACCGTCAGGGGGAATGGTCACATCAAAACGGAAACCCGGTCGGTCAACAGCTTTAAAAGCGTATCTGCCAGCGGTGCGACCAATGTCTATATCTCTCAGGGAGACGAGCATTCCGTAAAGATAGAGGGAGATGAAAATCTCCTGCCATATATCGAAGTCACCCAGGAAGGGGACAGGATCCTGGTCCGGGACAGGCCCGGTTTTAACCTGCGATCGACTGGGGACATCCGCGTCTACGTGACGGCCCCGGTGTTCAATAGCATTGAAACGTCCGGCGCCTGCGATATTGTCGCGCAAAACAAGATCACCAATCCGGAAGAACTTGAATTAAAAGTCTCCGGGGTGGGAGATATTAAAATGGAATTGGACGCTCCCAAGGTCAGGACAGATATTTCGGGCACCGGCTCCGTGGACCTGAAGGGACAAACCAAGGACATCGAGATCACCCTCAGCGGCGTAGGCCATGCGCATTGCTTTGACCTGCTTGCAGAAAATGCCAGCGTGAACATTTCAGGGGCCGGGTCTGCGGATATCTTCGCCAGCATCAAGTTGGACGCAGAAGTGAGCGGCGTGGGCAGCGTCAACTACAAGGGAAATGCACAGGTCAGCGAACACGTCAGTGGCGCCGGGAGCGTGTCGAAGGTCAATTAACGCCTGTTTAACTTTATTTTGCGGATATTGTCGCATGCGAAAAGGACTCATTCTCCTGTTCCTTGCGGCATGCGGCGCAGCCAGTGCACAGCCGATCCCCTCCAAAGAAGCCTTTCTCAACGAGGTTTATTGTCATATCGTCGATAGTACAGCGTCCGGATTTTACCTCAGCCGCGACGCATATCCTTGTGGCTTCATTAAATATAATTATGAGGAATGGTTCAAGTATAATCTCAAAGAATACGTTCCCATTTATATCCTTGATGAGCTGGCGGAGAAATGCTACCGCGACCGTCGCCATGCCACATGGCAGCAGGACAGCCTGGCCGAAGCGGTTTGTGTGAGCCCCCTGGCCGGTGATTCCATTAAACATCCTCACTTTGATCTTTCAAAACCTGAATTTACGGACGACGGCCGGTATGCGATCATCGATGTCGTCATACATTGCGGCCGGGGCTGTACTTCGGGATACACCTGCCTGTTCAGACGAATCGGCCCCGCCGCCTGGAAGATAATTGGCAATAGCCTGAATTGGGCCTCTTAGGCAGGGACAATCCTATCACTCACAAATTAACATACCTCACCCTGATCCAGACATCCCGGTTCCTCCCCTTATCGTCCGTGCAGGAGATCTTTACGGGTCCCTCCTCCGGAATGAAGAATTGCCTGCTGCCCGCCGGAGTGGAGCGATAAAACTTGTTGTTGATATACCAATAGACCTTGGCCACGTCATTGCTCACCCGGCATCGCAGCTGTAAGGGCTCGGGGTCCTTTTTACTGATCAGGTATTCATTCCCATTTGCCGGGGAGACTACTACCGGCCCACCCTCGCGAAATACCTTTTCGCACTGCGGATTATGCTTGGGGATCTGCTGGAAGGCAATGCCGTTCTCCTCGAAATATTCCTTCATCTCGGGGGCGATCAGTTTATATAATTTTTTTTTGTATCCGCTTGGTGGCGCACATAGCCGGCAATAGGAGATCTTTTCGTCCGGTGAGACCATAACCTCCTGCATATTGTCGCATTTTTTCGAAGGGGATACCAGTGGGATGAAATAGTCGGTAACAAGGTTGGTACAGTGATCTGCCGGCGGCAGCCCCGTCTCGGAACAAACTATCCGCAGGTCGCAGTCCTTTGGCTGACTGTACCAGGGTTGGTCATCGTCATAGTCGATGGTATTGAAGACGGTGAACAACAACGGAGTGGCTACACTGGCGCCGCTTAATTCAGGGACGCCCGTAGCGGAAAAGTTCCCGATCCATACACCAACTGTGTAGCGCTTATTATAGCCAATGCTCCACGCGTCCCGGCGGCCATAAGAGGTGCCTGTTTTCCACCCGATCTTTGGCAGGTGCATGGTACTCTCCCAGTTGAGCGGGAAATCCGGGCGATTGACTTTTGACAAGGTCTCGTTGATCATGAAGGTGGCTGCGGGACTTAATATCCGCTGGCCCCCCCCGTGCCTGACGTGCACTGCCGTATCGCCGTACCGTTCCTTTCTGACCTGCATCGTATCATCGATCCGGTAGACTGGCCGGTAGTATATCCCTTCATTGGCGAAAACGGAGTAGAGTCCCGTGAGTTCTTCGAGCGTTGCGCCGCAGCCCCCAAGGATCATCGACAACCCCAGTTTTTTTTGATCTTTCCTGACCTGTCCGAAATCGCAAACGGCCAACTTTCCAATCAGCTTATCCTTGCCGAGCATCTTCAGACTTTTCACCGCTGGAATATTCAGCGAATGTTCCAGCGCAAATTCCATGGTCGTATATCCGCGGAATTTTCGGTCATAATTCTCGGGCGCATATCCTTGATAGTTCACGGGGACGTCATTGATGACCATTTTGGGCGTGAGCAGACCCTCATCGATGCACAAGCCGTATAACAGCGGCTTTAGCGTACTGCCTGGTTGGCGGACGGCACTCGCCCCGTTCACCTGGCCGCCGTCTGTCGTATCTTTGAAATCCGCAGAGCCCGTATAGCTGATCACCTGGTGGGTGGCATTGTTGATTACGATCACGGCCGCATTATGGATATTCTTCAGGGCAAGTTGCCGCGAATAATCCTTGACGAGTTTTTCTATCTTTCGTTGTGTGTTCAGCTCGATGGGCGTCCGGATAATATCTCCGGTTCCCTGCTTCTTCAGTTTCCATGCAAGGTGCGGGATGAAATGGGGCGCGTTTCCCCGGACTGCGGTCAGCGGCTCCTTCAGCGCATCGGCGATCTCCCTTTCGGAAAAGACCTTCTCCCTCGCGAACTCGCGCAACCATTTGTTCCTCTCCTCCACGATCAGGTCATTATTTTTTCCCGGCACCAGGGTAGATGGACGGTTGGGAATAATAGACAGGGCGGTGATCTCTGCCAGAGAAAGATGATCGGGGTTCTTCGAAAAATAGAATATGGACGCCGACTTCACTCCCTCGATGTTACCTCCGTATGGAACCTTGTTCAGGTACATCTGAAGGATCTCGTCCTTACTGTATTTCCATTCCAGCTGAAGGGCCCTGAATATCTCCCTGAGTTTGTTCCAGTAGGTTCGCTTCTTCGGCTCCAGCGCCCTGGCTACCTGCATGGTGATCGTCGACGCCCCGGAAGTGCGTCTCATCCTCCAGCCATTCTTGAACAAGGCCCTGACCATGGCAAAGGGATTGATGCCCGGATGATAATAAAAATACTTGTCCTCTTTTTCCACAATAGTCCTGCGCAACAGCGGGGAGATCTCGCTCAGATCTGTTTTCATCCGCCATTGCTGATCGCTGGTCAGGAAGGCATGAATGACTTCACCCCTGCTGTCTGTGATGATCGTGGAATATTCGATCCGGTCCGGCAGAGGGAAGATCCAATTCAGGAACAAGAAGGCAAGGAACAGGGCTGCCATGGAGACCAGCAGCCGCTTGCCTGTGCGCCGGCTGAATAGTCGCTTAACCAGGTCGGGGGGCTTTTTCATAAACTTTCAAATGGCAACCTACACCGTGGTACAGTATTTTTTCGGGGTTTAACAAATTCTTATCGTACCGGCTATTGCAAACCGGGCTGGGCTTGATGTACATTTATCCGGGAATTTTTTCTCCCCGATATGAACTCCGACATTCACCCCCCCTAGCTAATTTACATCAAATAATGCCAGCGAGGTTCCACTGGCCGGCAACTTGCCTGTAAGAAGTTGCCCCGGGTCCTTTGCGTCTCCGCGTGCCCATGCCTCGGGCTCCCGAAAGAATTCGGAATGGTATTTTATTGCTTTTTGTATATTAACAGCGGTTTTTCAAACCAGCTTCCTAAACATCTTCAAACCAGACCTCTATATGCATATGCATGCCCGTTTGCTGGCAACCGTTTCGGTTGTTATTTTTTTGTCCGGCTGTAACCGGAGCATCGTTAACCTCGAATTTACAAATGCCCGGGATGAAGTTCCCCCGCTGGGCAATCTCGTCTTTCGTTTCGACAAGTCCCTGGTGACCGATTCACTCCTTGACCGCTGGGATTCTACCGAGTATATCACGTTCGAACCGAAGCTACCGGGTCGCTTCCGCTGGGAGCAAACGGACGAACTCGTCTTCTCGCCGGCTACGCCTCTATCCCCTGCAACTACCTTTCACGCGACCGTGAGAAATGATGTCCTTCAGCATAGTTCCTACGGACGGATCAAAAAGGCGGATGACCTTACCTTCCATACGCCTGACCTGAAACTCGCCAGCACGAACGTCACCTGGGTGCAACAGGATCAAAGCAATGCCACGGCGATCCCGCAGGTCGACCTGTATTTCAATTACCGGGTCAACCCCGCCAGTCTGAAGGAGAAATTGCAGATCCAGGTGGGCGGCCAACCCGTTGCTTACGCGCTTCAGACATTATCCGCAGACGATAAGATAACTCTTCAGTTGCTCAATCTGAAGATGGAGGACAAAACCTACGATGCGAAAATATCCATCGATAAGGGACTAGTCCCTGAAGGAGGCTCCAACGGAAGCCAGGTCAAGACGGAGACGCAGACCAATATCCCCTCTCCCTTCGTATTGCAGATCAACGACGTGACTACGGAACATGACGGAGAGAGCGGCGTATTGAAAGTCTCTACCAGTCAGCAGGTGGTCGCGACCGGGCTGGCGGCCTTCATTAAATTGGACCCTGCGGTGAAATTCACCGTTGAACCGACCGATGATGGTTTCCTGATCCGAAGCGATAATTTTGACCAGGAAAAAAGCTATGACCTTACCCTTTCCCGGGGCTTGCGTGGCCGGATCGGAGGCATATTGCACGAAGAATATAATAAGAATATCACATTCGGCCAGCTGGCGCCTTCCGTCAGTTTTGCAAACGACAAGGGCATCTACCTGTCCGGCAAGGGGGCGCAGAACATTGAAGTGAAGATCGTCAACGTCCCGAAGGTCAAGGTGGTGATATCCAAGATCTATGAGAACAACCTCCTGGCGGCGACCCGTTACGGTTATACACCCGCGGAGACCAGCAAACGTCCCGCGGCTGACGAGGGATCGGAGGGTGACGAGGAGGGGTATCGCGGCGACTATTATGAAGGCGACAATGGCGATGCCACGCTCGGGGACGTGATCTACGAGCAGGAGGTGGATACCCGGTCCTTGCAGCGCAACGGAAGTAACCGCCTCTTCAATTTCAAAATTTCCGACAAATTACCGGACTTCAAAGGCATCTATCACGTCATGATCCGGTCCACGAAAAATTATTGGGTGAAAGACAGCCGGTTCGTGTCTTTGTCCGACATCGGGCTCATCGCCAAACAAGGCAGTGACAGGATCTTCGTATTTGCCAATTCGATCAAGAATGCAGCGGCTTTGCCGGGAGTCAATATCATCGCCTACGGGGCCAACAACCAACTATTGGGAACGGCGGCTACCGGCGCCGACGGCGTTGCCGAGATCAGCTACACCCGCAAAGATATGGTTGGGTTCCGCCCCGCCATGATCATCGCCAAGACGGCGGAAGACTTTAATTACCTGCCATTCGGCACGACGAAGGTCAATATGTCCCGCTTTGAAGTGGGAGGCAAGCGCAGCAATAGCACCGGGCTCGATGCCTTCATATATCCGGAAAGGGATATCTATCGACCCGGCGAACGTGTCAATTTTTCAGTCATTGTGCGTGACCGCCGGTGGCGATCCCCGGGAGACCTGCCCGTGAAGTTGAAGTTCCTGTTGCCGAACGGCAAGGAACTAAAGACCTTCCGAAAGAACCTGAACGACCAGGGCTCGCTGGAAGGCAGCGTGGATATTGCGGAGGCCGCCATTACAGGGAGCTATTCGCTCGAAGTCTATACGTCCAACGACGTACTGCTTGCCACCCAACCCTTCAGGATAGAAGAGTTCGTGCCGGACCGGATCAAAGTGACCGCCAGCCTCGATAAGTCATTCCTTGAAGGGGGTGATGTCTCAAGGCTGCACATTCATGCGGTGAATTTCTTCGGCCCCCCGGCCTCCAACCGCAACTACGAATGCGAGATCCAGGTCAAACAGCGGTCCTTCAATCCAAAAAATTTCACCAACTATGATTTTGGCTTGTCCACCGACGGCGCATCATTCGACAAGGTGGTCAGGGAAGGCAAAACCGACGATCACGGAGACGCGATTGAAAAATACGAGGTGCCCGATCTCTATAAGAACCTGGGTTTGTTACAGGCTACCTTCTTTGCAACCGTTTTCGATGAGACGGGCCGGCCCGTCAGTCGAAGCACCTCCGTCGATATCTTTACCCAGCCGGTCTTCTTCGGCGTAGCCGATGATGGATATTACTACTACCCCCTGAATCAAACCGTCCGGTTCCCGGTGATTGCTCTCGACAGAAGCGGGAAGCTGTTGAATGGCGTCGCCGCCAGGGTACAGGTGGTCAAGCACGAATACCGCACTGTGCTGACAAAGAGTGGAAGCTATTTTCGGTATGAGTCCCAGAAGGAGGACAAATTGATTAGCTCCGGCATCATTACCGTCGGAGGAGACAAAACGACGTATTCATTTGTTCCCCGTTCGCCGGGAGACTATGAACTGCGGATCTCCGTCCCCGGTGCAACGAGTTACGTCAGCAAAGGATTCTACAGCTATGGTTCATGGGGCGGGGATAATTCCTCGTTCGGAGTGAACAATGAAGGTCATGTCGATATCAGCCTCGATAAATCCTCCTATTATGCCGGCGAGAGCGTGGTGGCCTTATTCAAAACGCCATTCAGCGGCAGGATGCTGGTCTCCCTCGAGACGGATAAAGTGGTATCTTATCAATACGTCGACGTGGCCAGTCGCTCGGTCTCGCTTACCCTGCCGCTCAACGCGGAAATGATCCCCAATGTGTACATTACGGCCACCCTCATCAAGCCGCATGAAATGTCTGACATCCCGCTGACCGTGGCTCACGGCTTCCAGTCCGTGAAGGTGGAAGAGAAAGATCGCCGGATCCCCGTAGAGATACTGGCGCAGGAGAAGGTCCGGTCGCACACGCATCAGAAGATCAAGGTAAGGGCGGCTCCGGGGAGCATGGTTACGCTGGCCGCTGTGGACAACGGGGTCCTGCAGATCTCCGATTTTGCCTCCCCTGACCCCTACGCCTGGTTCTACGCCAAACGGGCCCTGGAAGTATCCGGCTATGATCTGTATCCCCTGCTCTTCCCTGAGGTCCGGCCAAGCCTCAGCAGCACCGGCGGTGATGCGGAGAGCGATATGAAAAAGAGAGTTAATCCCATGCCGGCCAAGCGTATAAAGATCGTTTCGTATTGGAGCGGCATCAGACAGGCGGACGGCAGCGGAGAAGCGGATTTTGAATTCGACATCCCTCAATTTTCCGGCCAGGTCAGGCTAATGGCGGTGGCCTACCGCAATGAACGCTTTGGTTCAAAAGAGTCCAACATGACGGTAGCAGATCCGATCGTATTGAGTACCGCGCTGCCCAGGTTCCTTAGCCCGGGGGATACGGTTATTGTTCCCGTAACGATCACCAATACCACTTCGGGTGCGGCTTCTGCGATGGCGCGCCTGAAAGTCAGCGGGACCCTGCGCCTGACTGGGGAAAGTGAGCAGTCGCTGAATCTGTCCGCCAACAGCGAGGGCCGCGCCAGTTTCCACCTGGTGGCTCCTCCTTCGATCGGAACAGGTAAGGTGAACGTGGAAGTGAAGAGCATGGGCGAGACCTTTACCGATGAGACCGAGATAGGAGTAAGGCCGGCAGCGGGCCTGCAGAAGATAACCGGCAGTGGTACGGTAAATGGTGGCGCCAGTCAGCCGTTGACGATGGGTCCCGGCGACTTTATCCCTTCCAGCATCGGCTATAAGCTGGTGGTTAGTCGCTCTCCCGCGATCAAATTATCGAAATACCTGGGCTGGCTGGTCGAGTATCCATATGGCTGCACGGAACAGACGGTGTCAATCGCCTTTCCGCAATTGTACTATGGCGATCTGGCCGATCTGGTCCGAAGGGAAAATAGCCCCGGCCAACGGGCATCCGCTAACGGAAATATCCTCGAAGCGATCCGGAAGATCAAAATGCGGCAATTGTACAGTGGCGCAGTCACACTCTGGGACAATGAAGGAACCGAGAATTGGTGGGCGACGATCTATTCTGCGCACTTCCTTCTGGAGGCCCAAAGGGCAGGATTCGACGTAGATAAGGGACTGCTCGAGACCATGCTCGGCTATATCAATAACCGGCTGAAGAACCGGGAAACGATCACCTATTATTATAACCGCGACCAGAACAGGAAGATCGCGCCGAAAGAGGTATCCTATGGTCTCTACGTACTCGCACTGGCGGGTAGACCGAATGTCAGTGTGATGAATTATTATAAGTCCAATCCCGCCTTACTCAGCCTGGATTGCAAATACCTGCTCTCTGCCGCATATGCCCTGGCGGGCGATAAAAAAAGCTTCCGCGAGTTCCTTCCCGCACAATTTGCCGGCGAGGAATCAGTGGCCCAGACAGGAGGCAGCTTTTACTCGGATATCCGGGACGAATCCCTGGCGTTGAACGTGCTGCTGGACGTGGATCCGGATAACCCGCAGATCGGCGTCATGGCCAGACATGTCTCCGACAAGCTGGCTCAACGATACTGGTTTAGCACGCAGGAACTGGCATTCAGCTTCCTCGCCCTGGGCAAGATCGCCAGAAAGGCGGGCCAGTCGACCGCGACCGCAGACATCCGTGTCGATGGCCGCACGGTCGGAACGATGAACGGCAATCCGCTAAAGCTGGGAACGCAGGAGTTGAACGGGAGTAACCGGGAGATCGTAACCAGGGGTAGCGGCAGCTTGTACTACTTCTGGGAGGTCGAAGGGATCTCCGCAAGCGGCGCATATAAGGAAGAAGACAATTATCTGAAAGTCCGCAAACGTTTCTTTGACCGCTTTGGCAAACCCATTTACGGCAACACGTTCAAACAAAATGACCTGGTGATCGTCCAACTCACGCTGGAGAAGACATACAGCACGGATATCAGCAACGTAGTGATCACAGACCTTCTCCCGGCCGGCTTCGAGATCGAAAATCCCCGCACGAAGGATATACCGGGAATGGATTGGATCAAGGATGGAGATTCACCCACGGCCCTCGACGTACGTGATGACCGCATCAACCTGTTCCTTGACCTGAATGATAACAAGCAGGTTTACTACTATGCCGTCCGTGCCGTATCGCCGGGAATCTATCGAATGGGGCCCGTCAGCGCGGACGCGATGTACAATGGTGAATATCATTCCTACAATGGAGCAGGAACGATAAAAGTGCTGCAATAGTTTATTCGGCCATTAATTAAAGGAACGGCGGGAATTCCATCAGGAATTCCCTGATTTGCTCTTGCGTCACATGGGGATGAATGGCCTCGATCTTCACGACGCGCTCCTCCGCATCATAGTATGCGGAATACCGGTCATTGGAGACATGGAATTGATGTCGGTTTGCATCTTGCTGCAAATGATATTGCTGGCTCAATTTGGTGATGAGCTCGAAAGCCTGTTCCTGATTGTCTACGGGGAATCTTTTTAGTTCTGTCGCCATATCGGAGGGCATTAGGTTTGATTGTCCTGGCTATTCTTTTTTCCGGCGATCATCGGGTATCCAGCCGGTCGCCCCTCGGGCCATCGCTGACCTTGAGAACGATCTTCCCCCGGGTATGCCCCTCTTCGCTGATCTGTTGCGCCTGAGCAGCCTCTTTCAGGGGCATCGTTCTTGCGATGACCGGTATGAGCTTGCCCTGATCGATCAGGTGAGCCAACTGCCTGAGTTGTTCGGGGTCGGACTGCGCCATATACTGTTCGCCATGCAGTCCTTTGGATTTCACCATTTCCTTGTCCCGGATTCCTACCGTGCTGACAATGGTGCCGCCAGGCTTTAATACGTTCAGTGATCTGGCTTGTACTTCGCCGCCGATCGTATCGAATACCAGGTCGAGATCTGTTAATTTTTCTTCAAAACGTTCTGCCTGATAATCGATCACCTCGTCCGCACCCAACTCTTTCAGAAAATCGATATTGTCCTTCGCCGCCGTCCCGATCACATAGGCCCCCTTCCATTTCGCGAGCTGCACCGCCATGGTGCCTACGCCTCCTGCGGCGCCATGGATAAGGACCTTTTGTCCGGCTTTCAACTTTCCATGATCGAATAATCCTTGCCAGGCAGTCAGGCCGGCCAGGGGGACTGCGGCAGCCACCGAATGGTCAAGCGTCTTGGGCTTTAGGGCGATCTCGCTGGCGCGGACCGCGATGTATTCCGCATAGGCGCCGTTTCGGCCCGGATCAGGTCGCCCATATACCTCATCTCCTTCGTTGAATCCTTTCACCCGGGCGCCGGCCCGTTCAATGACGCCGGAGACGTCCCATCCCAGGATCAGGGGAAAATGGGCGGAGCCCTGCTCTTTCCGCGCGCCGTTTCGGATCTTCCAATCCACGGGATTGACACTGGTGGCATGCACCCGGATCAGCACATCGTCCGGATTGATGACGGGATCGTCGGCGTCCTCATACTTTAATTCTTCGGGGCCGCCGTAATGATGGATTTGTACTGCTTTCATACCATAAATCTATGCAAAGGCTATACCACGCGACCCCTCAGGAAAGGCACGTCCCCACCCATCATTTTGTCAACTCGTTGATCCTGGAAAACACGGCCTTAAAGCAACTCCAGGGAGTATTCTCCCCATTGTCTTTTCCCGGCCTGCCCTCTGCGGGCGGCAAGGTTCCATAAAACCCCTTGAGGAAAAGATCCGTTCGCGACCAGGTCGTTTCGACAATACCCAGGAACCGGTCCTTCATTTCCGGGGTAGATTCCTGCCGGAATGCAAGCATATCGTTGACCTGTGCTACGCCGATACCTGGTTGTCTCCAGGGACAGGAGACGACCCGTAAGCCTTTCATGGCAAAAAAGACGGCCGTCTTGTCGGCGCGATTGTAATGCCAGTCGCAGATCACTACGTCGCGGGGGATCAGATCGACCGCCCGATAGGTGTTATTATAGCTGGCTTCCCAGAGTCCCAGTCCCGTTGTTTTGCCGTCCAGCAACCTGTCGCCCCAGATCCACAATTCACGGCCTTTGCCAGCCAGATGATCGTGAAACATTCTCACTTCATTCGCAAACAGCACAGCCTTGTCCATTCCGGCGCATCGCGGGCACTTGTCCTCGCCCAGGTAAAATACCTCGTCCATGCCGGCATGAAAGGCATTCGTTTCGAAGGCATCGCAGAGCTCATCGATCACGGCGAACAGGATCTCGTGCAGCCCGGGCGCGAGTGGGCAGTAACTACGGCAATACAGGTTGTCGTCATTGGGCCAGACATATTTGACCGGATTCTTCACCCAGGGGGTCTCATCGAACTGCGGATAAACCTGCAATAATTTTCCAGGCCGCTCTTCCCAGCCCTGATGCCCCAGCATATTGATCTGCGGAACGATGCGGATATGATGATTCGCACACGCGCGGACAATTTTCTTCGCGTCCTGCCCGGAGATGGCAAAACTGTCGGTCAGCTCCGGGTGGCTCTTGAACTGATAACGATAATCCACGAGCAGGATTAAGGTGTTCACCTTACGCGAGGGCAATTCCCGGTCGATAAACCGCACAAACGAGTCTACTCCCGCGGGACGCGGAATATCAATGCAAAGTCCCCGTACAGGCATCACGCTATCGGCGCGATCCTGAGCAACCAGGACGGCATGAAAGAGAAGGAACGCGGCGATGGAAAAATAGTACCTTTTCATAGATCACCATTTGAATGTTTGTTCGATAAAATGGATCAGACTCTCCGCCATCATCTTTTGTTCTGCCGTACTGGGATGGCCGGGAGTGCCTTTATATGGGAAAAAATGTGTGAATATCTTTTTGTCCCCCGATGCATTCACTGCCGACCTGATATAGCCCGGCCAGGGGGAGCCCTCCCGCGTGGCATCCATACTGCCCAATGAACAGATGATCGGAATACCGGGGTACTTGGCGCGCAAACTTTTCAAAAAGGACGAATAAGCATGGATCATATTGCCTGAATCGGGTTTTACCGTGCCGAACCTGGCTCTGAACTGATCATGGTCGGGCTTTTCCACCAGCCACGAATCGTTCTGGAATAAATTGATGACGACCAGGTCGGGGCGATAAGAGGAAAAGTCCCACTTGCTGGTCGGATCCGATGGATCGAGACGGTCATACATTTCGGGCATGATCAATGGGAACCAGCTGACCGTGATCCCGATGCCGCTTTTAGCGATGCAGGTATAATCGGCGTCGAAATGTCGTGCGGTAAGGGCCGCATAACTGACATAATTGTTTTCGAAACGACCGACGCCCCTGTCCCTCCCGCTGGAGTCTTCGTCGGCATAGCCGCAGGTAATGGAATTGCCGTAAAACTCGATCTTCTTATGACGGGAAGGCGGATCGAGCCATTTGCCGCCTTTATCCAGCAGGAATCCATAGAAACTGGTGGGGCCGCCATATAATTCCGTGCGCTTGAACAAGCTCAATGTATGCCTTCCATCAGGCAATCCGGATACCAGGACATAATTTTGCCTGATCCTGTCCGTATGGATCCTGGCGAAGAACGACCCGTCGACAATGACATTGTAATAGTTGGAGGTGTCGGCGTCTTCCATTTCGGCCGAAAGCCCTGTTCCCGAAAAGTTGACGGTAGCCGACGTTCCGGCCCAATAGAACAAGGCGGCTCCATTCCTCCGCCCAATCCGGCCTTCATAGTGGATATGCGGATCGCCCGGGCCGGCAGACAGGCCCTCCTCGATGGGAATGCGGTAAACAGGATAGCGTAAATGCGCCGGTTCATAATAGGGAGAATGTCGATAAATAAAATACAATTGCGCCTCCGGGTCCTTTGCAAATGAGGCCTCCGATCTTTTTTTCTCTTCCAGCTGTTCACGCAATCCGGGATGTTCCTTCAGCCATGCGGCGGCAATGTCTTCCCAGCGGTAGTCACTATACCCCTCCTTCTCCTGCAATACCGCGTCGAAGAAATTCCATGAAAAATAAGAATCATCGCCGGTCGGTTCCAACATCTCTGTAAGAAATCTTCGCGCGGTCTGATCGGTAGGGATGTAATAATCACCCTTGAGACAGCGGATCTGCTGACGGATGGCGGTCACCTTCGTGCTGGTATTGCGATGATGTTTCTCATAGGCTCTTGGGGAACTGTTGTAGTCCTCTATATGATACGCCTCGGCATCGATCATGGTATCCGTCGGCAAATGCCGCATCCGGACGCCATTCAGTTCGAGCAGGTCGGCGACCTCGTGCCAGCCTTGTGGAAGGATATAGGCCCTTGGAACGGAAACGAATTGCGTGGGCCTGAAATAGTCGTAGAATTTCACTTGCTTTTCGGATGGCCTGGCGTGGTCGTAAAACAGGCGCGGGAGACCGGTTACCTCGCTGGTCTTGTGCTCCGCCTCATACCCTTTGAATGGGATAAGATCGAACCGCGTGCTGTCGGGCTTCCAGGCCAGCGGCAATTCGGCCGCGCGGATATCCGCCGCTGCATCCTTCTTTCTTTTTTCGATGATCTCCTGCGCATGGATCGAGGCCTGCGCGATCATGGTCTCCAACAACGCATAGGTCGCCAGCACGCGGTCATGGAACGGCTTCAGCATGTGCGTTTCCGGCATGAACGCTATGGTATGGGACAGGGTGGCATAACCCGAGGAGTATCGGGGTGTATCGTAGAAAGCCTCCCATCCATTCTCCGGACTGCCATCCTCGAAATTCACGTAGGGCGTCATCGGCCATCCTCTTTTTTCCATGCCGGCGCCCAGCGCAGGTTGGAGAACGTCGTGCAAAAAGGCGCCAAGCTCGCCGCCGAGCTTGTTCCATTGTGAGCTTAGCAAGGTCATAGTGTATTGATAGTCGGCGCCATCGCTCACATGGTTATCGACCAGGATCTCGGGGTCTACCCAATGGAAGATGAGGGAAAAGGAGCGCGCATCCCGCGAATCGCATTTGGTGAAGTCGCGGTTTAGATCGAGATTTTGCGCGTTCCCGCGGAACCCATAGCTCACCGGTCCGTTTTGATTGACCCGGGAAAAGGAATTGCGGTTCAGCGCGCCTCCGATATTATATAGGGGGATCACGGCCAGGGCTACATTGTCGGGCAGGGCGACCTTATTAAAGACGAGATCGCGCAACAGGAGCATGCTGGCGTCGATGCCGTCGGGCTCGCCAGGATGAATGCCATTATTGATCATCAGTACGATCTTGTGCTTCCGGTGCCAGGCGGCCGGATCGGTTATGCCGTCATTGGAATAAAGTACGACATGGTAGCGGTAACCCGCGTCGCTCAACCCCATCTCGCGGATGGATAACTTTGGGGAGATTTTGTCCAGCTGCTTATAAAGATCGATGCATTCAAAATAGGTGGTCGTCTCCTTGCCACCGGACCTCTCGAAAGGCGTCACAAGAGGCTGCGAATAGGAAGGGAAAGATCCGATGAACAGGAAAAATGACAGGATGGCGAGGCGCATGGAACGTATTTTTCGGGAATTTACGACAAGACCTTCGTTCACCTCCGCCCCCCTACAAAAAAAGCATCCCAAAGGATGCTTCTATATTAACTAGTTGAGAATAGCCTATTTAGCGGCAGCTAAGCCATTCACTTTCCGGGCTAGCTTCCTTTTCAGATTGGCGGCCTTATTCTTGTGGATAATGCCTTTCTTGGCCAGTTTGTCGATCATGGATGAAACCTCCGGCAGCTTCTCACCCGCCTCTTTCTTCGCCTTTACATCCCTTAACTCACGGATAGCATTCCGGGTCGTCTTGCCGTAGTAACGGTTGCGATCCCTCCGCTTGGTAGCCTGCCTGACATCTTTCTTGGTGGCTTTATGATTTGCCATACACTCGACAATTTTAGGACGGCAAAGGTAGCCCCACCCTCCGTAAATTCCAAATCCAATGAGCCAAAACCGCCAGATTTCGGACAGTGAGCTCGGTACTTCCTCAAAATCAAATGGTTGCAAACAAATGGGCTCGGGGTCCTCCGGTTTAAAGAAATGGTAAAATCGGGACAGTCCCTGCCTCTCTGTGAGGAATTTTGAACGATATTTGTAAGCTATTCTGCAATCAATCGTCAAGCAGCATTTCTATGAAGGACTTCTCGTTCATTACGAACTCCCATCCTGCGTACATTGAGGGACTTTACCAGGATTTCGTCAGGGATCCCGGCGCCGTAGATCCCGAATTCCGGAAATTTTTCGAAGGCTTTGATTTTGCGGTTACGCAGGGAAAGGCTGCCAATGGTACATCCGGTGTTACAGCAGGTACCAACGGAACTTATGCACCTGCCGGCAAGACCGCTGTGGCCAATGGCACGGCTACCCTGACGACCGCCGACGGAGTGGACTGGAAAAAGGAGCTGGGCGCCTACCGCCTGATCCTGGGGTACCGGAATAAAGGGCATCTCATCGCCAAGACCAATCCCATCCGCCAGCGCAAGGACCGTGGGGCGAATCTCGACCTCGCTTTTTTCGGCTTTACCGGGGAAGACCTGGATAAGAATTTTTTTGCAGGCAACCTTATCGGCCTGGGCACCACGAGCCTCCGGCAGATTTTGCAGCACCTTCAACAATGTTATGCTGAACACGTCGGTATCGAATTTAAATATATCAGCGACCAGGTGAAGATTGACTGGCTGACGACGGAAATGGAAAAGAAATTCCTCGAACCGATCCCTCTTGCCAAAAAAAGACGCATTCTGGATAAGCTTAACAACGGGGTTATGTTCGAAAAGTTTCTCCATACCAAGTATATCGGCCAGAAGCGCTTTTCGCTGGAAGGCGGCGAAACCACCATACCCGCCCTGGATACCATCATTAATACGGCTTCCGCCAACGGAGTCCAGGAGGTCATAATCGGCATGGCGCATCGCGGTCGCCTGAACGTGCTGGCCAATATCATGGGCAAGACCTACGAGCAAATTTTCAGCGAGTTCGAAGGAACTGCCAAACTGGACCAGACCATGGGCAGCGGCGACGTGAAATACCATATGGGGTACGGCAGCGAGGTCCAATCCGATCAGAACCAGACGGTGCATTTAAAGCTTATGCCGAATCCCTCTCACCTGGAGGCCGTTGACCCGGTCGTAGTTGGTTTCGCAAGGGCGAAGGCGGACGTGATGTATCGCAGCGAATTTGACAAGATCCTGCCCATTCTTATTCACGGGGACGCCTCCATGGCAGGCCAGGGCATCGTCTATGAAGTCCTGCAGATGAGCGACCTGAAAGGTTACTATACTGGCGGCACCATGCACTTCGTGATCAATAACCAGATCGGCTTTACCACCGATTTCGACGACGCGCGCAGTTCCGATTATTGCACGTCGCTGGCAGCCGCTATTCATGCCCCGGTATTGCACGTCAACGGCGATGATGCGGAAGCTGTCGTGAAATGTGCCGACATTGCAACGCGCTATCGCCAGGAGTTCAATGCGGACATATTCATCGATATGGTCTGCTATCGCCGTCATGGCCACAATGAAGGGGACGATCCGAAATTCACGCAGCCCCACCTGTACGCGCTGATCGATCAACATCCCAACCCGAGGGAAGTCTATACGCAATTCCTGATGGAGAATGGGGAAGGTGACGCAAAGGACCTCGCCAGGGAAATGGAGAAGAAATTCTGGGCCGACCTGCAAGAGCGCCTCGATGAAGTGAAGCAGCGCCCCCTCCCATATACCTACCAGCAACCCGAATTGTGGTGGAGGAGCCTCCGCAAAGCGACTTTGGCGGATTTCGACCAGTCCCCTGTCACCGCGATCAGCGAGGCGGATTTCCGGAAGGTTTTCGACGCGATCATGAAATGGCCCGATAATTTCAAGCCCTTACGAAAAGTCGAAAAACTGCTGCAGGACAAGATTAAATTATTCACCGAAGAAGGAAAGGTCGATTGGGCATCGGGCGAATTGCTTGCATACGGCAGCCTCCTGCTTGAGGCGAAGAACGTGCGGATGAGCGGACAGGACGTTCAACGCGGCACGTTCTCACACCGGCATGCGGTGTTGCAGGACGAGAATTCCGAAGAATCGTATAACCGCCTCAGCAGGATTCCCGATGCCAGGGGCGAATTCATGATCTACAATTCCCTGCTCAGCGAGTATGCCGTGCTTGGCTTTGAGTATGGGTACGCCCTGGCGACACCCAATACCCTGGTCATGTGGGAGGCCCAGTTCGGGGACTTCAGCAATGGCGCCCAGACTGTCATCGACCAGTTCATTGCCGCCGCAGAACAGAAATGGCAGCGTATGAGCGGCGTCGTGCTTTTGCTGCCACATGGCTACGAAGGACAGGGTCCCGAGCACAGCAGCGCCAGGATGGAACGCTTTTTACAGATGTGCGCCGAATTGAACATGGTCGTTACGGATATCACGACAACCGCGAACCTCTTCCATGCGTTCAGGAGACAGCTCGCCTGGCCATTCCGTAAGCCGCTGATCAACTTCTCGCCAAAAGCGAATTTGCGCCACCCGGGTACGTATTCGAAACTGGAAGATTTCACCAGCGGGGGTTTCAGGGAAGTGCTGGACGACCCATTCATTGAAGATGCCGATGCCGGACAGGTGAAGAAAGTATTATTTTGCAGCGGCAAGGTGTATTTCGACCTGGCCGAGAGGCAACAGAAGGACCAGCGCAGGGATGTGGCCATTATCCGCCTCGAGCAGTTGTACCCGTTGCCTGTTCACCAATTGGAAGACCTATACAAGAAATACAGCCAGGCCGCCACCTGGTTCTGGGTGCAGGAAGAGCCCCTGAATATGGGCGCAGCCTCTTTCCTCCAAATGAACCTCAAGACGATCAACTACGGCGTTATTAGCCGGCAGCCCAGCGCGGCCACTGCCACCGGATACGCGAAGGTCCATGCCCAGGAACAGGCAGAGATCATCGAAACGGCATTCACCATTTGATGCGCGCTAATAACTATATTTGCCTTTATCAAATCGACTACAATGATCGACATTAAAGTTCCTGCAGTTGGCGAATCCATCAGTGAAGTGACGCTGGTAAAATGGCTGAGGCAGGAAGGCGCCTATGTGGACCGCGACGAGGTCATCGCAGAATTGGAAAGCGAGAAGGCCACCTTCGAGGTCAATGCGGAAAAGGCTGGTGTCCTGAAAACGGTCGGTAAAGAAGGCGATACCTTGAAGATAGGGGATGTGGTGGCTCAGATCGATGAAACGGCGCCGCGCCCGGAAGGCAAACCCGAGGGGGCTGGATCCGCAGCGGCGGTTTCTGCAAACGGCAGCAATGCCTCTGGTCCCAGGAAAGAGTCTGCCGCACCGGTCGCAGCAACGTCGAGCCCTGTTCCCTCCCAGACCGGCCAGCCTACTGCCGGCTCCGACGGGCAGCCCTCCGCGGGCTCCGGTTCCATCAGGGCGACACCCGTAGCCGCAGCCATGTTATCAGACAACAAGATCGACGCGGGCGCCATCGTTCCATCCGGCGCCGGCGGTAAAATACTCAAGCAGGACGTGCTGGAGGCGCTGAGCCATCCCGGCAGACTTCCTGGCAAGCCTTTGTTTGGACGCAACGAACGTCGGGAGAAGATGAGCAACCTGCGGAAGACGGTTTCCCGCCGCCTGGTGGAGGCGAAAAATACGACTGCCATGCTGACCACCTTTAACGAGGTGGATATGAGCCATATCATGGCGCTCCGCGCAAAGTACAAGGATAAGTTCAAGGAAAAGCACGGGGTTGGCTTGGGCTTCATGAGCTTTTTTGCCAAGGCCGTTTGTTATGCCCTGCAGGAATGGCCTGCCGTCAACGCCTATATTGACGGCGATGAACTGGTCTACCATGACTATTGCGACATCTCCATCGCCGTATCGGCTCCTAAAGGCCTCGTGGTGCCGGTCATCCGCAATGCAGAGAGCCTTAGCATGGGCGAAATAGAGAAGAAGGTCGTCGAATTGGCCACGAAGGCCCGGGACAATAAACTGAGCATGGAAGAGATGCAGGGAGGGACATTCACGATCACCAATGGCGGCGTATTCGGAAGCCTCATGTCCACGCCGATCATCAATATACCTCAGTCGGCGATCCTGGGTATGCACAAGATCGAGGAAAGGCCCGTCGTCGTCAACGGCCAGATCGTTGCCCGCCCCATGATGTACCTGGCGGTCAGCTATGACCACCGCATTATAGACGGCCGGGAATCGGTAAGCTTTCTCGTGCGCATAAAGGAGCTGCTCGAAGCCCCCGAACAGCTCCTATTCGGAAAGGACCCGGTGAAGGCGCTCCTCGAATTATGAAATACGACAACCAGCTCCGGTATGCCGTTCGCATTATCGCTGCTTACCATGGCGAAATACCCTTGCAAGGCTGGTTAAAGTCATTTTTCCGCGAACATAAACAGATGGGGTCCCATGACCGCAGGGTAGTTGCCGATCTGGTCTATGGTTTCTACCGCCTGGGCCACGCTCTTCCCGACGCCCCAGTCCAGGAGAGACTCCTGGCGGGCCTTTTCTTATGTCACGATTTTTCCTGCGATCTGCTGGGCTATTTCAAGCCGGAATGGAACGGGCATAGTGCATCGGCAATGGAAGAGAAACTAAGCCTTTGCCGTGCCGCGGGCCTCGATCTCCGTATAGCTGATATCTTTCCCTGGAAGGAGGAACTATCTGAAGGCGTCGATCACCACGCCTTCTGCATGTCCTTTCTCCGCCAGCCTGACCTGTTCCTGCGCATCCGCCCGGGATACGAGACGATCGTGCCGGGTAAGATCGGCCCTTCCGGGCTATTCATGCCTCCATTCAGCATGCGCCTGCCCAATGGCTTTCGTGTCGAAGACCTGCTGACGCCGGATAAGGAGGTGGTCGTCCAGGACCTTTCCTCGCAACGCATCGCACCATTCATTCAGGAGGCTTTTTCGCATACAGACCCCCGACACACGCCGGCTGTTTGGGATGCCTGTGCGGGAAGCGGAGGCAAATCTCTCCTGGTTCATGACCTTTTTCCGGATGCGGAAATAACCGTATCGGACATACGCGAATCGATATTGCATAATCTTCGTGGACGGTTCCGTACCGCCGGCATGACGAGATACCGCGCCTTTATTGCGGACCTCGCCTCCACGACGGCGGAGAAGACCCGTTCGTCCGGCATCCATGGTCCCTATGACCTCGTCATCGCCGATGTTCCCTGCTCAGGCAGCGGTACCTGGAGCCGGACTCCGGAGGAATTATATTTCTTCAAGCCGGAAAAGATCGGCACGTACAGGCATCGGCAGGAAAAGATCGCGGCCAACGTGCTGGAACATCTGGGAAGGAACGGACACCTCATATATTGCACCTGCTCGGTATTCAAAAAGGAGAACGAGGACATGTCGGATTGGATCACCCGGTCATTCGGCGGAAATATACACCGGCAGGAATTGATAAAAGGATATGGCGAAGGGGCAGACTCCATGTTCGCCGCTCGTCTCGGAGGCTTCCAAATCAATTGTGGCTGATCATGGACATGGTCACTTTAAAGCCTATATAGTAGCTGGTCTGTGATCCGTCGGCAGTGGGAGGCTCATATTCCCACATTTCGGTGTGGCGATAGATCATTCCGATATTCTTCGCATAGGTTTCCGTCCAGTAGGTCTTCGAGGCAAATGAATTGGGATTGAGGAAAATGGGAAGATCGCTGGAATCATTCACTTGCAGAACGGTAACCGTGCTGTCATACGTCCCGGAACCGATGCTGAAATGCTGATTCACATTCAGGTAGGTAAAATCCCAATTGCTAAGGTTCTTATTGTCGTTACTGCTATAGTCGAAATTGTCCTGGTATGGGGCGGTAGGCACGTAAGCGTCCCCGTTCCAATTGTTGCTTTCGTTGATCGGGGCGGCCAGCTTCACGAACCGTATATTGTTTTCCATCACCTCCAGGGTGCTGGCGGTCGGGATGATCAGATAGGTCATGGTCGGGTTCCATGGCCCGGTGCCCGTGGTGTCGTTCAGATAGCGCTCGACGACGAAGCCGGTTCGCCCCAGATTGTCCGTCTCGGTGCCTTCGATGGAATCCTTGGCCAGATAACTCGTCACGGTATCCAATTGGCCATAAAAATAGTAGGTCAGGGAATCCAGGCGGTAAGTGATCGCCCGGCCGACCTGCAGGGGCATGGCATAGTCCTTTACGTTGAGATTTGAATAATGATCGGTGGTTTTCCTGCAGCCGATGACCATCAGCAGTACGGCAACGGTTAAAGCAGGGAGAGTAAGCTTATTTCTCATAATTGAAATGGCTGCGGAAGGCGGAAACCCCCTCTGGCTAACGCGAAAATGATCCGATTATTGCCTCCGAACACCCCGCAAAGCTTATTCCCCGCGCTGGATGATCCCTCCCCCGATGACGTCCACCCCTTCATAAAAAACAGCGCTTTGGCCCGGAGCAATGCTCTTGGCCCTTTCGAAAAAACGGACGCGCACCCCGGCACCTTCCGGATATATATTGCTAAGGCCGCCCGCGTCCTTGTAGCGAATTCGGGTGGTGGCCTCCATGCCTGGCGTGATCAGCTCATATTTCATAAGGTTCAGCTTCGTTACCAGCATTTCGTTCCGGTCAAGATCCGCCTCTTCCCCCAGCACCACGGTATTCGTCTCGGGGCGAATGGCGGTTACATAAACAGGCCTGCCGAAGGTAACCTCGAGTCCTTTCCTTTGTCCGATCGTATAAAAAGGATAGCCCTTGTGCCGCCCAAGTATATTGCCTTGCTTATCAACGAAGGGGCCTCCCCCGACCTTCTCCTCCAACCCTTCTACCCTCCTCTTTAAAAAGCCCCTGTAATCGTTGTCGGGCACGAAGCAGATCTCGTAGCTTTCGCTCTTTTTGGCCAGTTCCGGATAACCATAATCCAGGGCCATCTGTCGTATCTCGGTCTTGCGATAAGGTCCAAGAGGCAGCATCGTCCGGCTCAACAGATCCTGCTGCAGTCCCCAGAGTACATAGCTCTGATCCTTCGTTTCATCCACACCCTTGCTTATAAAGTATCGCCCGTTCGTATGCTGCCGGATATTCCCATAATGCCCGGTGGCGATGAACTCGCAATCCAGCGCATCGGCCCGCTTCAGAAGGGCCCTCCACTTGATATGCGTATTGCACATGACGCAGGGATTGGGTGTGCGGCCGGCCAGGTATTCATCGACAAAGTTCTCGATGACGAAATCTCCAAATTCTTCCCGGATATCGAGCACGAAATGAGGAAAGCCGTGCTGGACGGCGGCCATCCGGGCATCGTTGAAGCTATCCAGGTTGCAGCAACCTGTTTCTTTCTTGGTCGGGCCGGCGGTTGCATAATCCCAGGTCTTCATGGTTATGCCCACCACTTCGTACCCCTGATCATGCAGCATAAGGGCCGTAATGGTACTGTCGATACCACCACTCATCGCGACCAGGACCTTCCCTTTGCGGCTCATAATTTGAAAAATTCAGGACCGCAAATTTAGGCAAAAAAAGTGGGTAAATTCAGGAAAACTTCCTTCCCGGCGGGAAACCGAATTGCCGTAAATTGCTCCTTGTATTTTTAAAACTTACGATTATGATAAAGCTTCAAGTTATCGGGAACCTGGGCAAGGACTGTGTCACGAATACGGTGAACGGGAAGAACGTGATCAATTTCAGCGTTGCCCATACCGAAAAATTCAAGGATGCACAAGGAAATCAAAAGGATAAGACGATCTGGGTCGATTGCGCATATTGGACGGACCGGACCGGGATCGCTCCTTATCTGAAGAAAGGAACGCAGGTTTACGCAGAGGGGACGCCGGAATTGCGGACCTATCCGAAAAATGACGGCACGACGGGAGTATCCCTGACTTTGCGCGTGGTGAGCGTGCAGCTGTTGGGTAGCAGAGGATCGGAGGGAGGTGGCGGTTACGCCGGTGGCGGAGCGTCCGAAGGCTACGCCTCCCAGTCCAATGCGGCAGCTTCTTCCCGCGTGCCATCGGCTGGCGACGTAACCGAGCCGATCGATGACCTGCCTTTTTAAAAATGGATGACATCTGAAGATAGCGGGGCGGAATGAATAGCCGCCCCGCTTATTTTTTTACCCTTTCAAATCGCTGCACCCATCCCTCTACTTCTTCCCTGCTCACAGCGCTGCGCTGATCGTCGACATTGATCACGTATAGGTACCCCTTCACGCCGGGAGTGGACAGGAATGCGCTCACCAGGTTGAACTGCTCACTGCTGATCAGATGTCCGCTCATAGGATTCCATAACTCCTCAGCGCAAAGACATCCCATGGTAGGCGTCAGGGGATAGAACGGCAGCCCTGAAAAATAAGCCGGATCGATGGTCGAACCATGGGCAATGATCTCCGACCGGCCGATGTGCCCTGCGGCCCAGGCTTCCATCATCGGAGCATATTCCCTCCAATCAGGTGGCAACAACGATTGATATCGGCGCAATGAATCCGAGGTCCCGCCACTTTCGCCATGCTCCTGGCCATTTTCACTACGCTCAAGGTGAAAAAACCGGGTCCAGGCGTCCTCGAAAGGCAGGATCAGCTGAATATTGGGCGTCGGGCCGATATAGGGAGTATGTGAGAGCGCCCATCCCTGAATGCTGTAAATGCCTTGGGGGGTGCTGCCGTCCGTAATAAAATAGGGAAGATCGGGCCCTGATCGGGCAAGCTGTCTAAATACCGCAACCCGGCCATCAGCATCCCGCACCATGCTTCCGTCGGCATTTTGCATCACCGCTAATCCCGGATAATCCCGGTCCCATCGCTGGAAGGAATAAAGGGTTTTCAGCCCCGTTCGCCAGGCGAACAGCTCGGCGATATCAGGTGTCTTTCCTTGCACATTGCGTTCGTGGTAGCTCAGATAGCGCCCCAATTCGTCCAGTACCGGGATCGTGTCATAGCCCGGAAATTTTTCCACCATCCGGATCTTCAATTCATTGGCATGATCGGTACTGGGATTCGCCCGGTAAAGGTAGACCGCCGCGAGGGTAAAGAGTCCCGGATCGGTCTCTTTCTCCACGATCTCGCCGACAGGCCCGGCGAAGTCCTTGCGGCCGACGGCATAGACGGCCTCCAAAAACGCTTCCTTCGTATAATGGGACAGGGAATCGTATCCGGCGAACAAATAGCCAAACCCCTGATCCACTGAAGGAGATCTGAATAGGAACTGGGAGATGGCATGACAGGCGGATTCATACTTGTACTCGGTATTGCTGTCCGGAGGCATTGTGAAGGTACTGCCGATGACCCGTTTCTGCAGGTCCCTGGCAAGCGACACTCTTTTCTGATATAGTACGAGATCGCTGCGGAGCTCTTCTTTTTTTGGCTGGGCCCGTGAACAGAATGGCAAGCACAGACTCAGCGTACATCCGATCGCCAATCGATTTATCCATTCGGTCATGGGTCAAAATTAATCCTTAATTTCATGCCTCTCATCCTTTTCAGACGACCGGAAAAATTGACAGTATGAAGAAATTAACGATTCGCTGCCTGCTTGCTTGCTGCATCGCATGCATAGTATACTCCTGCCATGATCAGTCCAAAGAGGCAACATCCGAAGTTCCCGCCGGCGACTCCACAGGAGTGACCAGGGACTGGAGGATCGGCGTCCAGATGTGGACCTTTCACTATGTGCCCTTCGTCAAGGCCCTGGAAAAGGCCGACAGCGCCGGCGTAAAATTTATCGAAGCCTTTCCGGGTCAGCCTCTCGGCGGAGATATGAAGGATAGCTTCGGGATCCGCATGTCGGCCGGGAGCAAGGCCGAGATCAGGAAGATCCTGCAATCCAAGGGGATCCAAATTGTGGCTATGGGAGTTATCAGTCCCGGAAGCATCGCCGAATGGCGGCAATACTTCGACCTGGCCCGGGAATTCGGTCTGAGCTATATTACGGCGGAACCTCTGAAAGACCAATGGGATGCCCTGGACAGCCTCGCCGGCGTCTATGGCATTAAGATCGCCATCCATGATCATCCCCGGCCAAACCCGTACTGGCACCCCGACTCGGTGTTGGCTGCCGCGAAAGGGCACCCGAATATCGGTTCCTGCGCAGACGTCGGCCACTGGGCACGGAATGGCCTGGATCCCGTCGAATGCCTGAAAAAACTCGAAGGCCATGTCTTTGGCGTTCATCTGAAGGATATCGATTCGGCAGGCAACACCAGGGCTAACGATGTCATCGTCGGAACGGGAGTGATCCGCTTTCCGGAAATATTCGCCGAGCTGAAGCGCCAGCATTTTAACGGCCTCTTCTCCATCGAACGGGAAAATAATTGGTATAATAATGTTCCCGATGTGGTTGCCACGATAAACTATTTTCACGCCCAGGTGGCCAAACTTCCCTGATATGTCCAATGATCATTCTTCTTCGCGGCGAAAATTCCTGGAACAGATCGGGAACGCTGCATTATTGTTGTCGGCGGGCTCGCTTTCGACGCATTCCGCTGAAGCGGCGGCGGAAAGGAGGGTCTTGCATTACCGGCGGAAGTTCGCTCCCTCCGACAAGGTGCGTATCGCCTGCATCGGATTGGGTATCATGGGCAACCATGATGTGGCGACCGCCCTTCAAGTCCCGGACGTCAGCCTCGCTGCTGTTTGCGATCTGTATACCGGCCGGTTGGAACGGGCCAGGGAGCTTTACGGAAAGGATCTTTTCACAACCCGTGATTATCGGGAGATCCTTGAAAGACAGGATATCGACGCCGTGATCGTAGCCACCAGCGATAATTGGCACGCGCGGATCTCCACCGCCGCCCTGGACAAGGGCAAGGCGGTGTATTGCGAAAAGCCGATGGTGCATCGCATCGAAGAAGGGTTGCCCCTGATCGCCGCACAGGAGCGCTCGAAGAAAACCTTCCAGGTGGGCAGCCAGCGGGTGAGCAGCGTCGCCTATGCAAAGGCGCGGGAGCTGGTCCGCGCCGGGGAGATCGGTAAACTGAATTGTATCGAAGCTTCCTTTGATCGCCAGAGCGCCACCGGCGCATGGGAATACACGATGCCTGCCGACCAGTCGGAGAAGACGGTTGACTGGGATCGCTATATCGCAGGCATGCCTAAGGAACCTTACGATCCGAAAAAATTCTTCTGGTGGCGTAACTACCGCGCCATGGGGACCGGCGTGGCGGGAGACCTGTTCGTACACCTGCTTTCCGGCATACATGTAATAACCGGTTCGAAAGGGCCGGAAAGGATCTTTTCATCCGGGCAGCTTGCGTATTGGCGGGATGGCCGCGACGTACCCGATGTGATGACAGGGATCATGCATTATCCCGATTCAGCAGAGCATCCTGCGTTCGACGTCATGCTGCGCGTGAATTTCGTCAGCGGACAGGGCGAGACGAGCACCGTTAAATTTATTGGCTCGGAGGGAGTGATGGACATGGGGTACAATGGTTTTACCATCCACCACCGGAAGATGCCCCTGGCCCCGGGCATTGGTGGCTGGGATGCATTGGAAACCTATCCCCAGGCCATGCAGGACATGTTGATAAAGCAATACAATGAGCGATATTCCGCCGATGATAAGAAGGCGACGATCACTGCGCCGACAGAATACAGGAATCCCGACAATTTTAATGAAGACCTGGAACATCATTTGAATTTTTATGAGTCGATCCGGACCGGCAAACCCGTTGTGGAAGACGCGGTATTCGGTTTTAGGGCGGCTGCCCCCTGCCTGGCCGCCAACGAAAGCTATTTTCAGAAAAAGATCATTCAGTGGGACCCGGCGAACATGGTACTGAAAGGTTGAGCATTAACTTTGCGGCCCATGGATCAATACATGAACGAACAGGTATTCTCTTACGAACGACTTCTTTCCTTTGCAGTCGCTGTCTTTATCCGCATCGGCTGTCCGGAAAACGACGCGATGACCGCTGCAACGGCATTGCTGAGTGCCGACCTCCGCGGCGTCGATTCCCATGGAATTGCCCGGCTCATCGGTTATGTCAGGCTCTGGGAGGCAATGAGGGCCAATCCCAAACCGCATATACGCCTTATTCATGAGACGCCGTCCACTGCGGTGGTCGACGGGGATGGAGGTCTCGGTTTGGTCGTGGCGCCCTTTGCGATGGAGGTGGCGATCCGAAAAGCCGAATCTGTCGGGACCGGATGGGTCAGTGTCCGGCACTCGAACCACTTCGGCATTGCGGGCTATCATGCCCTGAAAGCCGTTGCGCAGGGGATGATCGGTATCGCGATGACTAACGCCAGCGCCCTGGTCGCGCCGACCTTTTCGGTAGAACGCATGCTGGGTACCAATCCCATTTGCGTAGCGATCCCCGCGGGAGATGAGCCTCCGTTCGTGGCTGACCTGGCAACGACCACGGCGGCCAATGGCAAGTTGGAGATCCTTCAACGCAAGCAAGCCCCCGCCCCGGAAGGATGGATCCAGGACAAGGACGGGAAGGTCTCCACCGACCCCGATGAACTGAAGGTCGGCGGCGCCCTGTTGCCCCTGGGAGGCGACCGTGAGCATGGCAGCCATAAGGGATATGCGCTGGGCGCCGTGGTCGACATTTTCTCCGCGATCCTCAGCGGGGCCAACTACGGTCCCTGGGTACCTCCCTTTCCGGCCTTTATACCCATGCCGATCGGCATGCCCGGCAAGGGGATCGGTCATTTCTTCGGCGCCATGCGCATCGATGCCTTCCGGCCTCCTGATGAGTTCAAGTACCATATGGACAATTGGATCAGACGTTTCCGATCGGCCAGACCCGCGGCAGGACATGAAAAAGTGCTCATACCCGGCGACCCCGAACGGGAAATGGAGGCCGAACGGTTGAATAAGGGCATCCCATTGCTGCCGGTCGTCGTGGCGGACCTGCAAAACCTGGCCACGAAACTGGGTCTGGATTTCGAAAATTTCTAAGCCTGCAGGACGTATCTTTGCCATCCCAAAATTTTAAGGCAACGTATGAAAGTAATGAAGTTCGGAGGCACTTCTGTAGGCAAGCCCGAGCGCATGCGGCAGGTCAGCCAACTGATCACAAGGGACACCGAGCCGAAGATCGTCGTATTGAGCGCACTCAGCGGCACGACCAATGCACTCGTCGAGATCGGCCAGTCCATCGCCGGCGGCGACCGCGAACAGGCCAGGCAACAGATCGCCAGGCTTGACGCTCATTATCAGGAGTTCATCAGGGGGCTCGTCAAAAGAGATAAGACCATTGCCAAAGCAAAGGCCGTCGTGGCCGAACATTTCGAGTTCCTGACCATTATCCTGAAGATCTCTTTTAGCGAAGCATTAAATAAGGATATCCTGGCGCAGGGCGAGTTGTTGTCCACCAAATTGTTCAGCCTGTTCCTGGAAGATTCGGGGATTGACCATGTGCTCTTGCCCGCGCTGGAATTCATGAGCATCGATGCCCATGACGAACCCCGCATCAACAGCATCAAGACCAAACTCGGCCAGTTGCTTGAACAGCATAAGGATAAGAACTTGTTCATCACGCAGGGCTATATCTGCCGGAATGCCAGGGGGGAGGTCGATAACCTCAAGAGAGGAGGAAGCGATTATAGCGCTTCTCTGATCGCTGCAGCCATCAACGCCAGCGTATGCGAGATATGGACTGATATCGATGGTATGCACAATAATGATCCCCGGATGGTAAAAAAGACGAGACCGATCGAGCAGCTGAGCTTCGAAGAGGCGGCTGAGCTGGCCTATTTCGGCGCAAAGATCCTGCATCCGGCTTCGATCTGGCCTGCCCAATTCTATAAAGTCCCCGTCAAACTGCTCAATACGATGCAACCTGAGGCAAAAGGCACCCTCATCACCGAGGAGGCCGGGTCGGACGGCGTCAAGGCCATTGCGGCCAAGGACGGGATCATTGCGATCAATATCCGGAGTAGCCGTATGTTGCTTGCGTACGGCTTCCTCAGAAAGATCTTCGAAGTATTTGAAAAATATCGCACCCCCATTGATATGATCACGACCTCGGAAGTGGCCGTATCGGTAACCATCGATAGTGCGACCGATCTCAAGTCGATCCTTAAGGAACTGGAACCCTTTGGCACCGTTGAAGTGGAAGAGAATTACACCATCGTGTCCATCGTAGGCAATGAGATCACCAGGACGCCGGAAGTGCTGAGCAAATTGTTCGAGGCGCTGGTGCCTGTCCCCATTCGCATGGTGAGCTATGGCGGCAGCAAACATAATGTATCCCTGCTGATCCCCTTCGCTAATAAGACCCAAACCCTGCAATTGCTCAACAAGGGATTATTCGGCCTGGAGTAAGGTCATTTCTTCATCCAGCCATTGGCGTCGAGCCAATTCCGGAGAAGATCGATCCATTCGTCCTTCGTCGACGGATTATGCAATCCGAACCCATGTCCTCCCTTCGGATAAATATGCAATTCGGCGGGAACGCCGTGCTGCGCCAATGCCTGGTAAAAGGCAATGCTATTCTGTACCCTGACAGTATGATCGTCGCCCGCCTGAACGATGAAAGCGGGCGGAGTATAGGCAGTGACCTGCTTCTCGTTGGAATATTCCCGGATCTTGTCCTCCGAAGGGTTCGGGCCTATGAGATTATCTCTGGAACCTTTGTGCGCCAGGCTGTCGGTAAAACTAATCACCGGATAAAGCAGGATCAGGAAATCCGGACGAAGGGAGATATTTTCTTTGTTGGGAATGACGGCTTTCGTAAAGTGGGTTCCCGCCGTCGAAGCCAAATGACCGCCGGCAGAGAATCCCATGATGCCAACCCTGCCCGGATCGATGCCCCACGAGCCTGCACGTTGCCGCACCAGTTGAACGGCCCGCTGCGCGTCCTGCAAAGGCCCCACCTCCTTGTTGATCATGGTGACGTCACTGGGCAGCCGGTATTTCAGGACAAAGGCCGCGATTCCCATCTCATTCAGCCTGCTGGCTACGTCAAAGCCCTCATGACCGATCGCCAGGTGACTGTACCCGCCGCCCGGACATATGATGATCGCCATGCCATTCGCCTTATCCTTTTCCGGAAAGTAGGCCGAAAGGGTAGGGTGGCTGACCTTGCTGAGGCTGACATGACCGGTTGCTCCGTTCGTCTCGTGACGCTCCTCGTCCTTGCCGGGCCGGGAATTCGGAATGCTGTCGGCATAGAGGGATATGACTTGCTGAGCGTTTACCATGATAACCAGGAAGCTGGTGATAATAAGGAGGATCGGCTTTTTCATTTCGAACCATTAAATGATCAGCATGGCGTCACCATAGCTGAAGAATCGATACTTGTCCTTGATGGCCTTCTTATAGGATTCCATCGCCAGATCATAGCCCGCAAAGGCGCATACCATGATCAGCAAGCTGGTCTTCGGCAAATGAAAATTCGTCACCAGGGCGTCTGCGATATTGAACTGGTAAGGAGGGTGGATGAACGTGTTGGTCCAGCCTTCGGAAGGTTTCATCAGTTTTTCCGCGGTAAAAGAGGATTCGATCGCGCGCATGGTCGTCGTGCCGACCGAACAGATCCGGTTGTTGCCCAGCCGGGCCTTATTGACGATCTTGCACGCGTCTTCTTCGATCCGGTAATATTCCGCATCCATCTTATGCTTGCTGAGGTCTTCGACCTCGATGGGTCGGAACGTTCCGAGGCCGGTATGGAGGGTCACTTCGGCGAATCGGATCCCCTTTATTTCCAGTCGCTTGATCAACTCTTTGCTGAAATGCAGCCCGGCCGTGGGTGCCGCGACCGCACCCTCATGCTTGGCGTATACGGTTTGATATCGCTCCTTGTCTTCGTCGTCCGGCTTCCGCTTGATGTATTTCGGTAACGGGGTCTCTCCCAGTAGCTCCAGTACCTGCCGGAATTCATCGTCACTGCCCTCCCACAGGAACCGGATGGTACGTCCCCTGCTGGTCGTGTTGTCGATTACCTCTGCGACCAGTTCGTCATTGTCCCCGAAATAAAGCTTATTGCCCACACGGATCTTTCTGGCAGGATCGACGATCACATCCCAAAGCCGGTTCGGCTTGTTCAATTCACGCAACAGGAAGACCTCGATCTTTGCCCCGGTCTTTTCCTTGCGGCCGTACATGCGCGCAGGAAAAACCTTGGTATTGTTCACCACGAACACGTCCTTGTCATCGAAATAGTCAAGGATATCCCTGAAATGCTTATTCTCGATCTGGCCGGTCCGGCGGTGTACAACCATCATCCGGCTGTCCTCTCTTCTTTTCGCGGGGTGTTGGGCTATGAGGTTTAACGGAAGATCAAACTTGAACTGGGAAAGCTTCATGTAGAAAAATTATTTTTATACGTATAAAACAAAATTCGTACATGATACCAGCAGGCGACAGGTAGGTAGGTCGGAAGATTTCCGGTACAAACCAGGTCTTACGGCACCTGATTTGATATCATGTTACGGCATGATTTTTCAAGCGTGCAAAGGTAGCGAGAAAAGGACAAAATATAAAAAAAGACTTTTTGCCCGATAGTCGCCGTTTTTTTGCAACTTCATAAGAACCGATAATTCCCCATGATGAGATCGATGGCTGTTCGAAGGTTTGCTGCGCTCCTTCTTTTTTCTTTTTTCCTGACCTCCTCCTTGATAGCTCAAAAGCGACCAGAGAAGAAATACCCTTCCCTTTTGTGGGAAATCACCGGCCATGGCCTTAAACGCCCTTCCTATCTTTTCGGGACCATGCATGTCAGCAGCAAGATGGTCTTCCATCTCAGCGATTCGTTTTACCTCGATCTGAAAAGCACCGATATTGTTGCCCTTGAACTGGATCCCCGTCTTTGGCAGGACCAATTGTTCCGGTATGACAATATGCAGACCAATCTCCGCTTCTATACCCAGGGCTCACCCAGGGATTACCTCAATATACACTCCTTCCAGCTTGAGAAGTACGAGGACCGGCTGAAATCGGCCCTTAGCGATGAGCCTACGCTTATCAACGGACTTTTGTATCGCACTTTCCAGGCGAGGGCCGACTTCGAGGAGGATACCTATCTGGATCTCTACATCTACCAAACGGGTATGAAACTGGGCAAGCAGGCCACGGGCGTAGAGAATTTCTTTCAGACCGAGCAACTCACGATGGAGGCTGCCCAGGATATGATGAAGGACAGGGATAAGCGACACCGCAACATGGACGGCGAGAGTATGTTCGATGTCGAACGGAAATCGCAGGTTGCCTATCGGACGGGTGACCTCGACATGCTTGATTCCCTGGAAAAATTGCTGCAGCCTTCCGAGGCCTATATGGAGAAATTCCTGTACCGGCGCAATGAGATCCAGGCGGCATCGATCGATAGCATCGTTCGTCAACGATCCTTATTTGTAGGCGTGGGCGCGGCACACCTGCCCGGGAAACGGGGTGTTATTGAGTTGCTGCGCAGAAAGGGCTATACCCTGAGACCCGTCGCCATGCAGGACCGCGACGGTGTGCAGAAAGATACCATCGATAAGATCCACGTGCCCGTCAGCTTCTCGGAATTCAAATCCGATGACGGCGCCTTTTCTGTACAGGTTCCCGGCAAGCTGTATAAACGCGCCGATGGCCGTTCTGCAGATTCCTGGCAATATGCCGATATGGCGAATGGCGCATATTATATGGTTGGCCGGGTGAAGACGCACGCAGGCTTCCTTGGCCAAAAGGAGGGCGCCATCCTCAAAAAAGTGGATAGCCTGCTCTATGAGAATATTCCCGGCAAGATCTTGAAGAGATCGCCCGTAACGCGGGACGGCTTCGTGGGCTACGATGTGACCAGCAAGACCCGCCGCGGCGATTTCCAGCGGTACAATATCTTCGTAACACCGGCGGAAGTCCTCGTTTTCAAAATGAGCGGTAACGGGAACTACGTGGAAGGCAAGGAGGCGGATCAATTCTTCGGCTCGATCCGGGTTCGCGAGAAAGGTCCCGCGGAATGGGCGATGTTTACTCCCCCGCAGGGCGGATTCAGCATACGCATGCCTCGTCAGCCCTCACAGTCCAGGAATGCGATGCAGACGGACGGTATCATCCGCTGGGAATACGAGGCGGAGGATTCGATGACGGGTAATTCTTTCCTGGTTTGGAATAAAACGGTCCAGAATTTTCACTATCTCGAAGAAGACACGGCCGACCTGGCCCTTGCGGAAGAGAGTTTCCAGTCTTCCGAGTGGATCGACAGAACGCTCTCACGTCGCACCGGCGTGTATAAAGGATTCCCCTGCCTTGATGCATCCTATCTCGAAAAGGACGGGTCCCGGATCCGGGCACGGTTTGTGGTCAAAGGGCCGCATTACTTTGTACTGGCCGTCCACAGTGCCGGAGGTAGGGAAAAAGCCTTTCCCGAATTTTTCGACTCCTTTACCTTCTCTCCCTATCGCTACTCCGGATTTAGGTCCTATGTGGACACCTTCATGCATATCAGCGTGAATACCCCGGTCGTGCCGGATATCGACGCCGGCATGCGAAATATCATGGAACGTGCGTCCAGCGAGGACTTCAACAGCCCGGTCTCGGAGTATAACAGCTATTGGCCGAGGATGAGAACGGCCTTGTTCGAGGACGATTCGACCGGCGAAGCGGTCTTCGTCTCCATGGAAACCTTTCCTAAATACTACTGTCCCAAGGATTCTGCGACGTTCTGGGAAGACCAGACCAATGAAAAACGACTGCATAAGGACTTCCTCATTTTAAGTAAGCAGCCCTTCGGTCGCGGAGAGCCCGTGACCGGATACAAATTCATTCTGGCCGACACGAATTCCTCCCGCTTGATCCATCACTGGACCTTTTTCAGGAACGAACGCCTTTATCACATGGTCTGCATGGACGACTCCTCCCATCCCTTCCCGACCAGCGAGTTCATTAGCCGCTTCTACCATAGCATTGTTCCCGTAGACAGCGGATCGGCATCCCCCATTTTCAGCCCCAAACTGGATATTTTTTTTAAGGATCTGCACAGCCCCGACTCCGCCACGCGTCGTCGCGCCAGGGAAGCCATTCCGAATGTTTATTTTGGGGCTGGCGGATTGCCGCGGCTGCTGCAGGACATCGCGGCACTGAACAGCAGGGATAAGGACTATTTCAATACGAAAGCAAAATTGATCAACGAACTGGGCTACATCGACGATCGGTCGGTGGCGACACAGGTGGTAACCGGTCTGCGCGCGATCTATGAAAAGGCAGGTGATACCAGCACCTTCCAACATGCCGCGCTACGGGCCCTGGCGCGCCAAAAGACCCGGCAGGCCTACGATGCCCTGAAAGTCCTGCTGGTGCAGGATCCCCCGATCTTCGGGAATTCCTCCGATTACAATTACCTCTTCCAGGATCTCGGAGACTCGCTGGCGCTCGCGCGCGATCTCTTTCCGGAGCTCCTGCAGCTGGCTGTCGTCGACGATTATAAGGATAATATTCGCTCTCTCCTCTCCACTCTTGTTGACAGCGGGTACCTGAAGGCCTCCGACTATGAGTCATCATTCAGCCAATTGTATTTTGACGCCAAGATCCAATGGAAAAAGCAGGAGGGAAGAGACGAGAAGAAACTGCAAAAAAAGGATGGCGATAAAGACGATGACATCGTGTCAGCGGATATGGATGTCCCCGATGAATCGAATAGTGAGCTTGAACAATATGCGATTCTCCTGGTGCCTTTTTATGACAGGAATGCTACCGTGCCCCGTTTCTTCGATAAATTGCTCCAAAGCCGCGATGCCGATCTGCGCATGAGCACCGTCGTCTTGTTGCTGCGCAACGATAAGCCCGTGGCTGATTCCATCCTTGTCACGCTGGCGGCGGGTGACCGTTACCGGAGCTCGTTGTTCAAACGGATGAAAGCCATACACAAGACAGGCCGGTTCCCGGCCGCCTGGAACAACCAGTTGGCCATTGCGCGCAGCCAGCTTGTCAGCAAGCATTCCAACAAGGAGGTCTCTGAGATTCAATACGTCGATAAACGGCTCGTGCAATTCAGACAGTACAAAGGGTTTGTCTATCTTTTTAAATACAAGTTGCCGAAAGAGGACGAATGGAAAATAGGTTTTAGCGGCCTGCAGCCCATTGATCCGAAAGAAGTCGATTGCAGCGGGGAAGGCGCTGATGCCTTCATCAGCCTGACCAACAAATCCCTGAGGAGCGACTCGCCCGAGCGTGAACAATTCGACAAACAGTTACACCGCTTTCTCTTATCGAGGCGGAAGAGTGCGGCCGTCTTTTATATGGATCGCGATTTCTATGCCGGGTCTAATGAAGAGGACTGACCGTTCCGATCATTTTCGGATCGATGCAGCCGGAATGGCGGCAATAAGCCTGCGCGTATACTCTGTTTGCGGGTGGTCGTAAAGGCTCTCCGCATCCCCGATCTCCTCGATCCTGCCTTTGTTCATGACCATGATGCGATCGCTGATGTAACGCACCACGGACAGATCGTGCGAAATAAATACGATCGTGAACCCGAATTCTTTTTTCAGATCATTCAGCAGGTTGAGCACTTGCGCCTGCACGCTGACATCGAGGGCTGAAACCGATTCATCGCATACGATAAAGGTTGGGTTCAGGGAAAGGGCCCGTGCGATGACGATCCGCTGGCGTTGACCGCCGGAAAATTCATGCGGATAGCGGCCGAAATGCTCGGGCCTCATGCTTACCTTTTGCAGCAACTCCTCCACTCGTTGCCTCCTCCCCCGCTTGCCTCCGGAAAGGTTGTGCACCTTCAACGCCTCCGTGATCGCAGAACCGATCGTCAGCCTGGGGTTCAGCGAAGAGTAAGGATCCTGGAAGATGATCTGGATATCCTTTCGGAGCTGCTTTAGCCGGGCCGCACCATAGGCGCCGAGGTTTGTTCCATTGAACAGGATCTGTCCCGCGGTTGGCTCCGTCAATCTCATCAAGGCCCTCCCGAGGGTCGTCTTTCCGCAGCCCGATTCTCCGACCAGCCCCAGAGTCTCTCCCTTGTAGACGTCGAAACTCACGTCGTCAACAGCCTTGGTATGACCGATCGCCTTTCCATGCCAGTTCGTTCTCGCAGGATACCATACGCGAAGGTTCCTGACCTCCACCAGCGATTGATCGTACCGGATCGTTTCCCCGCGATCTTCAATAGGTTGAACCCTCGCTGCCCCGGGCGCCTGAATAAAATCGGATACGACAGGCAGCCGCATTCCTTTGCTGTGCAGGGCCGGGCGGCAATTCAACAAACCGCGGGTATAGGGATGGGTGGGATGGCTAAACAGATCCTTCACTTTTCCCTCCTCCACTACGCCGCCTTTGTACATGACCAGCGCCCGGTCCGCAATTTCAGCGACGACGCCCAGATCATGGGTAATGAATAGTACTCCCATATTGGCGGCTTGCTGCAATTCCCGGATCAACTGCAGGATCGTCTTTTGTACGGTCGTATCCAGGGCCGTAGTGGGCTCGTCGCAGATAAGCAAAGACGGATGGCAGCTGATCGCCATGGCGATCATTACGCGCTGTTTCTGACCGCCGCTGAGCTGGTGGGGATATCTGGAATATATGCCGGAAGGGTCGGGCAGCCGGACCTTTTCAAACAGGTCGATGCTCCTTTTCCTGGCCTCGCCCGCGGTAAGTTTTTCATGCGCCCGGATCGCTTCCGTCACCTGGAACCCGCATGTGAAAACAGGGTTCAATGAACTCATCGGTTCCTGGAAGATCATTGCCGCTTCACGACCCCTGATTCGTTGCATGTCCCGCGGGCTTTGCGTCAGGAGGTCTGCTTGTCTGCCAGTTTGATCGGTAAAAAGGATCTTCCCGGATAAATAGTGTGCAGGAGGGCTTGGTAATAACCGGAGGATCGAAAGGGCGGTAATGGACTTACCCGATCCGGATTCTCCAACCAGCGCGACGATCTCTCCGCGCTCGACCCGGAGGTTGATGCCTTCAACGCCGGGGGCTATGCCGTGCCCAACGCGAAAGGCGATGGTCAAATCCTGAAGGTCAAGCAAGGGGGCGGCCATGGATAGAAAGATTTACCTGGCCTGCAAGATAGATTAATTTGCATCAGAACCGCAGATGCCGGACGGTGAGACCGTTATTGATGAGCTGCTTCAAGGAGTCGATTCCGATCTTGAGGTGATTTTCAACGAATTCTCCTGTCACTTTCAGATCGCTCTCGGCCGTTTTGACCCCTTCCGGGATCATCGGTTGATCGCTGACAAGCAATAGAGCACCCGTCGGGATCTTGTTGAAAAAACCGACGGAAAATATCGTGGCCGTTTCCATGTCGATGGCATAGGCCCTGATCTCTTTCAGGTATTCTTTGAACTCCTCGTCATGTTCCCAGACACGGCGATTGGTCGTATAGACAGTGCCCGTCCAATAATCCACGGCATAATCCCGGATCGTCGTGGAGATTGCTTTTTGGAGCGCAAATGCCGGGAGCGCCGGCACTTCCGGGGGGAAATAGTCATTGGACGTCCCTTCTCCGCGTATGGCCGCGATCGGCAGGATCAGATCGCCGAGTTTATTGCGTTTTTTGAGCCCGCCGCATTTCCCCAGAAAAAGAACGGCTTTGGGTTCGATCGCCGTCAACAGGTCCATGATCGTCGCTGCCGTGGGACTGCCCATGCCGAAATTGATGATCGTGATATCGCCGGCAGTAGCGCATTGCATGGGTTTATGCATCCCAATGACCTCGACACTGTGCCATTCCGCGAACAGATGAACGTAATTGTCAAAATTGGTCAGGAGAATATACCCGCCGAAATTTTCAAGCTTTTCGCCGGTATAGCGAGGCAGCCAATTCTTGACAATTTCTTCTTTGCTCTTCATTTTGTAAATTTAGTAAATAGTTTTGGCACATGATTAGGATCTACTATCCGACCCATTCCTTCAAGATACGGGAACCCGAACGAAAGAAGGAAGAGATCTGGGACGAATTGCGTAAGCTTTGGGTTCGCCTGACCCCCGAAGAATGGGTCAGACAAAATTTTGTGCAATATCTGATCCAGGTAAAAAATTACCCCTCCTCATATATCGCGGTTGAGCGAAGAATGAAACTGGGCGAACTCAACAAACGCTTCGACCTTCTGGTTTTCGATAAGACGGCGCAGCCCTGGATGCTGGTGGAATGCAAAGGCACGGACATAAAACTCGACAGCCGCGTGGTCTGGCAGGCACTACGCTACAATATGGCCATGCCGGTCAAATATCTTGTCCTCACCAATGGAGAAGCCTGCCATGCGTATAAAAAGGGTGTTACCGATTTTGAAGAGATACCCGTCCTGCCCGGATTCGGGGAGTAAAGCCCGGCCCCGGCCTGGAACGGGGTGACGTCACCAGCCGGTCAGTTTTTTGAGATAAGCCGTTAGTTCTGCGGCGATCTGCCGGTGCTCTTCCATATCGGGATGCATGCCGCAACCGTGAAAATAGCGCCTGGAATAAAAATAAGTGTAGACCTGCATATCGCCCGTTCGGTTCATACGCGCAGCAACGGCAGTCAGGCGGCCCCGGAGCGCAGCATTAAGGCCGGCGTCTCCCATCGGGCTGCCCAGGCAGACGATCTTCGCGTACGGATAGTGACTCCTGAGCGTTTCGAGAAACAGGACATAGTTGTTGCAAAATTCCGTCGAATCCTGGATGCCGTCATTCTGGCCCAGACAAACGGTGACGACGTCCGGTGTATATCGGGAAAAATCCCAGGCAATGGAATCGCTTCGCTGATTGACCTTATCGAATACCCTGGGCATGATGATCTCGCCCATATTGCAACAACTGTGCATGAGCCCGATACCTGACACGGCTGAAATATGCCATTGCGCATCGAGCGCCCTTGCCGTTAGGGGACCATAGCTGAACCAGGCATTGTGCTGATCATACCATTTGCCCTTTCCGCAAGGGGTCTCTGAGACGTCGATACCCGAACCGCAGGTGATCGAGTTGCCGATGAATTCGATCTTACGCGAAGGCAGAGGTGAAGCGGGCAAAAGGCCCTCGCAGAGCAACCCGTCGAATTCGAGATAGCCGATGCCCGACTCGGTATCCTTGCACAAAGTGACCAGATGATCATCCTCCGGTCCACCGGCAGCCTGGACCCGGATCGTGTCCCGGTTCGTTTCCATTTGCACCCGGTAAGGTTCCCGATCGTCGACGACGATCTCGACATAATTGTGATCCTTTCCCCAAATCACCTCGTCCCTCAGGAGCAGCCCGCATGAGGCTCCCTTGAACCTGGCACGCACGATCACTCCGGGTGACCAGAAACGAGGTCTCTTCGGGTCGGTGAAGTCGATCCGGCCCATGTATTGGATATGCTTGTCATCCGCGGGAACCAGCCGCCCCTTGAATACGGGCCCCAACGGGCGGCCACCGGTATGCTGGAGGAAAAGGCCTGCCAGGACAAGTAAGTATTTCATGGTCCGGTCCGTTTATGGGAATATGCCCAGTTCGGCATAGCTGGTGCCAACTTTGTTGATGGCGACGACATAGGCCGCGGTGCGCATGTCAGGAATGGTCGGATTTGCCGTCCAGCAGTCCATGATCTCCCGCGTGGCGGCGGTCATCGTCTCCTCAAGTCCGCTATAGACCAGGTCCACTTCGTCGGCGCCATGCATGATGAATTGTTTCTCCTTTTCGCTCACCTTCTTGCCGGTCAGCCCTTCGATCTGGCCCAGGATATGCGAGTTCATATTTTCGGTAAAGCGCTTCTCCATTCTTCCATAACGCACGTGACTGAGATTCTTCAGCCACTCGAAATAGGAAACCGTTACTCCGCCCGCATTAAGGTACATGTCCGGGACCACCAGCGTTCCTTTCTTGATGAAGACTTCGTCCGCATCCGGTGTCAATGGTCCGTTGGCTGCCTCCCCGATGATCCTCGCTTTTACATTGGGTGCATTTCTGCCGTTGATCACGTTTTCCAGGGCTGCGGGGATCAGAATATCGCATTCCAGTTCCAGCGCGTCCCCGGAAAGGGCCAGGTTCGTGGCTCCCGGAAAATTCAGGATACTGCCTGTCTTCTTACGGTGTTGGAAAACTTCCTCTTCATTTAATCCGTCCGGGTTCATGATGGCGCCCTCGTACTCGGCCAGCGCGATAACCCTGGCTCCGCCTTCACGAAAGAATTTCGCGGCATGATAGCCCACATTGCCCATACCTTGTACAACCACCGTCTTGCCATCCACACCGGGCTTAAGCTTCAGCTTCTCCATGATCGCAGGCATATGACAGACTTCGCGGATGCCATAGAATACCCCCAGTCCCGTTGCTTCCCGACGGCCCCGCACTCCCCCCTGTGAGACCGGCTTTCCGGTTACGCAGGCCAGGGCATCGATCTCGCCCGGACGCATGCTCATGTACGTGTCCAGGATCCAGGCCATCTCCCGTTCGCCGGTGCCATAATCCGGGGCAGGAACGTCTGTTCCGGGACCGATGAAATTCTTCTTGATCAGCTCGGATGTATAACGGCGCGTGATCTTCTCGAGCTCATAGGGCGTATACTTCTTGGGATCGATACTTATCCCGCCTTTTGCGCCCCCGAACGGGACATTGACGATGGCGCATTTGAAGGTCATCAGCGCGGCGAGCGCCATCACCTCATCCAGATTAACCGACAAGGCGAAGCGGATACCGCCTTTGCAGGGGGTTTTGTGCTGCGAATGCTGCACCCGGTATGCTTTAATAACCTCGATCTTGTCCCCGATCTTAACGGGAAAGAACATACGGTAAACGGCATTGCATTGCTTGATCTGTTCGAGGATGCCCGGATCCCAGGACGTGAACCGGGCCGCCTTATCAAAACTTTTTTCGACAGCTTCGAAGAATTTGTACTCATTTTGTACTGCCATGAGGAATGATTTTGATTTGAGAATTCATGTGTGTGCTCAATATGTGTGCTCGATAGATACGCTGAAGCCTACTTCGCCTCTTTCTCCAACCTGCCGATCTTCCTGTCCAACCGGATCACATACACGAACAATCCGGCCAATATCGTCGCAAGTACCGCTACGACTATATAGATCTTGCCATTGGATCGCAATACGCCGGCCATTTCTACATTTGCATTCCCGTCATTCCCCTGGGCCGCGGCCGATAAGACCGATAATAAGAATGAACCCAGGAACCATACAAGACAGGCTGTTTTACGCATGATTTAGTTTCTTTAATTCGAGTAATTGGAGCCGGATCCGCAGGCTGCTGATCCATACCCCCAGGAGCGTCCATCCGGGAACGGCGGCCGGCCAGAATATTTTCCCCATCCGCGGATCGAAGTTTTCGAACGCCGGATTTCCACCCAGGCCGCCCGGATGAAGGCTCTCCACCATCCGGGGAATGATCCAAAGGGTGGGAAAGAGCATGGCGAAGGCGAATATGTTGTACACCGCGCCGATCCTTGCCCGCTTGTCCATGTCCGTCATGGAATTCCGTAATACCAGGTAGGCCAGATAGATCAATAAGGCAACCACGGCGCCCAGTTGCTTGGGATCATTGCTCCAGAAGGCTCCCCAGGTAAATCCCGCCCATTCGGACCCGGTCAGCACGCCCAGGCTGCCGAAGACGATCCCGGCCTTGGCATACTCTAACGAATAAATATCGAAAACCTGATCAGGTCTTCGAAGATATTTGATGGCATAGACGACCGAAACAATGAAGAGGATCATCATCGAGAACCACATGGCCACGTGAAAATAGAGGTTCCGTATGGTCTCATGCAGTATGGGCTTCGCGGGCACATCTCCCAAGAATCCTGCGATCACTGTATATAACAATAAGACGACACATAGTATTTTCCACCAGGATTGACGAAGCATAAGTGACTCTTGTAGGGGATTTGGAAGGCAAAATTAGGGGAATTAGTCCTTCCACAAAAAAGGAAAGAGGATCACCGCAAGCACGACGATCAATAGGTCAAGGGCGATAAGCAATAAGGCCATTCCCCATACACCGCCCTGGAGAGCGTCCGAAAAGGCGACATTTGACAAACGCATCAACAACATAAGTTGCGGAATGATGAGCGGAAAACCCAGGATGGCCATCAGGGCGGCGTTCTGCCGGGCCCGCGCCGCGATCGCCGCCAGGAAAGTGAAGACAAGGCTCAGGCTTACACCTCCGAGACAAGTGATCAGTACGAACGGGACCGCACGCGCCAGTGGATTGCCGAGCATCAGAACGAACAGGCCGAGGCTGACAAAGCTCATGAGCACCATCAGCAGCGTGTTGAACAGGAGCTTGGCCAGAATGAAGTCCCTGGCGCCCGCAATGGAATAGAAATACAGCATACGTCCCTCACCTTCCTGGAGGAAGCTTTTCGCAACGGCATTCACGCAAATGAATAATTGGATCATCCAGAACAATCCCTTCCAAACCGCACCCTCCGGCTCTCCCATGGCCAAATAGAGCACGAATATCGTGGAGGCGACGTACAGCAGGATGCCGTAAAAACTGTATTGCTGCCGGATCTCCAGCAACAGGTCTTTGCGGAATAGCGTAATGATGTGAGAAAAGGAGCGCTTCGATTTTAACATTACCTTGTATTTTAGGCCGGCAGCCCGTAGTAGCAGTGCCGGCACCTGGGCTCGTAGATGTCCATTTCTCCCAGCAATACCTGGCCTCCCTGCTCCTTCTTACGATAAGAGTAGTTGGCAATGTTTCCACATTTAACACAAATGGCATGCAACTTGGTGATATATTCAGCCTTGGCGAGCAAATCGGGCATCTGCCCGAACGGCCTGGCCGCATAGTCCATATCCAGACCCGCCACGATTACGCGGATACCGCGAAATGCAAGCTGGTCGCAGACCTCCGGCAGTTGGTCGTCGAAGAACTGGGCTTCGTCAATGCCAATGACATCGACCTCATTGGCCAGCAGAAGGATGGTCTGGGAATTGTCTACAGGCGTCGAAAGAATAGCGTTCTCATTGTGCGAAACGATGTTCTCCTCATGGTACCTTTTGTCCAGGGACGGCTTGAAGATCTCTGTTCGCAGATTGGCGATCCGGGCCCGTTTAAGACGCCGGATCAGTTCTTCGGTCTTTCCCGAGAACATGGAACCGCATATAACCTCTATCCAACCGCGTTTTTCGCCTTTTATGTGGGGCTCGATGAACATGCAACCTATAAATTAGGTTCGAAATTTGTTATAACTTTATATTGATCGCTATACTAACCCGTCAATCATCCCGTTGAAATCACATGAAACGCACGCAAGAACTTATTAATCAATTGAAAGAGCAGCTGGAACGGCAGGAATCCCCCGCCATGATGCTCGCTACCGCGCAACTCCTTGAAGCTGAACTGAGCCGATTGGCTGGTCAGGCCGCCGCCAACCGCGGATCAGCAAAAGTAGCGGTTATGATGCCATCGGCCATGAAAATGTATGCAGGTCAGCAGGCCACGTCAGACGGTAAAGGAACAGGCCGGATCAATACCGTGTCCAAGGAAACCGTCGTGAAAGAGGGGGTCTCCGCCAGGGAAGGTATTTCCAAAGAGCGCGAAAGATCGGACTGGCCCTTCAATCCGCTGACCGATATACCGACGCTGGCCCATCAACCTGCTGCCCGCGAGTTGAATGACGTGATCGGTAGCAATGGCTCTTCCCTGAATGATAAGTTGAAGGCGGACGTCGTAGAACTCGCACACGCCCTCAACGGCAGTCCGGTGCGCGACCTCAAAAAGGCCATTGGCGTCAATGACCGGTATGTATTCATCAGTGAGTTATTCCGGGGCGACGAGGCCATGTATGAGCGCAGCATCAAGACCATCAACGGATTTCGTATATTGCCCGAGGCTGAGTACTGGATGCAACGGGAATTGAAGGTTAAATTGGGCTGGGATGAGAACCGCGAGGCAACACGGCATTTCTATCAACTGGTCAAGAGGCGCTTCTCCTGAATATATCTGGTGACCTTTTCAGTTGCCCCTTTCCGGGCATGTACATAATTGCGCGATGCTTCACAGGTAAGACGATATTCTTCTGCATTTCCCAATAGTCGTTCAAATACGGCCTCCGCTTCAAGAGCGCTATCGATCACGAGGCCTCCACCGCAATCCGCGAGCTCGACTGCTTCCACATATTTTTCAATGACCGGACCAAACACAACGGGCTTGCCGTAGACGGCCGCTTCGAGTACGTTATGGACCCCATCGTCCCCGAACCCCCCTCCCACATACGTGATCGTGGCATATTTATAGAGCCGGGACAACATTCCCATATTATCGATGATCAATACATTGGGTGGCCGCCGGTCGCCAACCATCCGGGGGCCTTGCTCCCGCTCCAGCTGGGAATAACGGATGCAAAATCGAAACAGTTTTTCCACTTCCAGGATCCTCTCCTCTTCCACTTCGTGAGGCGCGATGATAAACCTTATCCCGGGATGCGTATTTGCATAGTGATCCAGCTCCTCATCATCTTCTTCCCAGGTACTTCCTGCCACGATAACCGGATGATTGCCGCAAAATGCGGCGATCAGCGGCAATGGATCCTCACGCCCGGCAATCTCGATGACACGGTCAAAGCGGGTGTCGCCACTGACGACCACATTCTCTGACAGGCCCAGCCGGCTCAGTAACTGCTTACTGGCCTCAGTTTGGACAAAAAGCTGTGAAAAGCACTCCAGCATGTACCTGTGCAGCCGGCCATACCAGCGAAAAAAGGGTTGATCGGGCCGAAATACGGCCGACAGCAGGAGAGTGGGGATATTCCTCTTCTTTAATTCGAGGAGATAATAGAACCAATATTCATACTTCACCCATATGACCAGACTGGGCTGCACAAGGTCAATAAGCAGCCTGGCATTCTTCCTGGAGTCCAGGGGCAGGTAAAAGATATGATCCGCTCCCGCATAATCCTTCCGGTTTTCATAGCCGGAAGGGGAAAAGAAGGTGACCAGTATCTTGTATCCCGGATATAGTTCCCGTAGCCTCTCGAGCACTGTCCTGCCTTGTTCGAATTCGCCCAATGAGGCGCAGTGCATCCAGATAAGTGGGTATTTTTCAGAAAATTCCTCGCGTATACGGTCGAAAATGCCTTCCCGGCCCTTTATCCATCGCCTTGCTTTCGGATTCCAGGGCGCGATGAGACGTATGCCCATGCGGTATAGCCAAAGAAAAATATGGTAAAAAAGAATGCTCATAAGAAAGCTGCAAGTTACTGGCTGCAAGCTTCAAGCCAGCCCTTATTTAAAAAGCGCCTGAAATAGTATAAATGTTTGGCTTGCAGCCTGAAGCTTGCGGCTGGCAGCTTGAAAAAACCACATTTTTACAGTAGGTTTGTGCCCGTTTAAACAAGGATATCTATGCGGCCCATTCAAATGGTTGATCTGAAGCAGCAATATACAAAAATAAGAGCGGAGGTGGATGCTGCTATCGGAGAGGTATTGGATAATGCCGCCTTTATTAATGGTAAGGCAGTCACCGATTTTGCGGAAAGGCTCTCCGCCTACACAGGATCAAAGCACGTCATACCCTGCGCCAATGGCACCGACGCCCTGCAGATCGCCATGATGGCGTTGGACCTGCAGCCGGGCGACGAGGTCATCACTCCTTCATTCACGTATATCGCGACTACCGAAGTGGTCGCCCTATTGAGACTAAAACCCGTATTTGCCGACGTCGACCCCAGGACCTTTTGCCTCGACCCCGCTTCCCTGGAAAAGGCGATCAGTTCCCGGACCAAGGCTATCGTTCCGGTCCATTTATATGGCCAGTCTGCGCCCATGGAAGAGATCATGCAGATTGCCGGTAAACATGGATTGCATGTGATCGAAGACAATGCCCAGGCGATCGGTTGCGAATACCGGTTTGGGAGCGGCATCGTCAAAAAGACCGGCAGCATCGGGATCATCGGCACTACCTCTTTCTTCCCCTCAAAGAATTTGGGAGGCTATGGGGACGGAGGGGCAATATTTACGGACGACGATACGTTAGCTACGCGGTTGAAAATGACAGCAAACCACGGGCAAAGCCGGCGGTATTATCACGATCTGGTAGGATGTAACAGCCGGTTGGATACCATCCAGGCAGCCGTTCTGAATGTGAAGCTGAAAAGACTCGATGACTATATTGCTGCCAGGCGGCTGGCGGCTGATCATTACGATAATGCTTTTAAGGCTAACCCTAAGATCAGAATACCCTATCGGGCACCCTACAGCCGGCACGTTTTTCATCAATACACCTTGGTACTGGACGGTGTGAACCGGGATGGCCTGCATGACTATCTGGCCGCCAAAAATATACCGTCCATGATCTATTACCCCGTACCCGCTCACCGCCAGAAAATGTTCGCGGCATTCGGCGCAGGTTCCTGTAAGCTCGATACAACCGACTGGCTGACGGAACGGGTGATATCGCTGCCCATGCATACGGAACTGGACGAGGAACAATTGCAAACGATCAGTGCCGCGGTGCTGGACTATATTAATAATTGAATAAACCGTATATCTGGACCCTGTTGAACCTAACCTTTTAAAAGACTAAATATGAAAATTGCTGTTGTGGGTACTGGCTATGTTGGACTGGTAACGGGTACCTGCTTTGCTGAGACCGGTAATGATGTGATTTGTGTAGATATCGATGCAGGTAAAGTACAAAAGCTGTCCAACGGGCAGATAACCATCTACGAGCCTGGCCTTGAAAAGCTCTTCCTCCGTAATCTGAAAGAAGAACGCCTCAAGTTTACCACAAATCTCGAAGAGGGCATCAGGGAGGCGGTCATTATCTTTCTCGCGCTCCCGACCCCGCCCGGCGAAGACGGCTCCGCGGACCTGAAATATGTCCTCGGTGTTGCCGGGCAGCTTGGCAGCATCATCAAGGAATATAAGGTCATTATCGATAAAAGCACCGTCCCGGTTGGCACTGCAGAAAGGGTGCGGGCAGCAGTTGCCCGTAATTATAGCGGGGAGTTCGATGTCGTGTCCAATCCGGAATTTCTTCGGGAGGGCGTTGCCGTCGAGGACTTCATGAAGCCCGACCGGGTGGTCATCGGCACCTCCTCAGACCGGGCGCGCAAGGTCATGGGCGACCTGTATGGTCCCTTTGTCCGCCAGGGGAACCCCATTATCTACATGGATGAACGCTCTGCTGAATTGACCAAATATGCAGCCAATTCGTTTCTGGCTACCAAGATCACGTTCATGAACGAAGTCGCCCTGCTTTGCGAACGCCTTGGCGCCGACGTGGACATGGTGCGCAGGGGGATCGGCAGCGACGAACGCATCGGTAAACGCTTTCTGTTTCCCGGCATAGGATATGGAGGCAGCTGCTTCCCCAAGGACGTCCAGGCCCTCGTCAAGTCCTCTCATGAAGTAAATTACGACTTCAGGATCTTAAACGCGGTTATGGACGTAAATGAAAAGCAGAAGCTGCACCTCCTGCCGAAGATCAAGGCATATTTCTCCAACCAGCTCAAAGGCAGACGCTTCGCTCTGTGGGGATTGGCGTTCAAACCTAATACAGACGATATCCGGGAGGCGCCGGCCCTCTATATCATAGAAGCGCTCCTGAAAGAAGGGGCCGCCCTTAGCGTGTTCGATCCGGAGGCCATGAACAATGTGCGTCAGCTACTCGGGGACCAGGTCAATTACGCGGAGAACCAATATGAGGCGCTTGAAGGCGCCGACGCCCTGATCATTGCCACGGAATGGAATGAGTTCAGGACACCTAATTTCCTGAAGATCGTGACTACCTTGAAAAGCAAGGTCATCTTCGACGGACGCAACCTGTTTGATATTGCCGCAATCCGGGAACTGGGATTTTACTATGAAAGCGTGGGTAGGGCCCCTGCCATCCCCGCCGAAAAAAAATAAATGAGCTGAACCTATGGCCAGACAACGTGTATTGATTACCGGGGCAGCCGGTTTTCTCGGATCCCATCTTTGTGACCGCTTCATCAAGGAAGGGTTCCATGTGATCGGCATGGACAACCTCATTACCGGCGACCTGCGCAATATCGAACATTTGTTCAAGCTGGAGCAATTCGAGTTCTACCACCACGACGTGAGCAAATTCATTCATGTACCCGGCGAACTCACCTATATCCTTCATTTTGCATCCCCTGCCAGCCCGATCGATTATCTCAAGATACCCATCCAGACCTTAAAGGTCGGTTCCCTGGGGACTCACAATTGTCTTGGCCTTGCTAAGGCCAAAAAGGCCAGGATACTGGTGGCTTCAACCTCCGAGATATACGGCGATCCCCTCGTGCACCCCCAGAATGAAGAGTATTGGGGAAATGTCAATCCCGTAGGACCCCGTGGCGTCTACGACGAGGCTAAACGCTTTCAGGAGGCCATGACCATGGCCTATCACAACTTTCATGGTCTGGAGACCAGGATCGTCAGGATTTTCAATACCTACGGTCCGCGAATGCGCCTCAACGACGGCCGCGCCCTTCCGGCATTCATCGGACAGGCCCTTCGCGGCGAAGACCTGACGGTATTCGGCGACGGCAGCCAAACGCGATCTTTCTGCTACGTGGATGACCTGGTAGAAGGGATTTATCGTTTGCTGATGAGCGATTATCATCTTCCCGTGAATATTGGCAATCCCTCCGAGATCACGCTGAAACAGTTTGCCGAGGAGGTCATCGCGCTGACGGGCACCAAACAAAAGATCGCCTACCGGCCCCTCCCCGTCGACGATCCGAAGCAACGGCGTCCGGATATCGGCAAGGCGGAACATTTACTTGGATGGAAACCCATGGTTGGGCGCACCGAAGGATTGAAAAAAACCTATGATTATTTCAAGTCGCTATCCCCGGAAGAGTGGCGTAAACAGCCGAAGGAATTTATAAGCGGGAAATAAAATGTATGAGCAACGATAAAATATATGACGAACTCATCGGGAAAAAAGCCAGGCTGGCCGTGATCGGCCTCGGATATGTCGGCTTGCCGATCGCTCTCGAGTTTGCTAAAAAGGTTTCCGTGATCGGATTCGATATCAATGCCAGGCGTATCCAGATGATGCGTAAAGGCCTCGACCCCAGCAAGGAGGTTGACAAACAGGAATTCGAAGGCCGGGACATCGTTTTTACCGACGACCTGGCGGTGCTGAAAGAGGCCCGCTTTTTCATCGTCGCCGTTCCTACTCCCGTGGATAAATATAACGTTCCCGACTTACGCCCGCTCGTCGGCGCCTCCGAAACGGTCGGGAAGGTGTTGAAGGCAGGCGATTATGTCGTCTATGAATCCACGGTCTATCCGGGATGCACGGAAGAAGATTGCCTTCCTGTGCTGGAAAGGATTTCGGGACTCCGTATGGGCAAAGATTTCAAATTGGGATATTCCCCCGAGCGCATTAATCCGGGGGATAAGAAGAATACGCTTAAGACGGTGGTCAAGGTGGTGTCAGGCAATGAGCCCCTATCCCTGGAAGAGATTGCAAAGACGTATGAACTCGTCGTGGACGCGGGGGTGCACCGCGCCCCGTCCATCAAGGTCGCAGAAGCAAGCAAGATCGTGGAGAACACGCAGCGGGACCTGAACATCGCCCTCATGAATGAACTCTCCCTCATCTTCGACCGCATGGGGATAAATACCTATGATGTCATCGAGGCGGCAGGTACAAAATGGAACTTTCTTAAATTCCAGCCCGGCCTGGTCGGCGGCCATTGCATTGGCGTAGACCCCTACTACCTTACCCATAAGGCGGCGGCTCTCGGTTATGAATCGAAGGTCATCTCTTCTTCCCGTTATATCAACGACGACATGGCCAAATATGTCGCCAGGAAGATCATCACCCATGTCCTGCGCATTTCGAACGAGCCCAGGATATTGGTAAAAGGCGTTACTTTTAAGGAGAACGTCAGCGATATCCGCAATTCCAAGATCGTCGATACGGTTAAAGAACTGCTCTTATACAACATTCGCGTTGACGTGGAGGATCCCTATGCAATGGAAGAGGATGTTCGCGAAGAATACGGCCTGCACCTCACCCGCGAGACGGGCAATGACTATGATGCGGTGATCGTTACGGTTCCGCACAAACCCTACCTGTCCCTCGACGATGCGTGGTTCTCGGCCGTGACCCGCGAAGGCGCATTGATAGCCGATTTGAAAGGGATCTATAGAAATAAGATCAGCAGCAGAAAATATTGGAGTTTATAAATGACAACGCAAAATAAAAAGATATTGATCACCGGCGGCGCCGGCTTTATCGGGTCGCACGTGGTCAGGTTGTTCGTAAAGAAATATCCTCATTATCTTATCGTTAATCTCGACGCCCTCACCTATGCGGGCAATCTCGAGAATCTGAAGGACATCGAACCGCAGCCCAACTATCTTTTTGAGAAAGGAGATATCACGGATGAGGCGCGAGTGGACGAGCTCTTTCACAAATATCGGTTTGACGGGGTCATTCATCTTGCCGCCGAGAGTCATGTGGATCGTTCCATTCTCGACCCCTTGGCCTTTGTCAGGACAAATGTGTTGGGTACGGCTTGCTTGCTTAAATCCAGCCTGGCGCACTGGAAGGACAACATGAATGATAAATTGTTCTACCATGTATCGACCGATGAGGTGTATGGCTCCCTGGGAGCCACGGGCTTTTTTACGGAAGAAACGCCCTATGATCCCCGCTCCCCGTATTCGGCGTCAAAGGCTTCATCCGACCACCTGGTGATGGCCTGGCATCACACGTATAGGCTTCCCGTGATGCTGTCGAATTGTTCCAATAATTACGGGTCGCATCATTTCCCTGAAAAGCTGATTCCTCTCATGATCAATAATATCCTGAACGATCGGCCCCTGCCTGTTTACGGCAAGGGGGAGAACGTCCGGGATTGGCTCTATGTCGAGGACCATGCCAGCGCCATCGATACGATCTTTCATAGGGGTCGGACGGGCGAAAAATACAATATCGGCGGATTTAATGAATGGAAGAATATCGATATTGTATATTTGCTATGTTCCATTATGGATAAGCATCTGGGGCGGCCCGACGGCGCCTCGGCTAAGCTGATCACGTTTGTAAAGGATCGTCCCGGGCATGACCTTAGATATGCCATCGACGCCACAAAACTCAATAAAGAACTCGGTTGGAGACCTTCTCTGCAGTTTGAAGAAGGGCTTGAAAAGACGGTGACCTGGTATCTGGAGAACCAGGACTGGGTCAAGCACGTCACGTCAGGAGACTACCAGAAATACTACGACCGCCAGTACATAAAAAGATAGAACAACGTAAATCGCGATCACCATGCCTTTTTCTCCGACTGGTTTTCCGGGACTGCTCTTATTCGAGCCAGCCGTATTTCGCGATAGCAGGGGACTTTTCTTCGAATCCTATAATGAACAACTTTTTGAACAGCAGGGAGTGAACATTCGATTTGTTCAGGATAACCAGTCCTCATCGGGTTATGGCGTGATCCGGGGTCTGCACTACCAACTTGAGCCCTATGCGCAGACCAAGCTCGTACGGGTTCTGCAGGGCAGCATCCTGGACGTCGCCGTCGATATCCGAAAAGGCTCGCCGACCTACGGCCAATCGTTCAGTGTCGTTCTGTCGGGGAGGAACAGGCTCCAACTCCTCATTCCTAGAGGATTTGCACATGGGTTTTCCGTATTGAGCAAAAAAGCCGACGTGTTGTACAAGTGCGATAGATTCTATAACAAGGCCAGTGAGGGCGGCATCCTATATAACGACACGGCGCTCAACATCGACTGGAACGTGCCGGCCGGCAAAATGATCGTTTCAGATAAAGACAGGGGCCTGCCCGGCCTGGCAAATTGCAGGAATGATTTCAGGTTCCATGGATAAGATTAGGATTATCGTGACCGGGGCCAACGGACAGCTGGGTCGTGAATTACAGGTTGCTGCTCATCCTGCCTGGGCTGATTTCGTCTGGCTGTCGAGGGCTGACCTGTCCATTGAGGATGTTGCCGGCATAAGCCGGCTATTCCATGATCTGCGGCCGGCCTGGTGTATCAACTGCGCGGCCTATACTGCTGTCGATAAGGCGGAGGCGGAAAAGGAAGCGGCCTTCCGCATCAATGGGCAGGCCGTAGGCGAACTGGCTGCCATTTGCAAGTCGGTTCATGCCCGTCTTCTGCACATTTCCACGGATTATGTCTTTGACGGCCACTCCGCCACTCCCCTGAAAGAAGGGGATCCGACCGGTCCCTTGAATGTGTATGGCGCATCCAAGCTCCTGGGGGAGCGGCTCGCAATGGAGAATAACGATAACACGGTAATTGTTCGCACATCCTGGGTCTATTCCAGCTTTGGGAGCAATTTTGTGAAAACGATGATGAGGCTCATGCGTGAGAAGGAGAGCCTGCGCGTGGTCGACGATCAGATCGGCTCACCCACATACGCGGCCGACCTGGCCGATGCGCTCATCCGGATTGCAACGGGCGCCGTTTTCGTACCCGGTATTTATCATTACAGTAATATGGGTCAGATCAGCTGGTATGAGTTCGCCCTGGCCATCAAAGAGCTGACGGGCAGCGCCTGTCGGGTGGAACCCGTGCCGGCCTCTCAATACCCGACGCCCGCGCGACGGCCTCATTTTTCGCTCCTGGACAAATCGCTTATCCAAAAGACCTACGGGCTGCAAATCCCGGCATGGAGGGACAGCCTTGTGCGCTGTTTACATCAGCTTGCAGCTACTTAATAGACGTGATCTGCGTGGAGCTATTTTTGGTTTGCGATTTGACGACCCCGAATCCGGGTGCATACCATTCGAACCCGTCCAGGTTGACGGGTATGGCAAAGGGAACGCCGTTCTTCACAGTCATCCTGCACTTAAAGCTGATCTTGTAGCAATTCCAGGTACCCGCCGGGGTAGTGACGCTCTCCTGGGCCTCTACCTTCCGGTTACTGATAGCCATGTTGATCGTACGCCCAAAACCCGGAGGGCCGGGAGGGCCGGGGGGAGCTCCGGCGCCCGGCGGCGGCATATTGAGTTGCATGCTAAGATTGCCGTCCTTCAGGGCATCGCCAACATGCATAGCTGTAGGATACTCCAGGAGAAATGACTGCGTCCGGGCACTCGCGGCATACTGTTCGGACTCGCGGGGCGGCAGCATCATGCGCATGTCGACCATGATAGTTCCTTCATGACATTGTACGCTGCTATTGGATTTGGCGAGTGAGTTCCCGTTCTTGTCGAACATTTCCGTGGCAATGGTCGCTGTGGTTGTGCCACCGGCGATTGTCACATCGGAGACCTGATAGACCTGTTTTCCGTTTGGTTCTCCTTTCTTGTTGGAGATGCTCATCTCGATCGTTTTGTTCTTCTGGAAGAAGAAGAAGCTTTGGCAATCCTGTGAATAGCCATAAGAAGCCGTCAGTAAGAGAGCGGCCAAAAAGACCTGTTTGATCATAATTGGGGGGTTTTGGTTGGCTGATTGAAGATAAATAATGTTTTCCCCTCAGCCCGCGGGCCAAAAAAATATTAGGCAAACGCAGTAGTATTATTTTATTTAATATGTAATGGGTCACCTCTCAGTCAAATTCGGCCAAACCCTCGCCTGTACTCGATCTTTTTCCTAAAAAGCCGTCCGAAAAGGGTTGGATATTACCATAACTTTTTATAGTTTTAGCCTTGAATTCTGTGAATACAGAACCCTTGATCCAAACTTATGAAATCGGAAAATCACCTTTCCAGACATTCCGGATTTCCGTCCTTTTCCTTCGTTGACGGAACCTTTCCATTCCATATGTGACAGATTAAGCTTCGTATTGACAGAGCTCACCTGAGTTCGACCCGTAGTACCTTTTTTTATGATCAAATCCGCATCCCATGAAACTCTTTACTCTATATTCCTGTTTTTCCCTCCTGCTGGTGGTGAATACCTGCCGGTTGTGGGCTGAAGGGACTAAGGAAGTAATGCCCGACAGCACGAACGGAACAGGGCTTATCGTATCCACGACGGCCAGCTTTCCCCTGGGGAATGTGGGTGCTTACCTTGGCGCTCCGGCAGATGACCGGATCTACTTCCGGATCAATGATTTTACCACCGAGAACCTATATTATGGGTTCAACTGGGAAACCCTGGCGCCGAGCGGATCGATCGTTCCTTACTCGGACGTATACATGAATATCTTTTTCCCTTCCGGGGCACTGGCGGCTACCGTCCATCTTACCGGTACCGGGGCGGGTTTCATCAGTAACTACGCAACCGCCGTGGCAGGACCCAATATTGCAGGTCTCAATCCCTCTGGTTATAATCCGCTGAGTTTTGTGCCCACGGCAAATGGGGATTGGTTTGTCACTTTTTACCGGAGTACCGACGGCGGCGTTACCCACCTCGCCGGCGGTGAATCCATGCTTTCCAAATACTTTGACCTTACCGTAGCCAAGACGAATAATACGAAATTCCCCGGCCGCGTGCATTGTACGGAATGGGCCTTTTCAGTCTATAACCCCGCCAAGGGGGATATCCAGGACCCGCTGAGTCCGACGAATGCCCAGTTCTTTGCCTATACGACCGACTCCGTGGTCAGCAGGATCTATTTCCCCAAAAAAGGCTTTCAACCCCTTTCCTATATCGTCGCGGTAAATAGCTTCGGCGTGCAGAATACGGGAAATTGGCTGAACGACCGTAAGTCGATCAATCTGCCGCACCTGGTGTCGCCGTATTTGACGGGCGGCTATCCCGTGTTCCTGAATGTACCCGACCCGGCATTATACGCGGTTTGTACTATACCCAATCCGCCGACATTGGTGAGCCCGACGATTTCGGGTTGCCCGCCGGGACCTTACAATATACGGTTCTTTGCACCCCAGGCCGGTGACTATTACGTATTGCTCGACCTGAACGGCGTTCCCGGCTATCAGCCCAGTTCGGCAGACCGCTTTATTGAATTGATCGGCCAGGTTCCGGGTGTAATCACCTATGTATGGGACGGCAAAAATGGCCTTGGCGTATCGGTGCCTTCCAACACGACCTTCCCGATCACTTTCTCGTTCAGGAAGGGGCGTATCAATCTCCCCTTCTACGACGTGGAGTTGAACATCAACGGGTTCAGCGTGGACGCTGTTTCTCCAATGAACTCCCTGCTGACCACCCTGTACTGGGATGACAGCCAGCTGACCAGCATGGGCACGGATTGTTCCAGCAACAATAATAACTATACCGGCATCGGATATACGAACGCAATCCTGGGTCAGGCTTCTCCGGGCCATGCATGGAATGGCGACGGCAATTCCGGCTTCCTGGTTCCCGCGCCGTCCGTCACATACACCGGCATCCGTAACGACTCGGACAACGTACAGTGTAATGACTTCGGGAATGCCCGTCTGATCAATACCTGGGCCTGGGGTATCACCTTGAATACGACCCAGACCCTGACCCTGATGTGTCTGACCGTTTCAGGTACCGTATGGGATGACGCCGATGGTAGTGCCAATGGAACGTTCTCTAATATCAAGACCAATAGTGAAGCAGGCACCAACGCCGGAAATACCCTTTTTGCCAGCCTGATCGACCCGGTAACGAATAACGTCATTTCTACTGTGGCCGTTAACACGAACGGCACCTATACGCTGCCCAATTGTCCCGTGAACGCCACGGGGATGAAGGTGGTTATTTCCACTACGGCAGGTGTGGTGGGTTCGCCTGCTCCGCCTGCGACGATCCCGGCGGCCATCAACTGGACAAATACCTCGCCGCTGACCTATACGTTCAATACGGCTACTACGAACGTGACCGGTCTGGACTTCGGCGTAGAGCAGCTTCCGAACTCTGTCGACCAAAACTATACTATCGCCATGCCGCCGGTCAATTCCATCCGGCCGCTAAACGGGTTCGGCACGATTGCCAGCCCCGGACCCCTTGCCGGATCGGATCCTGAAGACGGCACCCTGGGCAGCACCAAGACCGTGGTCATCACCCAGGTGCCTACCAACGAGCAATTGTTCTACAATGGCGTTCTTGTGACGAATAATACGACCATCACAAATTATACTCCCGTCCTGTTAGGCGTGAAGTTCATCAACGTAGGCGTTCCAAGCACTTCATTCCAGTATGCTTTTGTGGATGCTGCAGGTAGACAGGATCCCACGCCAGCGACCTACACCATCAATATGAGTGTCGTGTTGCAGACCACCCTGACGGCATTTGCCGGCAAAGAAGTGGACAACGGCGTTGGCTTGAATTGGACCGCAACAAATGTGACGAGCGGGCTGTACTTTACCGTGGAAAGGTCTGCTGACGGCAGCAATTTTACGGCTATCGGACGTGTAGATGGGGTCAATACCGGCGGCAATGCGGATCTTGCGTTTACAGATAATAATCCCTTGCCCGATGCGACAGGCTACTACCGGTTGAAGATGACCGACGTCAGCGGAGCCGTTTCGTACAGCAATATTATCGCGATCTCACTGGGCTCCGGCAATTCCGCTGTGGAGGTTTCTCCCAATCCGTTCCGCGGCATCATCAGCATTAAGCTGAACCTGCAAAGCAGCGGCAGGGTGTCCCTCAGGCTGCTGGATAGCAAGGGCATGCTCGTGAAGCAGGCGGAGTATTCAGCCGTGATCGGGGTGAATATCTTCCAGGTCAATGGCCTGTCAACCCTGCCTGTATCTGTGTACTTTGTGCAGGTGGTCATGCCCGACAAGGTGTATGTAAAGAAAGTCTATAACCAGAAATAAAGAAGACGATCCAATAAACCAGTTCAGTGATTTGCTTTTGCTAAATGCCGAAATCCTGATCTTATGAAAAATCGAATGGGTTTAATTTGCCTGGCCCTGATCGGGTTTGGCAACGCACATGCCCAAACCGGCATGGTGGTTACCAGCACGGAAGTGTCAAATATCCTGAAAGGAAGCTATACGGCATCCACGTATCAGGCGTCCACAGTGATTACGAACCCGGATATTATTTCCGCCGGCCTGTTGGGGGCGATTTCTCCGGATTCGCTGAAGGCAGATTTGTTCGCGATGAGGCGCTTCCAGAACCGGAATACCTTTTCAGATACCGTCTCCAATACCCGCGGCATAGGCGCTGCCAGGAGATGGGTCTATAATAAATTCCTGCAATACAGCAGCGCCAATGAGAACAGGCTTCGGGTAGCCTATTTGCAGTTCACCTATGCCCCGGCCTCCGCCGGTTGCTCGGGTACGTCCTCGATCAATCGTCACTATAATGTCCTTGGGGTGCTGCCGGGCAGTCAGACTGCCGATAAATCCCTGATTATCGTGGAAGGACACCTGGACAGCCGGAACAGCAATAATTGCGATGTCACCGGTGATGCTTTCGGGATCGGCGATAATGCCACCGGTAGTGCGCTGGTCATGGAACTCGCAAGGGTGATGAGCAAATACACATTTAAGAACACCATCGTCTTCATGGTGAATACCGGAGAAGAGCAAGGTACCGTCGGCGGACAGGCTTTTGCCGACTACCTCAGCAACCTGAATATCCCGGTAAAAGCGGTAAATAATAATGACGTCTCGGGCGGGATCTTCTGTGGACACACCTCTTCCGCTCCCAGTTGCCCCTTTTACGGTGCGATCGATAGCACCGATCTCCGGATATTCTCACTGGGCAGCTTTAATTCGCCCCATAAACAATGGGCGCGATATGTCAAGCTCGAATACAAAGAACAGTTAAGTGGTATTAGCACCGTGCAGACAAATATTCAGATCATGACCAATGAGGACCGTACGGGGCGTGGGGGCGACCATCAGCCCTTCCGTGCGGACGGATACACGGCCGTACGATTCACGCAGGCCAATGAGGATGGTAACGCCAGTAACGGCCCCGGATATACCGACCGGCAGCATAACATCCGGGATAGCCTGGGGCTGGACAAGAACGGTGACGGGGTTGAGGACTCTCTCTATGTCGATTTGGATTATCTGGCGAGGAATGCGGTGATAAATGGCAATTCCATGGCCATGGTGGCCCTGGGCCCGGACACGACCACGCTTACCGCCGCGGTCATCAGCGCCAACCGGATATCGGTGAAATTCTCACCTGCCGGACAGCCGGCGTACCGCGTGGCTATCCGGTCGACTACCAATGACTGGGATAGCGTTTACACTATTACCGGAAGATCGGCCGATACCGTGATCATCCCCTACGGGCTGAACACCACCTTTTATATCAGTGCCGCCGCCGTCGATAATTCCAATACGGAAAGCCAGTTCTCGACCGAATATGCCCTCACAACCCAAATGACCGTTTTGGCCCTTACCGATACGACGACGTCCCTTCCGCCAACGGCAGCCGCAGGTTATGGCATCGAATTGCTCCAGAATAAGCCCAATCCATTCGATGAGGCCACCACGATCACCGTATTGTCAGGCACCGATTACTTTCAGGACAGAGCGATGATCACCATCTGTTCCCTGGACGGTCGCGTAGTGGAAAGGATAAAATTACCGCTGAAAAAGGGCATCAATGAAGTAGTCTACGACCATGGCTATGGTGTAACAGGCACCTATATCTGTTCCCTGCTGATCGACGGATTGCCGGTACAGAGCAGAAAAATGATCTTCACCCGGAAATAACAGGCGCAGAAAAAAATAAACGAGGATTTAACCGCCGGTCAATTCGGACTGGCGGTTTTCACCATCGTCGTACTGGCCTTTTCATTGTAGAGTAGTTCCGAATTGAGATCCATGATCTCCTTCTCCATCTTGTATATTCTCTTCTGGAGTTTCTTGCCCTTCATCCCTCCCAGCCAAAAGCCGGCTGCAAAGAGGATCAAGCCCGTGATCAAGACCTGAACGAGGCCCATCTGGATGTCTATTGAGGTGGAGTAAACAGTTTCCATAGGCTGATTTTAGGTGGGTAATTATAGGGAAATTCCTTATGTAAATTACTCATAGTTCCCGGTTTTTGCAAGTTTCCAAGGGCGGGATTGGAGCTGGCCGGGAATAAAAAATGCCTTGTAATATATTAATTTACAAGGCATTATACTTGATCTGGTTGCCCGACAAGGGCTCGAACCTCGACATTCAGATCCAGAATCTGACGTACTACCATTATACTATCGGGCAATGGGACGGCAAATATAGAATTTAATACCCAACCCAACAAGCCTGCACGATACTTCCCAACCGGCCCGGGACGGGCTCGGAGGAACAAGGTGCTTAAGCATAATGGCCCGGTACCCAATGTGAATGGTGATAACCAGGCTCCCAATGTCCGGGCACCCAATGCGTCCCATACGGATGAGCTGTTACCACGCAGGAAGTAAAACTGGCGATGAAGGCCATTAGGACGAGTATGATCTTAATCTTTTTCATGATCTTAAGTTTATTATTAGAGGGCAAACGGATCCTTGGGTTTAATGGGTTATGCCCCCAAGTCGCCTGATCCGGTTTCTGATGATCGGATCGATCTCCTCCCCGGCGATCCTTCCGAGCGCCCGACGCAAGCCCGCACCATAACCGAGCCGGCACGCGAACGCATCCTGCTTGTATTCGGTGTTTAGGGAAATGATCAGCCAGAAGAAGCGGAAGAGCTTTTCCGAAAAATAAAAGAAAAATAAGAACAGGAACAGCACCAGGATCGGCCAGATCAGATGCTCCCGGTGCAGCAGCCAACCCAGGACCAGCACGAGCACGATGCGGCTAACGAGGCCCATGCCCTGCATCACTCCGATTGCTGTGGACAGCCACCGCTTTATAACAAGATACGTTCTGCCGGCAACCTTCGGAATGCAGGAGGCAACCATAAAAGAATTGAAAATAAACGTATCGCCGCTGAGCAGGTGGCCTAATTCATGCGCCAGTAATCCTTTTAACTCCTCCGGGTCAGCCCATTGCAGCATGGTTTTTGAAACAATGATCGTGTGTCGCCCGATCGCGAATGCTCCGGCAGGCATGTTCTCTCTGATAAAGAGCCGGAAAGGCAGACCGCATTGCGCGCGCTCCCATACTTCCTGGAACGCGACGTGCAATTTCTCCTCTTCCTCCGGAACCCGCCCATGCGTATGTAGGTCCGTTTGCGCCCCCGAATACGATAAGAGTTGGAAATAGGGTGCTACCCAGGAGGCCGCACAGCAAAACAATAACCAGCCGGCCATCGACAGGATGCCAGGGAATTCGGTTATGTGAATGCCTGCCAGTACCATGGCCTGCAACGTGGCAACCGGGATCAGATTGATATAGATAAGTACGAGTCCTACCTGAAAAAATTTGCTCATGGGATGAAGGTTAACGGTCGGAACAAAATTATTTGACGGCCTTCATCATATCGGGAAATACACCAGAAATGATGTGCTGACCTTGACCCATATCAAACATTTGAAAATCTTGTTTGACGCAGATCAATAGAAGCCCTTATTTTTGTCAAAACAACGGACCAATGACACCCGTCGAAAAGCTATTGCAATCGAACAAGGCCTGGGCGGCAGAGGTCAAATCGAAAGACCCGGATTATTTCGAGCGACTTTCCCACTTACAAACGCCGGAATTCCTATGGATCGGCTGCAGTGACAGCCGCGTGCCGGCGGACAAGATCACCGGTACACAGCCTGGCGAGATCTTCGTTCATCGGAATATCGCCAACCTGGTGATACATACCGACGTGAACTTGCTGAGCGTACTGGATTTTGCGGTCACTCATCTGAAGGTTCGGCATGTCATTGTTTGCGGCCACTACGGTTGTGGAGGAGTCAAGGCAGCAATGACCAATCATGACTATAAATATGTCCTGAATATGTGGCTGCGCAATATTAAGGACGTCTACCGCCTTCATCGAACCGAGTTGGATTCGATAGAAGACCTGGAAATGCGTACCGACCGGTTGACGGAATTGAATGTAAAGGAACAGGTATTGCATCTGGCGAAGACCTCCATTATTCAGCGTGCCTGGAAAAAGGAAGAGCGCCCCCGGCTACACGGCTGGGTTTACGGGTTGAAGGATGGTATTATTAAACCTGTCTTTGAAATGGATCACCATTCGCGGATCGACCCGATGTATGAATACGACGACTTGTGAAAAGCAACGCAATTTTCATAGGCATTTGCCTCCTCCTTCCCGCCTTGTGCCGGGCGATCCCCGCTCAAAACGCCACCTCCGGGAAAGATATTCGCCTGTCTTCGCCGGGCGGCGCCATCGTATTTTCCTTTGGTTTGATTGAAGGAACGGCCCAGTACCATATCACCTACAAGGGACGGGAATTGATCGGCAACAGTGAATTGTCGCTGTCCTTCAGGGACGAGCCCCCCATCGAAAGGAACCTGAAGATCGGCCATCCTGCATATCGGGCCGGCGAAGAGAACTATGACCTGAAAGTGGGGAAGACCAGTCATGTGGACGACCATTACCGGGAAGTCGATATTCCGATCGAAGAACGGGAAAGCCCCTTCCGTAGGGTTAACCTCCTGGTTCGCGTATTTAATGAAGGAGTGGCATTTCGATACCAGTTTCCGGCGCGGCAGGATCGTGATTCCCTGATCCTCACCGGAGAAAATACGCATTTCAGGTTAATTGGCGATCCCATTGTACGTGCCCTCTTCCTACCCGATTACACCAGCTCCCATGAGGGAGAATACACGCGCGTGACCTGGGAGAAAACGATACCCGACTCGCTGATGGACATGCCCGCGCTGTTTGAATTCCCGGGTCAGGCCTATTTGGCGATCACCGAAGCCGCCCTGCTGGATTATGCCGGCATGTACCTGGTAAAGCACGATGGCGTATTGACCGGCAAGCTCTCACCCTGGCCCGGCCAGGCAGAGGTGAAGGTGAGGGCCGCCCTGCCTCATCACAGTCCCTGGCGCGTTATGCTCATCAGCGATCGCATCGGCGATCTGATCGAGTCCAACATCATTACCGATCTGAATGAGCCTTGCCGGATCGCGGATCAAGCATGGATCAAGCCGGGTAAGACCAGCTTTCCCTGGTGGAATGGTAATGTCGTTCCCGATACCCTTAATGCTCCGGGAAATAACTTCGTCACGCAGAAATATTATATCGATTTTTGTGCAAGGGCGGGATTGGAATATCATTCAGTGGTCGAATATGGCTTGCATGAATGGTATGTCAACGATGGTGCAGGGTTCGTGCCTGGTCCCCACGCAGATCCCGGCAAGGCCGTCCCGGGCCTGGACATGCAGGAAGTTTGCGATTATGGCAGGCAGCATGGCGTCGGCATCCGGGTCTGGACGCATTGGGCCGCCCTATATCCGAAGTTGGATGCAACATTTGCCCAGTATGAAAAATGGGGCATTCGGGGCCTGATGGTCGACTTTATGGACAGGGATGACCAACCGATGGTCAACATGCAGACGGAGATTCTTCAAAAGGCGGCCATACATCACCTCCACATTCAATTCCACGGAGCGTATAAGCCGACGGGGCTGAGCCGGACCTATCCTAATGAATTGACCCGCGAAGGGACGCTCAATTACGAGGCAGACAAATGGAGTGACCGGATCAATGCGGATCACGACATCAATTTCCCTTTTACCCGCATGCTCGCGGGTCCGACCGACTATCATTTAGGCGGATTCCGCGCCGTGCCGGATTCTGCTTTTGTCATTCAGTTCACCAGGCCGCTCGTCATGGGCACGCGCTGTCATATGTTGGCCATGTATGTTGTGCTGGAAAGCTATCTGTCCATGGTCTGCGATTATCCGGCAGCCTACGAAGGCCAGCCCGGATTCGAATTCCTTCGCGAAGTACCCACCGTGTGGGATGAGACCAGGGTGCTCGATGCGGAGGTCGGCGAATATATCTTGATTGCCCGCCGCAAAGGCACGGATTGGTTTATCGGTGGGATCACAAATCATAAGCCGCGCACGCTGAAGGTTCCCCTAAGCTTTTTGAGGACGGTTACCGGGCAAGCGACGGTCTATTCAGATGCCGCCGATGCCCGCATTTATCCTAACCATCTGGACAAGTGGGTGGCCGCGGTGACCAGCGCCGACACGCTGTCAGTCACTTTGGCGCCGGGAGGCGGGTTGGCCATACATATCCGGCCTGCCCGTTGATCAAACCTTTCAGGCTGCGCTTGTCTCCTGCACGGCTACGCCTGATCAAATCTTCGTCCGCCAGATGATCAGCATGTGGGTTCATAATGGGATTCTTTATTGATTTAGACAATTTAAGACAAGGATTGTAACGGTAAGTGAGAATTATTTAACTTACCGGTTCCTGAACAGCCTGTATATGAATGCTTTTATGAAAAAGTTCGTTTGTTGCTGCTGCCTTGCTGCCAGCCTCCTTTCATCGGCAATTACCCTCGCTCAACAAAAGGATTACCCGATCAGCCCGGTGCCGTTCACACAGGTCAGGCTGACCGATGCCTTTTGGTCTCCGCGGATAGAACGTAACCGTACCGTTACCATTCCGGCTTCCTTTTCTCGCTGTGAAACCACGGGACGGGTCAGCAACTTCGTGATGGCCGCAAAGAGACAGGGGAAGTTCTGCACAAAATTCCCGTTCGACGATACCGATATTTATAAAACCATCGAAGGAGCCTCTTATTCCCTGGCCGTTCACCCTGATACCGCCCTTGCCGCTTATGTCGATGCCTTGATTGATACCATCGGCCGCGCACAGGAAAGTGACGGCTACCTATACACGGCCAGGACCATTGATTCCCTGCATCCTCATCCCTGGTCGGGACCTGACCGATGGGTTAAAGAGCATGAGCTAAGCCATGAACTTTATAATTCCGGCCATATGTTCGAAGCAGCCGCCGCGCACTATCTGGCCACCGGCAAACGCAATTTCCTCGATATCGCGCTCCGCAATGCGGACCTTCTTGTGCGCACGTTCGGCCCCGGCAAGCGCGAGGTCGCCCCTGGTCATGAGATCGTGGAAATGGGACTGGTGCGCCTGTATCGGCTCACCGGGAAGAAGGAATATCTTGATCTGGCGAAGTTCTTCATCGATGCACGGGGCAAGCGCAGCTACGACCGCAGCAATCCCGATGAATGGAAAAATGGCGAATACTGGCAGGATGACAAACCGGTGACTCAACAGGATGTGGCGGAAGGTCATGCCGTCCGGGCCATGTACCTCTATTCGGGGATGGCCGACGTGGCGGCGCTGACGGGCGATAAACAATATATCGACGCCATCGACAGGATTTGGGATGATATGGCCGGTAAAAAGATATATGTACAGGGAGGCATCGGCGCCGTGCCGGATGGGGAACGATTTGGCGACGACTATTACCTGCCCAATGCCACCGCGTATAACGAGACCTGTGCCGCGATCGGGGACGTATTTTGGAACGAGCGCATGTTCCTTTTGCACGGCGATGCCAAATATATCGATCTGCTGGAGAAGGTGCTCTACAATGGCATGCTTTCCGGCGTGGGCCTCGACGGGAAATCCTTCTTTTATACCAACGCTATGCAGGTAAGAGACGACTTTAGTCACAATGCGCTCGAAAGAGAACGCTCCGGTTGGTTCGAATGCTCCTGCTGTCCGACTAATGTACTCCGCCTTCTCCCTTCCATCCCGGGGTATGTTTATGCGGCGAAAGGAGAAGACCTCTACATCAATCTGTTCATCAGCAGCACGGCCGATCTGACGATCGGCGGGAGGACTCTGCAGATCGTGCAGCAAAATAACTATCCGTGGGACGGAAGGCTCTCCTTTACCCTGAAACCGGCATCTCCCCAAAACTTTAACCTGCGGATCCGCCTCCCGGGCTGGGCCAGAGGCCAGGCGATTCCAACCAACTTGTATTCGTTTCAAGATGCCTCCGTCACGGCCCCCGTGGAAATCCGGGTCAACGGAAAGCCCGGGCGATATACCATGGAAAGTGGATATGCGATCCTGTCGCGCCAATGGCGACCGGGTGATGAGATCACCCTAAACCTGCCAATGCCTGTCAGGAAGGTAGTGGCGATCCCCCAGGTCATCGACGATCACGACCAGATGGCCATTCAACGGGGACCGTTGATGTATTGCGCGGAGTGGAAGGACAATGCGGACAAGCCCGGCAAAATGCGGCTGATGGGGGACGATCACTTTATTCCCGAGAACAGGCCCGAACTCCTCGGCGGGGTAACGGTATTGAAGGGTACCGGGGCCATGATCGATGACAAAGTCATCCAGGAAGGTTCCAGGATATTATATCGCGAGATCCCGGTGACCCTGATCCCCTATTACGCATGGGCAAACCGGGGCAAAGGCGAAATGACGGTCTGGTTCCCGGAAAGATGAAGATTTTGCCAAGACGGCATGATCGCTCGCCCATGATCGCTATTGTTTCGCCTTATTCAAATCGGACCAAACAAGGATAGAGAAATTCCAGCAATTTTTCCTTTAACTCCAACCGCGCCCGGTTCTCGTCTCTCCGGTGTTGATCCCTGGCCTGAAATGTCAAAAAGTAAAGCTCCTTTTGTACTGATCGGGCTCCCTCTATATTCCGTTGACGGTTCAACAGGGAATCCAGTGCTGTTTTCGCAATAGCCGCAAGATGAATATCCGGGTAAGTTCCGGGCTGTACTTCGTTCTGGGCATAATAAAATATTTTTTCTCCCTCATAACCGATGATGATGAGGTCATAGCGGATCAATTCATTCAATTTGGCCTGGTATAAGCCGCCGGCCTTTTCCATTTGGTCAAAACTCGATAGTTTGTCCGGCAGGAGATACACATAGAGGCGGGTATAATTCGCGGTATCCCCGATCGTCACCGACAGCGGGCGATAGGCGATCCGGGCCCGTTTCCCGGTTTGTTTATCAGTATAGTCAAGGGAGATGCGGCTATCGACAGACTCCATGACGGCGCGGTCGACATTGTACCAACCGGTGGCACGGATGTTCAACTGGTATACGGCGCCGTCACCGGGCGGGTTTGCGATCTTTTCGTCGATTCCCAATTGCCGGCAGGCTTCGGTCAGGTTCAAAACAAATTCTTCCTTGATTTTGGCGTTAAGCCGGTTTACTGAGTCACGCCAATGATCGGCATCCATCGTCGCGGCAAGGTTATCCAGTTCCGCTTGTTTGCTCCAGAATTCGTCCTGCGTCTTCCGGATGGCTTCGGCAAAGACTTTTGCTTTTTTCATGTAATATTCGCCGAGTATCTTCGCTTGTCTGGAGGTGGTATTCACTTTTCCTTCACCACGTGCGGCAAAAGTCATGAATTGTCTTTTCAGCTTCCCCGTTAAATGCTTCGCAGCTGCAGAATCAAGCGTGGACAGTCTTTGATCGAGCCCGTTTACGTACAGATCCAGGATCGCCTGTTGCTGAGTACGGTGGATCCAGGGCATCCTTTGTCCGAATTCTCTTGTCGCAAGCAGTGTGTGCTGAAAGGCATCGCTCCAGATCGCCTTCACCCGGGCCGGCTGGATCGCGCAATGCAATTGAACCTGATGATACGGAGCGACATCGGAAACCACCGAGTCTGCACGGGGCATATCCCTCGCACTTGCCTCCCTTTCGCTTTCTACGCCGTAATAGTAAGTCATCGGATATTCGCAGCTATAATACAAGCTATCGGTAAATGCCTTGTTGTGCGCATCATACCCCCAGCGGGCGACTGAATCGAGATAATGAGGCGGATAGAAGTCGAGGGATAGGATATCTACCGGGATCAGGTCGTGCGTCAAGGCGATAGGTTTCTGCCAATCAAGCGAACCGTCTGCCTGTCGTACGCCGGTAAATAGTTGCATGCCCGGTTTGATCGAATCGGTTGGGAGCTCGGCAGTCAGGCCTTTGCCGGAGTCGATGGACAAGGTTTTGCCGTTTTGCCGGGCTTCCACCTGGAACATTCCGCCGCTCTCCAGCAATTGTGCCCCATTTCGGGAGGTAAGCCCCGATTCGATGATCGAGGCGCGATCCAGGGCTTCGCGTACCAATAATTCGATCTTTCCATCTATGCGCCGTCCGCCCTCATCCAGCCAGCTCCCGGCGGGAACCGCCAGCACCATGCCGGACCTCGTTTCGATAACGGTGTCCCGGCCTGCATCGATCGCAAAGATTTGCACCGGGAGCGCATTGCCATCCTGACGGGCACCGGTATGGAGGGCCTGTTCGGTATCAGATTGTGCGCTGAGGTCTTTTGGCGAATGCCTGCTGTAAAAATAAAAAAGAAGGGCCGCCGCGATCAAAAGACCCAGCCCGGCCGATCCCCAGGATCCCCAGCTCCTGAGATTCCTTCCTCTCGCTGCCCTGACCCCAGCCGCCTGTACCTTCGTCCGCAGGACCGCTCGCTCCATGCCCAGCAGCAATTCTTGCTGTAACATGACCTGCTCTCGTAGCACCGGATCGGTAGCCATTTGCTTATCGAAATCAGCCTTTTCAGCGGCGCCGAGGCTGCCTTCCAACCAGCGCTCTATTCTTTCAATATTTTCCAGTTCAGGTCTCATGGCTTCGGGGATTAAGAAATGTGAACGGTTTGTTTTAATTCCTTCAACCTATCTCTTGCACTTTCCAGGCACTTATATTTTTGATTCTTGGCAGCATTCTCGCCCTGATAGCCCATTTTAATGGCAATCTCTTTCAGTTTCAGCCGGCCATCATAAAACAGCAGCAGCAGTTCCCGGCAACGATCCTTCAAGCTGGCAAGTGCCCTTTCGGCCAGCCGTGCCCGGTTTTCCTGCTCCATGGCCTGATCGACCTGGTGCTCGTCCTCCTCCGCCAGCCCGGATCCGAAATCTTCAATGATCGGTACGGCCATGCCCTTCCGACGTCGTAGCGAATCTTTCCATAGCAGACGGCAAACTCCGTATAGGTATGTACTTAATTTTGAGGTCAGGGTAAAATCATTGTTCCTCAGCTTTTTGACGAGAATGATCAGTGCTTCCTGAAAGATGTCTTCGGCATCTTGCGGGCTACCGCCGAGTGACTGGACCATTTTCCGCATCATGGGAAAATGCCGGTACAGTTCGCCCAGCGCTCTGTCTGTCTGCTGGTGGCGGATCAATTCGATGAGGGATTGGTCATCCATGTGCATCGCTCTTTATTATGAATGGGCAAAATGGCAAAAAGTCACCTGCTTCGGTGACTTTTTTTAAAATTCTTTTTTTGCGGGGATTCGTTAGACGGATTACTGCTTGTCAAGCATGGCTTTCAGTTTTTTGCCATTGAACTTCTCTTGTATCTGTTTGCCGAGGTCATCAGCGGCGGGCGCTGACGGGCTATATTGCCAGCTTATCAGGAAAAAGCGGGGTTTTTCTCCGCCCAATCCCGCATTCAACCATGCCGCATTCACGTGGATCAACATCTTATCTCCACGCCCGTCTTCGAATCCGGTGAAATCGGCTGCCTGAACGGAGACGATCGCAGGCTTCGCAAGCTGGTCTGCCGGCAGGGAGATCAAAAGACTATCCATCAGATGTAAGGTATGGGTAAGCGCGATGGTCTCCCTGTCGATCGTTTGGCGCTGGTACTCTTCATCGGTCTGATAATTCTGCAGGAACATCTTGGTCCTGATCTGAAGGTCCATCCCCGAATAGAGGGAAGCCAACTGGTCGAGTGCGGCTTTTTTGTCTGCTTCCTGGACGGCCAATGAGCGCATGGGCATCCGTTGCTTCATATCTGCAACGATATTAGCCTTGATGGCGGTTAATTCGGCCCTTGCCTCCGTAAGATATTCTTTCCGGCTGACCGGGATATAGGGCATGGGGCTATTGCCAACAGTTACCAGCCAGGTCTTGGAACGCATGGGAGCATCGTCCTGGGTGTCCAGGGCATATTCAAAATAGGGGCATTCATTTTTGGCAGAAAAGGTTGGGCGGATGGTCAGAAAATCCTGGTTATTGACGAGCAGGTGGTCCAGCAAGGGGCTGAGATCGTTGGCCATCATCGTAAGACGCGCCTTTTGGTCATTGAAATCGCACTCGACGCCAAACTTCATAACAGGGCCTGAACCGGCCTTTTCGGAGAAATATTCGCCATGCCAGGTGGACCCGTAGAGGGACTCCGACATGCAGGAATCGTGGAAATAGGAGATGAGCGAAGCATTGACGCTACGCATGGACATCAGTTTGCTGCCGCTGATATGACCATACACACGGTCTCCGTCATTTTCCCATTCGGGCGAGGAGGCAGAACTGGTCACTTCTGAGGATAGAAGCGGACCGGTGGGGGCATTATTGTCCGTAAGGAATTGTGCGGAGCAGATGCCCGGCAAGAAGGTAAGGATAAACAATACTGAGTAGAAATGCTTCATGGTATCCATTTTTATAGGGTCGCGATCTTGAGATCCTGATCATTCAGGGTCTTTCGAGGAATGGAATGCGGCCTTTTTCTGGATACTTGGGTAAACGGAAATTGGAGAAGATTGAAAAACTAAGAACGATTGACTGAACTGGTCTTGTGGATTGGATTTATCCGTGCGGAACGCACAGGGAGGTAATTGATAGGAATTGAGCACAAGATAATACCCGAATTTGAAACCTCATAGTCCATTTTTATAAATTATTGATTATCAATATATTATTTTCTTAAAAGGATCTCCTGGATGGTATAACTCCGGGTATCCTGATCATAGTACCCGAAATACTGCCCGCCTCCTATCGCGAATTGCTTCGCTGCCCTTAGCCGGGGATTCGAACCATCCATAAAGTCCTTGATCTGTTCATCTACCCCATCGGATACCCGGCACGGTAAAAACCAACTTGTCTGCATAGCAAAACAATTTGGCACGGTGAGTCGCCAGGTCCAGACCCGGTTCCTCATCTTCGCGTATGAGCTTTAAACCGGCCAGATAACCGGTCAATTCATTCTTGTCTTTTTTTATGCCGGGCGGTATATTGAAATGGAGGGTTTTTGACGTCGCCTGGCCGTCGGCGGATACCTGGTAAAATTGCAGATCGCTGGTCTTTTTATTGGCCGTGATGGTAAAATACCGGTTGTGGTCACTAAAAGAAACAAGCAATTCTTCTTCCTTGGGAATTTCAAATGCTTTGTCATCGCTGACGCGGCCGGCGCCAAAATCCACGCTCTCCATCATATAGGTGATCGTATTCGCGCCGATGAACTTCTTGTCCGTTACCTTAAATACGAAATGAAAAGTATTTCCCGTGCATGTCCCGCCCAGGTACATGACGGCGTCGTGATTAAAGACGGTTTCCTCCGGCCTTTTCGTGAATTCTGTCGCCACCTTGAACCTGCCATCCACAAGTACGTAATTCGCCTTTTTATTATCCCTGAGGATAAAGGCAAAATTGCCTCTGTCCCGATTTTCCAGGAAATAGGCGTCGTATTGGCCTTTTTGCAAAAAACTTTTCTCGAACTCGAAGGGATAGTTCAGCACCTTCTTTTGTGCAGAGCAGGTATATGACAGGGACAGGACTAGCCATACAAGGGCGCTACTTTTCATTGCGGTAGGTTTAAGATGCGCGCAATGTAATCAAAAAACCGCGGTCCCTGTCGCCGCATTAAAACAATGGATGCAAACCGACGGGCTGGCCGGTGGCATGATTTTTTAGCAGATTCCGGGCAATTGATGGTTATGGATCCTCATCAACCGACCGCCAGGCGACTCCTGTTCCTTTTCGCACACATTGTTCCTCTCCTCATTTTAGGCCATCGCGCCTGGCCCCAGGACGGCAAGGCCCTCTTCCAGTCGAATTGCGCACAGTGCCACAATCCGGTAAGAGTGATCACAGGGCCGGCTCTTAAAGGAGTCACGGACAGGGTGACAGACCGCAAATTGCTCCACGATTGGATCCACAATAATCAACGCGTACTGGCCTCCGGGAACGCCTACTTCAACAACCTCTACGATCAATACGGGAAGGCGCCGATGAATACCTTCCCTGAGCTAACGGACCCGGAGATCGACGCCATCTTGAAATATGTCAACAATTACAGCGAACCGATGGCCGCAACGAACACCTCCGCCAATCCGAGCGCCCAGGCGGAGGATCACAGCGTATTTTATGGCATAGCTACCTTCATCCTGGCCCTCTTCTCCTTTGGGTTATATCTGGTCAATGCCAACCTTAAAAGGCTGGCGCTGGAAAAACGGGGACTTCCGCCGCCGACTCCGATACCCTTTTACAGGCGTAAGTTCATAATCGCTTTGACGAGCCTGGTTCTTTGTGTCGCCCTGGGCGTGTGGATCGTGCAATTAGGGGTTGGAGTGGGCAGATCCAAGGGCTACCAGCCGGTGCAGCCCATTTTCTTCTCCCATCACGTCCATGCAGGGCTGAACCAGATCAGCTGTTTGTTTTGTCACGGCAATGCCTGGGAAAGTAAGGTAGCGACGGTGCCCTCCCTGAACGTGTGCATGAACTGCCATGCCACGATCACCGAATATAAGGGGGAAAGGCTGGAACGTGAGGACGGCACAAGGGTAGACCCAAATGAAGAGATTAAGAAACTTTACGCATATGCCGGTTATGACCCCGGACAAAGGAAGTACACCCGTCCGGGGAAGGCGGTCGAATGGATAAAGATCCATAACCTGCCCGATCATGTCTTTTTCAGCCATGCCCAGCACGTCCGGGCAGGAAAGATACAATGCCAGACATGCCATGGTCCTGTTCAGGAAATGAATGAGGTCAGGCAATTTGCCGATCTCAGCATGGGTTGGTGCATTAACTGCCACCGTAGTACCAGGGTCGACTTCCCCGACAGCGCGGCCCGTCATCCCGGAAATCGGTTTTATACCAGCTATGGCAAATATGCCGCTCAGCTTCGCTCAGGCACGATCGACTCGGTGACGGTAGAAGAAATCGGCGGTACGGAATGCCAGAAATGCCACTATTGATCCGGCTCGACCGCATGCCTCGTGGCCGGTTGCGGCGGCGGTTCGTCCTGAGGTTGAAAATCCCTGCCAGTTTTTCCATACTCATACGGTCCTCGGAACACATCAGGGATATTCCCCGGCCAATTGCCGTGTGATAAATGAATGGGTGTCGTCCATTCCAGCGTATTGGCCTTCCACGGGTTCTTTTCGGCAACCGGCTGGCCTTTGAAGATGGACAGGAAAAAATTGATCAGGAACAAGACCTGCGCACAGAATGCGAGGATGGCAATGGCAGAAATGAACTCGTTCAGCCCGCCAAATTGGTTAAAAGACGTCCACCCGGAAAACTGGAAGTATCGCCTGGGCATGCCGGCCAGACCCTCGTAATACATCGGCCAAAAGATCAGATAGGCGGACAGCAGCGTAATCCAGAAATGGATATAACCGACAAAGGGATTCATGAACCGTCCGAACATTTTCGGGAACCAGTGGTAAATGCCTGCATACATCCCGAACACAGACGCTACGCCCATGACCAGGTGAAAATGTGCTACTACGAAGTACGTATCGTGCAATTGAATGTCCAGCGTCGAATTCCCAAGCCAGATCCCCGTCAAACCGCCCGATATGAATACGCTGACAAAGCCGATACTAAAGAGCATGGCTGCTGTGAACCGGATATTACCCTTCCAGATCGTCGTTATCCAATTAAATACCTTTACGGCGGAAGGTATGGCGATCAGCAGCGTAAGCAGAACGAAAATGGAGCCAAGGATAGGGTTGAGGCCGGAAACGAACATGTGGTGGGCCCAAACAGTGAATGACAAGGTCAATATCGCAAACATCGAATACACCATGGCCGTGTAGCCGAAGATAGGTTTTCGGGCGTTTACGCTGATTATCTCAGATACCATTCCGAATGCCGGAAAGATGACAATATATACCTCCGGATGCCCCAGGAACCAGAAAAGATGTTGATATAATAGCGCGCTGCCCCCTTCATGGGGCAGCGCCCTCCCCGCCGAGGTCATAAAAATATCGGATAGGAAGAAACTCGTGCCGGCCGTCCTGTCAAATTCGAGCAGGATGAAAGCGGCCAGCAGCACCGGAAAGGACAACAAGCCCATGATCGCCGTGAACAATAACCCCCATGTGCTCAGGGGCAGCCTGTTCATGGCCATGCCCCTGGTGCGCATATTCAATACGGTGGAGATGTAGTTGATGCCGCCCATTAGCGTCGAAATAATAAAAAAGGAAAGGCTTAGCAACCAGAGGTCCAGGCCTGCTCCGCTACCAGAGCCCGCATCCCGTAGGGCGCTTAATGGCGCATAAGCCGTCCACCCCACGCCGGATGGGCCGCCATGAACGAAAAAGGAAATACACATGATGACGCTGGCTATGAAGAATGCCCAATAAGACAGCATGTTCACAAATGGCGAGGCCATATCCCGCGCCCCGACCTGCAAAGGGATCAAAAAATTAGCGAAGGTTCCGCTTAGCCCTGCAGTAAGCACAAAAAAGATCATGATCGTGCCATGCATGGTCATTAGCTGGTAGTACATTTCGGGCTGTATCTTGCCTCCAACGAATAGAAACCCACCGAACTTCTGAAGGACCGCGAATGAGGAATTCGGATAACCAAGCTGGAGGCGCATGAGTATCGAAAAGAAACCGCCCAGAACGGCCCACGCCATTCCCGTTATAAGGAATTGCTTCGCGATTACCTTGTGATCGGTGCTGAAGACGTACCTGGTTAGAAAAGATTCCTTTTCCATGGGGAGATGGAAGAGAAATATCAATTGTTGTGCCCTGGAACTTGCTCTTTACACCCCCCGGACGCCTTTTATCAGTTGGATCTCTCTTAGAACTTGGATTCCAGCAGATTAAAAACGCCCCGAACAGAATTCCCCATATGGGAAAATTCCTGCCTGCGGTCGACCCCTACAGGCACAAAAAATCAAAAAAAAGTCTTTGCTCGTCTATTGAATATATCACTGATAATCAAATTTTTACACATTGGTAGCGAACAGGCTGGGTACGAAGTCTCAGCAATTTTCGTTATTATTACGTATCCGTAATCGCAATACCCTAACCTGAAAACGACTCTATGAAACACGTAGATTATCTCTACTTTAACATCTACAATTATTTCTATAGGTTGAGCCTCTACCGGCAAACCTTGAACCCTCGCATGCAGGCGATGTATTTGTTTTCCCTCGGTTCCGGGGGATGGCTCCTGCTCTTCGAGGCGATCTATTTACACTTATTCAAACATTCCCGCTTTTCATCCAAGTCGGAATCGACAGTATTCGCCGCGTCCCTGTATTTTCTGACGGCGCTATTGTTCCATTACATATTTATTGTAAAGGACCGCGACCTGAAGATCTTCGGTAAATATGAAGAGCTTTCGAACAGTAATCCGAAAAGGCAATGGCATTTCATATTTTCTATCAGTGTGTTGTTGCTCCCCTACGTAGGCCTTATCTCGATGGCGATCCTTTTTCCCAGGCATTGATGCCCAAGTTGTCAGAACGAATGCTATCCATTCGATATAGCCGCCCGGCCTTACCGGGCGGCTTCTTTATCTATCTGGCCGCCTTAGGCGTTTGCGGTAACCCCTTTTGCTCAGTTAGTAACTTCAACAAGCTCTCGCCGACAAAAAAATTCCATCCTTTCTCGCAGTTCTCATAGCATTCTTTCTCCGGAACCAGCCCCACATGGGTCATCGTGATTTGCGTGGCGTGGCCATGAGGCTCGACATTCCAGGTTATTTCCGTTCCCTTCCATTCTTTCTTGTCCTTCAGCCAATGCAAATAACAATCAGTTACCTGCCAAACGATCTTTTTGCCTGGAAAGACCTCGCTGATCCGGAAGGTTACGAAAGTTTCCCCAAAATGAACGGTAAATACGTCATTCAGCCCGGCGGCGCAACCCTCGAAATCGGTGGCCCACCATTTATCGACCTGGCCGATCTTTTCAAAAGCGTCGGCCGGCGTGACATGGGCGGTAATACGGCGGTGATAATCGGTTAATGTTTCCATTTTAGTTGGATTTGAGTTATTTTTCTAATTGAGTAACTTTAAAGTTACTCAAACTTAAATGTAACTTTTGAGTTACCCAAATTTTTCTCGATTTTTTTTTTGCTGGGCATGAATAAGTATATTAACAGGGAAAAATAATGATATGAGAATTTTTTATATGGATGGGGTAGTATTCGCAGCGCTCTTCCTCGCCATGATCTGCGGGCCTGGCTCTTCCTTCGGGCAGAAGAAGGACTCTACTTTCTTCTTCAGCGAATTCGGTTTTAGGGTGACGATTCCTTCAAGCTTTGACCTGGTCGATTCCGTACAAAGCGCAGGATTGAATGAAAAGGGTACCAAGGCGATGTCGGAAGCAAACAACATCGATATGACCACGGGGCAACTCCGTACCCTGGTCACCGCCCGGAATGGCAAATCGCAATATTTTACCGCAACCGTCGAACCCTTTGATCCCAAAAGGGACGGCGATTATGCTCAGGTAAGCCGACAGTTAAGGGGGATGACTTATAAGGCTTACGTGGCCCAACTACCCAATGCAAGGATCGATTCGTCCACCACAAGCGCTCTGATCGATGGCGAACGGTTTGAACGATTTGAGATCGACGTGATCTTGAAAGGCAGCACCGTATTGCACAGTGTGCTCCTGTCCAGACTCTACAAGGGATATGACTTTGGAATAAACTACATGTACACTGACCCGGCTTCGCGAGCAGCAGTTGAATCGATCCTTAATAGTTGTAAATTTCACTGAATAATTCATCCCTTCGACCTATGCAAGAGCGGCCCATTCATGCAGAAGAACATAGAAAGAATGATTTTTTGATCGAACGGATCGCTTTCTTCAGCGACGCCGTGTTTGCCATAGCCATTACCCTCATGATACTAGATGTGCGTCCTCCGCTCGTTGAAAAAGGAGATACGGCAAGTCGTGTTTGGTTTAAACTCTGGGAAAAAAGACCTGAGTTTCTGGGCCTGATCGTCAGCTTTTGGCTGATCGGAAGTGCCTGGCTAAGGCATCATCAATTATTCAAATATGTGTCCAGGTACGATATGCAGCTGAAAGTCGTCAACCTGCTTTTGTTGTTCACCATCATCCTCTTCCCGTTCAGCACGAGCTTCCTGTTTAACACCTTGTTTACGAACATCGTAGCCAAGCCCCAGGTCATCTTCTACCTCGGCGTCCCGCTCCTTTCAAATTTCTTATTGTACCTTATGTTCCGGATCGTAAGGAAGAGACATCTGGTCGGGAAGAGTGACGCGGACCTACCCAAAGCCATTTTTAGTCAGGGGATGATGGTACTCTCCTTCCTCCTTGCTCTCGGATGGGTGATCATCGTGCCCATAGAATACCATCAATTTGGGTATCTCTTGCTT
>JAUZNZ010000059.1 GCA_030706735.1 Bacteroidota bacterium | reverse complement strand
GGGACCTTACTATAGCGATGGCTAATTTACTTTCGAAAGGCGGATGGCAAAGCCTCCTCCGTTGGCCATGTCGATCCGCAGCTCATCCCCTTTGACGATCCTGCGCTCGGACCTGATATAGTCGTTGCCTACGCGGTTGGCATTGGGCCCGTCGGTGAAAATCTCCGCGTTATAGGTTCCGGAACCGAGGAAGTCGAAGTGAACGGTCACACTTCTGCCCGTCCAGTTACTGATCCCGCCCACGAACCAGGCATCGCCCTTACGACGGGCGACGATGGCATATTCGCCGATCTTTCCATCCAGCGGCAGGGTCTCGTCCCAGGTGGTGGGCATGCCGGCGAGGAAGTGGAGGATCTGCGGCTCCCGCTCGTAATTGGTCGGTGCGTCCGACAACATTTCGAGGGGCGCATAGAGGATCGTAAACAAAGCGAGCTGGTTGCAGCGCGTGCCCTGAGTCATTGGCCGGGAAGATACGACGCGGAAATCCGCCTGGTTGACATTGTACAAACCGCCGGGTGTATAGTCCATCGACCCGGCCAGCATGCGGATGAACGGGATATGCGCCAGATGGTCGGGCGTGCATCTGTTCGAAAACTTATTGTATTCCAAGCCTTGTACCGCCTCGCGGTTGATGACGTTGGGATAGGCGCGATCGAGACCGGTCGGTTTGAAAGCGCCGTGAAAGTTAACCAGCATCTTTCTTGCGGCGGCTGCCTTTGCCAGGCGTTCATAGAAATTGACGACGGTCTGATCGTCGCGGTCCATGAAATCCACCTTCAGTCCTTTTACCCCCCATTTTTCGAATTGAGCCAGTGCCGTATCCATCTGACGGTCCAACGTATGCCAAACGCACCAGAGAATGATGCCTACGTTCTTCTTGCGGGCGTAATCGAAGAGGAAGGGCATGTCGAGGGTGAGTTCCTCCTTGCTGCCGCTATGCAGACCTAAACCGGAATTGGTGTTCACCTGGACCGAGCCGTCATTTAACTTGAGCAGATTGAACTGGTCGCTCCAGCCTTCATCCATATTGATATATTCCAGGCCGTTGGCGGCGGCGAAATCGATGTAGTACTTATAGGTCGCCGTGTTGAATCCCGTGCGAAATGGGACGCCGGTCAGGTTATTGGCATTCCACCAATCCCAGGCCACCTTCCCCGGTTTGACCCATGATGCGTCGCCGATCTTATTTTCCGAAGCCAGCAGGTAAACGAGGTTATTGTATAAGAGGTCCTTGTCCTGTTCAGCGATGATCATGAGGCGCCAGGGGAAGTACCGTGTGCCGGCGGTTTCCGCGATATAATTCGCCCGCTCGTACGGTACGCGATCGAAACCCGGGCAGCAACCCCCAATGGAATCTTTGATGACGTATTTTGGAAAGACGGCCCTGAGGGCATGGGTGGAGGTGGTGACGGGGGTGGAGGCGGTGAGATAAAATCCCGCGTAGTCGAGCAGGTCGGATTCGGTGATACCGACGTTCACGCCGCCGCTCTTTACCAGGAGGGGCAGCGCCGCGATCTTCCCGCCGCCGAGCCATGAGATCGACGTATCGGCATAGTGCTCTTCGTAGGAGTTCACGAAATCATTGACCTTCATCATCGAGGCGGGGACATCGTGGGCGAATGCGTATTCAATGCCTTCGTCCGTAACCCGTATCCGCTCCTTGATGGCCGTGACGAAGCGATAGGCGACCCCGTTATCATAGGCCCGGAAAAGGACCGAGAAATGTTCCTTGTATTCCAACAAAAGCTCGTTGTAGTGATCGCGGTAGGTGCTTGCCATGCCGTAGGCGGGCCGTACCTCCTTGTCCACGGATCGGACGGATGATTGTCGGAAGGCACTGTTCCGTCCGAGGGTGAGCCCGTTATCGAGTGTCATAGAGAGCGCGCTGGCGGCCGTCACCTCGCGGCCCTTGTAGCTGACCTGGTAGGTGATTTGCGAGCCGGCGGTCACGGTGACCTGTACCTGTCCGTCGGGGGAAGCCAGGTGGAAGGTCTTGTCGGCGGCGACGAGCGTGCATGTCGTGCTGCAAAGGAGGCAAGCGATGGCAAGTGGTCGTAGTCTGGCGTTCATGGTCGATTCGGTATTTGTCAGGTCGGAAAATACTGAAATTATTCAGCATTGGCCGCCTGCGGACGGAATCTGCACGGAAATGGCTAAATATTGCGCGGAGGGCGCGGCGGGGCGGGGCGGGGCGCGGCGGGGCGGAGGGAAGGCGGCGGAGGGAAAGGGGCCGGGGAAAATAAAGGCGGGGCCTGCTGACATACTGTTGTCACTGACCGGGGGCATCTTTGGATCAAACATAAAAATTACCATTATGACCATGATCGAGATGTTCCTCAAAGAAATGGACCAGGAGTCCGAAACGACCCGCAAGATGTTAAGCCGGATCCCCGACGACAAGTACGATTGGAAGCCACATCCCAAGAGTATGACCATCCGCAGTCTGGCGACGCATATCGCCGAACTGCCCACCTGGGTAAAGGTAGGCCTGACCACCGACGAACTGGATTTCGAGGCAAGCCCCTATAAGCCTCATGTCATCAATAATACGCGGGAACTGATGGATTATTTCGAGAAATGCCTAAAGGAAGGGCGTGCGCAGCTGGCCCTGGCGACGGACAAGGACCTGGAGGGGAAATGGGTGTTGCGATCAGGGAAGCAGGTCCATGCCAGCTATACAAAGGGTGAGGTGATCCGTATGAGTTATTGCCAGATCGTCCACCACCGGGCGCAACTGGGTGTATTCCTCCGCCTGCTGGATATCCCGATCCCCGGCAGCTATGGGCCCAGCGCGGATGAGATGAATTTTTAGGTAAATTCGTCCTAAACGAAATAGTATGCCAGTCAACGAGCAGCTCCTCGATCGGGTCAGGGAACTTGTCGCGCCGGTCAGCGGGGACGTGGAGGAGAAGAAGATGTTCAGCGGAATCTGCCTGATGGTCAACGACAAGATGTGCATAGCGGTCAGTAAGGATCGTATCATGGTTCGGTTCGATCCGGCGCGGACGGAAGAGATCCTCGAGAAGGAGGGCACGAGGGCGATGTTCATGTCGGGGAGGAGCCTCGATGGATATGTGTATGTCGATGAGGGGGCGGTGCGTACGCAGAAGCAATTGGCCTATTGGGTGGGGTTGGCGCTGGACTACAATCAATTTGCGAAGTCGTCGAAGAAAAAGAAAGCGGCCGGCGCGGTGGGGAGGAAGACCGGCGGTGCGGGAAAAAAGAGCGCGACCGGGAAGAAGAGCGCGCGAAAGGGGACGGCAACGGGGAAGAAGAGCGCGCGAAAATCCAGGTGAGCGGGGCGGGTGTCCGGGCAATGCCGTACCTTCGCAGATCAATTGAAAAAGCGATGGCAACGACAAAGGTTACGGTCAATAGCAACGGTTCATTGAAACTGGAGGGCGATTTCGAGATCGTCGATAAGAGCGGCGCGGTATACGGGCTGGCGGGAAGGGAGATCGTCAGCATTTGCCGCTGCGGCCTTTCGCAAAACAAGCCGTTCTGTGACGGATCGCATAAGGGGCATTTCGAGCATGATGCGACGGCTTTCGATCTGCCGCCGCGGGTTGTGAAGTAAAAAGAGGCCGCGCCGGCGGATGGGCGCCCGTGGGTGGCGCCGGCGCGGCCTTACTCATCTAGTTAACCGGCACTACTTCATAAGCGTCTTCGCCGTCCTGGGAGATGGGTGCGTAATAGACGTTATTGTATACCAGAATATCTTGCCCATTGATCTGTTCCTCCACGGCACCTACCGGGATTTGGGTCACCACGGCGCCTATGGGCGCGGGCACGACCTGGTAGCCCTGGTCGATGGCTACGTAAAAGGCCCCGGCATAATAGTAGAACGTGTCATTGCCCACCATGGTCGTCTCATAGCCGTCGGGCAAGTAGCTTACCACGGCACCAACCGGAGGGGGGACAACAGAATAACCGCCGCCGGAGGGAACAAAGTAATTCCCGTCTTCATAATAATAATATTGATTGGCTATCGAGAGGCGGATGGCGTTCGCCGCCAGCGTATTCAGGAAGAAGCCGATCGGATGCCAGCGCGGTCCCCAGTAAAAAGGATGATAGGGATGATAGGCGTAAGGGTGCATACCCCGATAGCCGCCGGTATGGTACACATGGTCATGATCGCCGCGGTAGTTCTCGCGGGGATTTTCACGAGGCGTTTCGCGTCCATTGCCCCGGTTGCCCGCGCCGTTGTAGGCGCCGCGGTTATCGTTCCTGGCCGGGGCCGGGTTCGTGACGGGAGGATTCGCAAAGGGAGGGCGGTTGGCCGGTGGATTGATATTCGTACGCAGGATCCCCAGATTATTCTGCGTGATCTCATGATGACCGATATTACGGCCTCCGCCATTGATCGTGGGATTCAGCATCTGCGGACGCTGTTGGGGTTGCATCGGCTGCGGAGCGGGCCTGTTCATCTCCTGGCGGGCTACGGGCGCGGGTCTGGTCATGACGGGACGAGCTGCGGGCGCGGGTGCAGCTCCACCACGGGCGCCACCGCCTCCGCCCTGATTGTGATTAAACCGTTGCGCCATGGCCGACTGGCCGAGACCAAGGGTTGCGAGTACCGAGAGGCCGGCAACGAAGAGGAATTTATTGTATGTGTTTTTCATAAATCAAGAGTTAAGATGGTAAATAATACAGGTCTGAAGGGTATTTACCATGGAAGTTTAGTGCAATAATGCATTTTAGGGTTTATTTGACGTCAGCTTTTGGCCATGGAAATGCATCAGCTTGATCTTCTGTGCCTTCGGGGGCACCATGAAGGTGAACATGGCGTCCGGGAGGTCGGGGTTGACCTGCCAGTTATCCATCACCGCCTCATACTGCGGACTCCCCGGCCTGGCCGTATAGACGATCACCAGCTTTTGAGGCAGGCAGTAGGCATCATCGGCGATCCAGAATTGAAAGGTCTTGTCTTTGGCTGACCCGGCAATATGATAACACTCTTTGCCATTCACTTTGGTCACACCGAGGTAGGCAAGACGGGTCGCGTCCGAAAGAATGTCATCTACAAAGGAGGGATAAAAGAAGTCGGCAACGGGGAATTCGATGCCGTATAATTTATTCACGGTATCGATCATTCCCACGATGGTCGAGGGGACGTCGATCTGCCCGTATTGATTCTTGTCAATGGAATAGTAGCTAAGGGTATCGCCGTCGTAGTAGAAATTCCGGCTGCCCTTATCGCCGTCCGAGCGCACAAAAAGTTTGTTGGGACCATGCAGATAAAGTTCCTGTTCGTCGGAATGCTTGACCAGGCCCAGGTCGCGGCTGTTAATATCATAGTTTGCGCGGATGGAGACGCTGCAGGAGTGAAGATCACCGATCATGGCGCTCATCCTGTCAAGAATGGAGACGGCCACTGTATCGATGGCTGGCGCCTGTGCCTTTGCCTGCATGGCAAGACCGGGAAATAAAAGCGCTATAGGAAAAAAAAGAAGGATCAGGAACTGTTTTCTCATGGCGGGGTGATTTGCGAGTGACGATGCAAAAACCATTCCCCGTTTTGTTATTGAACTGTTTTTGGCGCGAGCGCCTGAATATGTTCTTAGTGCGAGGGCCCGGCGCCGACCGGATTCAGCTTTTCGATCTTTTCCCTGACCCAATCCGGATTGTCGCCAATGACCAATGCCTTATTATAATACTCAAGCGCCTTGCGCTTGTCCGCCTTCGCGACATAATAATCACCCATATTGGCATAGGCGTCAACACTTTTCGGGTAATTGCGAATGTTCAGCGTAAAGAAGGCAAATGCTTTGTCCGGCATTTTATTCTGCAGGAAATTGTGCGCCAAGCTATTCACCAGGCCCTGTGGCGGCAGGATCGCATAGCCCATCCTCTCGGTCATGAGGCGGTAATGCGCAGTGATCAGCCGGAGCGCCGAGTCGGCGGTGCAGGCCGAATCAAATACCTGGTTTTGTTCCGGGAAATGATAAAAGCTGAAGAGAAAGCGAAACGCATCGTATTCCGCAATGAGCGGCACCGAGCCATGCGTATCGTCACGGTAATATTTGTAATCCCAGCGCAGGCCGCTGTTCCCCGCCTTCTGCAAGTCATTCTCAAACCGAAGGATGGAGCGGATATGGATCGAGCCGCGCGCCGTATCCTTCTGAACCTGCAAGGTATCCATGCCGGCCTGCATGGTGTTGGCGATGGCCAGAAAGAAGGCTTTGTTCCGAAAGCTTCCCGGGGCCAGTTCGCCTTCTGCCTTTTTCAGCAGCTTCTGGTCGTCCCACCAAAGGCTGGGATCGATCGCGAGATAGGCGCTGAACAGTTCCCTGTGATTGATCAGCGCGTCCACGACCATGAGCCCTCCCAGGGAGTGGCCAACCAGCAGCCGGTAGGGTGACGCAGGACAGGTCGAATCGATATGCGGGATCAATTCCTTTTCCATGAAGGCCATGAAGGCTTCGCCTCCACCGGACGTCCTGACCATATTCGCAGCCAGATAAGGACCGCCGGCGACATGGGAAGGAGTCAGGTCGCGCATCCTGTCCGTATTGGGGATGCCCACGACGATCATGTCCGGACAGAAATCATTGCCGCTGGCTTCACTCAGACGCTGCAACATCCCGACCACGGAAGTAAAATGGTCGCTGCCGTCCATGAGGTATAGCACCGGATAGCGGCGGGTGCTGTCCTTATCCTTATGGTAGCTTTGGGGGATATGGACCCAGATCGGCCGGTCCTCCTTCAATACAGAAGAATAGATCTTTTCCATCCTGCCGATGACGATATCGTCACTGGATCTGGCCGAGCCACCGTTCTGGGCATTCCCTTGCGGCATGAAGCAGAGCAAGGCAAGCAGCACGAAGAGGAAGGCGGGCAAGGCCGTGAGCAGGGATTTGATCCAGGGCTCTATCGCATCGGGCTTGGTAACCGGCGAAAAACGCTTGATGGGTTTGCCCTTGCGATCGATCAGGAACTTCGTGAAATTCCATTTGATGCGACGGCCGAAGAACCCGCCCAGTTTTGATTTAAGGAACTTGAACAGCGGATGGGCGTGGTCTCCGTTGACGTCGATCTTTTCGAAGAGCGGGAAGCTGACCCCATAGTTCACCTTGCAGACCTGCTCCATATTCTCGTTGGTCACCGGTTCCTGGCCGCCGAACTGGTTGCAGGGGAATCCCAACACCACCAGGCCCTGGTCCTTGTATTCCCCGTATAGTCTTTCCAGTCCTTCGAATTGAGGAGTCAGGCCGCATTCCGTCGCGGTGTTCACGATGAGAAGTACCTTGCCTTTGTAATTGGAGAGAGGGGTCTCCTGCCCTGCCGGGGTCCTGGCGCTCAGCTGGTAAATATCGGTCGGCTTGCCGGATGGATGGGTCATAGCGATAGAATTAAGCGATTGAAGGCAAAGATAGGCAGGCGGGAGGACGCGGGGCACTGAACGGGCAATAAAAAAGGGGCCGCAGGGCCCCTGTATGGAAAAGTTCTCTTTTTGATTAAATCTCGGAGTAGCGAACAACTTCATCCTTAAAGGTCTCATTGATCGTAGCATCAAACTGATCGTTGAATTCCCTGTCGAGAGAATCGATGATCCTGTTTATATGATACATATCAGTGGCCGGGTCAACCTGAGCATCAACCTGACCGGCAGTCAGATATTTCTTGCTTACTTTGACTTCTTTGTTGCTCTGGCCGAATGACCTGTTCATGCTCTTTTCGAGCTTAATGAGGTATTCGCCTTTCTTTACGGGACTTTCGGTAACGAAAACTTTTTTGACTTCACCGGCATGGACATCACTCTTCCAGGTGACCAAACGGTGCTTAAGATCCTGACGCATATTGAACGTGTTTTTTTGTTAGTAAAAAATACGATAGTGTATTTAAGACGTAAAGTTAGGGCAAATATTGTGTAATTTCCAAGCCCTCCCTCCGCCAAGGGCCCTCACAGAACCCTTTGTTGTAGCGGCTTTCAGCGCGCACCGATCAAATAAAGTCAATTTTTTTCAAGCTTGTTTTGAAAAAGCCATCGCTCCCGGAGAGAAATTTTTTATTGTCTGGCGATCCGGTAGAAAATACAAGCTGCAAAGCCCGGCCATACACATATTTGCATTATTTGTAATGCGTTAAAAATTATTTTTTAATTGTTTTTCCACAAGCTGTGAATAAAGGGCGAAACGGAAGAGAAAGGGGCTACCTTGGGATCGTATGATCATTATATCCGTATTCTTTCTGTGTCATTGGTTCCTGTCCCTGTTCTCGCAAACTTTCTTCCTCCATCGGTACGCATCGCACAAAATGTTTAAGATGAATACATTTTGGGAACGATTTTTTTATTCCTTTACGTTCATCGTGCAGGGCTCCTCCTTTCTCAACCCGAGGGCTTATGCCATCCTGCATCGAATGCACCATGCGTACAGCGATACGGAGAAGGACCCGCACTCGCCCCACTTCATCAAGGATGTGTGGGGTCTCATGATGAAGACCAAGAACATCTACCTCGACTACCTCAAATACAAGAAAGAACCGGAACCTGCCTTTCGGGACCGGTATCCTACCTGGAGGGCACTCGACCGATTCAGCGACCTCTGGGTGACGCGGATTGCCTTCGCGGCGGGCTATACCGCCATCTACATTCTTTATGCCCCGTACTGGTGGCTATTCCTGCTGCTGCCTATCCATTATTTCATGAGCCCTGTTCATGGCGCCATCGTAAATTGGTGCGGGCACAAGTACGGCTATTCGAACTATGACAACCATGACCAAAGCAAGAACATGCTGCCCGTCGATCTCCTGATGATGGGCGAGCTATTCCAAAATAACCATCACCGCCGCCCGAACGACCCCAATTTCGCCAAGCGCTGGTGGGAAATTGACCCGTCGTATCCGCTGATCCGGATGTTGCATGTCCTTCGCATCATCAAACTCAGAAAAATCTGAACCCGTAAGGAAAATTTTTTGTCCCTATCTTCAGTACATGGAGAAAACGGCCATTATCGGTACAGGGATCGCAGGAATGGGTTGCGGATACCTTCTTCATCGGGATACCGAATTGTCCCTGTTCGAACAAAACGATTATCCGGGCGGACATACAAACACGGTCACCGTGGACGAAGACGGCCGGCCCGTCTACGTCGATATGGGATTCATGGTATTCAACTACCAGACCTATCCGAACCTTGGCCGTTTGTTCGGGCATCTTCATGCGCCGGTCAAAAAGACGGACTTCTCCTTCAGCGTGCAGCACCGGCCGACGGGATTGGAATACAGCGGATCGAGCCTCAATCACCTGTTCGCCCAACGCAGGAACCTGCTTAGCCCCTCCTTCCTAAAAATGCTAGCGGAAATTGGCCGGTTCAACCGGGAGAGCGTACGATTGCTGGACGACCGCCGCTATGCCGATTACTCACTCCGTCAATTCATCAAGGAATTCGAATTCGGGGAGGACATGCTTTGGAAATACCTGGTGCCGATGAGTTCCGCGGTCTGGTCCGCGCCAATGGACAAGATGCTGGACTTCCCGGCCATGACCCTCATCCGGTTCTTTCATAACCATGGCTTTTTAGGATTGAGTACCCAACATCAATGGTGGACCCTGGACAAGGGGAGCCAATCCTACCGGGCTCTTCTGATCGCGCCGTTCAAAGACAGGATACGGCTGAACAGCAAGGTGGTCCGGGTTTTCCGTTCACAAGGAAAGGCGGTCGTCGAAACGGCAAATGGGGACCAAGCCCTATTCGACAGGGTCATCCTTGCCTGTCATGCGGACCAGGCCCTGGAGCTGCTCGGCGATCCTACACCGGATGAACGGCGTCTGCTGAGTTGCTTTTCTTACCATCGAAATGTGGCGGTATTGCATACGGACGCCTCGGTCATGCCGCGCAAGAAGCTGGCCTGGAGCAGTTGGAATTATCGCATCGTCGAACAGAACGGTGTGGCCGTACCGAGCACGATCTATTGGATGAACCGGCTGCAGCAGGTCTCGCCGAACAGGAACTATTTCGTGAGTGTCAACCCGCAGAGCGATCTGGACACAAGCCAAATTATCAGACAGATCGAATATGAACACCCTTTATTCGATATTCCCGCGATCCGTGCGCAGAAAGAACTTGGCATATTGAACCGGGACGGGCCGCTGTACTATTGCGGAAGTTATTTTAATTACGGCTTCCATGAGGACGCCTTCACCAGTGCGTTCCAACTATGCCGGGCATTGCAGGGAGCCCGAAGCGACCAGGACCTTTGGAAGGCGCTGGGTGAAGGAAGGTAGGCGGCGGACGCTAGCGGGAGGCAACCTTGCACGTCGCCTTATGGGACACCGGAAAATTGACCGAGTTAGCGATGAAGCAGAGTTTGTGCGCCTCTTCATGCAAGGACTCCGCCTTGGCGATCATGGAGGCGTCTGTAACGGTGATCACCGGATTCAACATCACCGATCGGAAATAACCGCTGCCATCGGGACGTTCCATCATTTCCCCGTTCGCCTGGTCGCGGTAGTCCGTTACCACGACCTTATTGACTGCGCAAAGATGAAGATACCAGAGCATGTGGCAGGATGACAGCGAAGCGACCAGGAACTCTTCCGGATTATAGCGCGCGGGCGAGCCATGGAATTTTGGATCGGAGGAGCCGTCGATGGGAACCTTTCCCTCCGCGGCAATGAGGTGATCGCGGTCATAGGACCGATACGTTTTGGTGCCTTCTCCTTTGTTGCCCGTCCAGACGACGGCGATGGAATAGTGATGCTCTTTTTCCATGTGCCAAAGGTAGGCGGCTGCCGGGAGAATGGAGGGGCCGGGATGAGAAAATCGAGGGGGCCGGGCGGGAAAACCGGAGGTAGGAAGGTAGGAGAAGGCTTATCTTTATAGTACCATGAACCATTATCGGGCGGGAATGATCTTTATTGCGCTCTGGGGCTTGCTCTCTTTTCCGGGATTAGCGGGATATGGGCAGGTAGAGAGGAGATTGGGGGACGCTTTTTATGTAGTGCCTCTGGGCGTGAAGGGGGGGCTGGACGAGAGCAACCTGTCGGCCTACCTGGTGGCGACGAAGGGCAATTACGATTATGTCTGTCTCGATGCAGGGACCTTGCGGTTTGGGCTGCAAAAGGCGGCGGATTCGGGATTGTTCGATGAAGCTCCGGGGTTTCAGGGCCAAAACCCGGGCCATGGTCCCCGCGACAGACCCGGCGCCGACTTCGTCATGCGCCATTTCATCAAGGCTTACCTGATCTCGCATCCGCACCTGGATCATATCGCCGGCCTGATCATCAATTCCCCGGAGGACAGCGCGAAGAATATCTATGGCCTTTCCTTTTGCCTCGAAGTCCTGCGGGACCACTATTTCACCTGGAAGACCTGGGCCAATTTCGGCGATCAGGGAGACCGTCCCGCGCTGGGCAAATATCACTACGCACCCTTAACGGCCGGACAAGAGACCGCTATTGCCCATACCCCGTTATTCGTGACCGCTTTCCCGCTAAGCCATTCCAAACCGAATCAAAGCACGGCCTTCCTGTTGCGTAGCGGGGATGCCTATCTCCTTTACCTCGGCGATACGGGGGCCGACCAGGTGGAGGAATCCGATAAGCTGCGTCAACTATGGACGTCCATAGCTCCCCTGATCAGGGCGGGAAAGCTGCGAGCGCTATTTATCGAAGTCAGTTATCCAAACGCGCAGCCGCAGAAGTCCTTATTCGGCCACCTGACGCCGCGGCTCCTGGACAGGGAGTTGATCAAACTGGATTCCTTGGCCGGAAAGGGATCGCTGAAAGGATTTCCGATCCTGGTCACGCATATCAAGCCCTCCGGGGACCACGAAGCGACCATCAAAGAAGAGCTGGCCGCCGAAAATCCCCTGGGGGTGCAGTGGATCTTTCCCGAACAGGCAAAGGCCCTGAGTTTTTAGGAGGGCTGGGCCGCAAGGGCGCGAGAGCAAATGGGCCATGGAGGAGCCGAGAGCGGAGTGGATGAAGTGCGCGGAGTGCGGGGAAATTATCGTAATTTAGTCGTTCGCACGCACCCCCCATAAACCGCCGATGGAAAGATATTGAGGATGGAATTCGTTCCGCCTCGTTACCTTTAAGGTATCACACATGTACTTTATTTAAAATTATTTTTATGACTGAGCGAAAACTAACGTCCACCAATTACCGGAACCAATCCTTCCTCGAGGAAAAGTGTTCCCTGAATGAGCTGCTGGACCTGGTGAGCAAACGATGGTTTTGTGAGGTACTATTCTGCATCGAAGAGGGGAACAACCGGTTCAAGCTAATCAAGGACGACCTGAAATATATCAGCGATACGATCCTCTCCGACCGTCTCAAGCTTCTGGAAAAGTATGGCCTGATCACCCGAATCGACCACGACGAGATCCCGCCCAAGGTGGAATATTCGCTCACGGAACGGGGAGACGAACTCTCCGCGCTGCTCGATAAGATCTGCGAATTCAGCGAAGTCCTGTTGATGGGCGTGAGCTGTAAGACTGCGGGACTGAGCAGTAAGGCTGCAGGACTGAGCAGTAAGGCTGCGGAACTGGCGGCCCAGGCGCATTAAGTGCCGGGGAAGCGGGGTAATGCCGGTCGATCGGTGGGGAACAAGCGGATCAGACGCGAAGGAATACTTTTTTGCGGTAGAGAAAGTAGAGGAACAGCCACTTGAGGCCAATATAGGTGATGGCCATTACCAATGCATTCCAGGGATTGCTGACCCATTGGTTCAACCATTCGAAAAAGCCCGTGTTCATATAATCCCAGTCGATAAAGTGCCCTGACATATAGATCAGGATCGAGTTCATCCCGATGACCCTGAAGAAGAACGCCCATTTCTTTACCCCACGCACATCGATCACATAATAGAATATTGCCATCAGAATGAGGCTCAGGCCACCCGTTGTGAGCACGAAGGAGCTGGTCCATAAATTCTTATTGATGGGAAAAAGCGGGTTCCAGGCCAGTGCCAGCCCGATGAACAACAACCCGGTCAACGCCAGGCGGCCGGCCAGGCGCGCTTCGGGCCGGGATGCCTGCCTGAGATAGCTGCCCGCCAGGATGCCCAGCAGCCCCGTGGCGATGGCCGGTATGGTGGAGAACAGGCCTTCGGGGTCGTGAATGCCGAGGTAAAGCTTGCCGGGCAGGACCATACGGTCGATATACGAGGCAAAGTTACCCTGCATGCTGAGGTCGCCGCGGGGGAAGCCCGGCGCCGAATTCAGGGCCATCAGCAGCCAATAGCCGATCAGCAATCCCGCAAACCATATCGCCATGTACAGCTCGCGACGTTTGGGCGCCATATACGGCTCGCGGCGTTTGGGCGCCGCGTACAAATAAATAATATTGGCGAACATATAGGCGGCGCCGATCCTCCCCAGGACGCTCGCGAAACGGATCTGCGATAGTGGATGGAGTTCCAGCCCATTATTATAAATGATCCCCAGTACGATCAGTATCAGTCCCCGACGAACGACACGGGCCAGGAGCCGGCGCCGGGGAACTCCCCTTTCCAGGTCCCTGCCTACCGAGTAGGGCGTAGCCACGCCGGCGATGAACAGGAACAACGGAAAGATCAGGTCATAGAAGTGGAAGCCATTCCAGTCAGGGTGCGTGAATTGGTTCGCGATCGTTCCCCAGAAAGGCGAGCCCGTTGCCTTCGCCAGGGAATGGAAGATCTCTTCCGCGCCCATGATCCAGAACATGTCGAACCCGCGCAAGGCATCAAGGGAATGGAGGCGCTGGGCCGGAGCCGTCGTCCCAGGTACAGGTTGTAGAGGTTCCATTCACGTTTTGAATTAGTCAATGAATGTAATGAAATCCCGTTCAGAAAAAAATAATACTCCGCCCAGGCAACTCTTGAACTAACGCCCAAGTTTATTCCTGAAAGCCAGCCGGCGCCGCGGGAGCCAGTCGCTCCCCCGGGCCCTTTACAGCAATTACCGCTGAACTCACGCACTTTTTATTTATCAACCATTTAACTCAAAAAAAATGTCAAAAATTGTACTGAAAGAAGGCCGTCTCCCGGTTAGAGCCGCGGTGACAGGCACGGCATTGGCCGCTTTGATGTACCTGGCAGGACCGGGTTGCAGAAAAACCGAGATCCCGGTTGTTTTATTAAATGGATTTCAACAAACCAATCTCGTGTCGGACGTGCCGGGTTGGGCCGCCCGGACCGACACCGCCCTGGTGAATCCATGGGGTATTGCCGAGGCGCCTTCCGGGCCCATCTGGATCTCCGACAATGGCACGGGGCTCAGCTCGATCTTGAACAATGCGGGCGCATTGCTCCGTCCGCCGGTCACCATTCCCACTCCCGACGACAGCGTGGGAGGAACGCCCACCGGTATTGTTTTCAACAATACGTCGGACTTTTCTTTTATGGTGAACAAGCAGAAGGTGGCCAGCAAATTCATTTTTGCCACCGAAGATGGGATCATTGCCGCCTGGGGCGGTGGAAACGGGGCTTCCGTCGCAGCAGATCAGTCCTGGGCCAATGCGGTGTATAAGGGCCTGGCTCTCGCACAGGATGGCGGAAATAATTTCCTGTATGCCACCAATTTCCATGAGGGCCGGATCGATGTGTTCGACAAGAATTTCCAGTTGGTTACCGGAAAGCCATTCCATGATCCCGCTATCCCGCACGGCTTTGCGCCCTTCAACATACGCCTGATCGGCAGCTGGCTCTATGTCACCTACGCCAAACAAAAGGGACCGGAAAATAAGGACGACGATGCCGGTTTCGGAAATGGGTTTGTCGATATCTTCAAGACGGACGGCAGCCTGGTGAAGAGGTTCGCCACGCGCGGCGCATTGAATTCGCCCTGGGGAATCGTCCAGGCGTCGGAGCACGTCGGCAATGGCATGGAGAACGCCATCCTCATCGGGAATTTCGGCGACGGCCGGATCAACGTATATGATGACGACGGAAGGTGGGTTGGGCCGTTGAAAGACAACGGGCGACCGATTTCGATCGACGGGCTATGGAGCCTTGAGAACAATCTTCCCGCTACCGACTCTTCCCGCCTGTACTTTACGGCGGGCCCTCAGGATGAGTCGCATGGGCTATTCGGCTATCTGCAACGGCGGTAAATGCGCGGCAGGGAAATATATTATACGGCCCCGGAAACTCCGGGGCCGTATTTCTTTGTCTATGGATCCGTGGAACAGAAAGTCAGCAAAAAAATTCAATCCTTAAAGATCAGGCTGGCGAATTGCCGCAGGGATCTCCTCCAGGTCTGCCATTCATGTGAGGTGCGGGGCGACTCGAAGTAGATGTGCCGGATGCCCGCCCCTTCGAGGGCGAGATGAAAATTTTTGACCCCGGTGTACATTCTTTCGGGTTCTGCCGTACCGATACTCAGATACAAGACTTTCACCTTACGGTTGAAGGCGGCCGAGTCTGCCCAAACCCCGTCAAACATCTGCCTGATGTCGGTTCCTGGCTGCAGGAAACTGGCGCCGCTGAATCCACCGACGTATGAGAATTTGTCGAGATGGGTCATCGTCGTCTGGAAGGTCTGGAAGCCTCCCATGGACAGGCCTGCCATGGCTCGGTGATCCCGATCCGGGAGGGTCCTGAAATCTTTGTCGATCATGGGAATGACCTCATTGACCAAAACGTCCGGGAATACATTGGCAGACATGCCGCGAGGACCCGGTCCGGTCGCAGGCGCTGTGCTCACCGGCCTGGAGGGATCTGTCGCATAGCCCCTGTCCATGACGACGATCATCGGCACCGCCTTGCCGCCGGAGATCAGATTGTCCAGAATAAAATTCATCCTGCCTTGCGTGGACCAGCCTGTTTCATCCTCCCCCGCGCCATGTTGCAGGTAAAGCACCGGGTATCTCCTGCCGCCGTCCTGATCATAACCGGGAGGCGTATAGACGAGCGCATGCCTCCAGGCGCGGGTGATATCCGAGTAGTATTCCACGGAGCGCACTTGTCCATGAGGAACATGCTGGGCCTGGTAATACTGCATATCTGGGTCAGGAATGTCAATTCCACTCGCCATTCTGCCCATCCCATAAAAGGTCTGGCTGGAGGGGTCCACCACCGGAACGCCGTCAATCAATAATGAATAGTAATGAAACCCCTCGACGATCGGATCGGTGGTCACGGTCCAGTACCCTCCGGTATCACGGGCCATGTCATATTTTCTACTCAGGTCGACCTGCATTTTTTGCGCATCCGGGGCCTTGACGCGGAAGACTACGCGGTTATCAGGCCGGATCTGCGGGTACTTGGCTCCGGGAACATTGGTGGCGGCGGGTTCGCCCCCCTCCGAGTAAATATATTTCGAAAAAGAAGCCGTGTCCACCGGTTTGAAGATCAGCTGGGAAAACATGTACAGTCCATTCTTCCAGACCTTGAAATCGTGTACGCCGGGCTCGATATAATAGATATGGGGCACTTGCTTCTCCTGCAGGTACTCATGCGTTCTCCTGCTGAACGTGATCAATCCGTCGCTCGCGCCGCAGGAGATCCAAAGGAGTTTCAACTCTTTGGCAGCTCTGGCCGGATCGGGGACCAGGTCCTCCGGCTTTTTTGTATTGGGAGCGGCGGAGAAGGCACCTACCCAGGCGAACCGGTCCAGATGGCCCAACCCGAAATTGAGAGACTGCCCCCCTCCCATCGATAACCCCGCAATGGCCCTGTTGGCGCGGTCTGTGAGGGCGGGGAGACGCCTTTCTACAAAGGGGATGAGGTCTTCGAGCAGGTCCTTTTCAAAATCGGCGAAGGCCTGTACCTTATCGGGCGCCATGATATTGCCCGTCGCACGATCGTCCTTCATGGCCCGGCCATTGGGCATCACCACGATCATGGGCGTAAGTTTTCCTTCCGCGTACAGGTTGTCGAGGATGACCTGCGGTTTTCCGCCTTTCAGCCACTCCTTTTCATCGCCGCCGATCCCGTGCAACAGGTAGAGGACAGGATATTTTTTGTTTTTTGAAAAGCCGGGGGGCGTGTAAACCAGGAACCTTCTCGTGGTCCCCACGCTCTTCGAATCATAAGTCATGGTATCGAGCTTTCCGTGCGGGATGCCGCTGCGCAGGGAATCGAAACCGGGTGGCGCGTGTTTGACAATCTCCTGTGTGGGGGCGGATTGCGTGGGCGCTGACTGCGTGCGTGCGGACTGTGCGCGTGCGGTGACGCCCGTTAAGAGCGCGGCGCAGAACCAGGTAGCGCGGGACAAGGAAAGGCGGAATAAGGGAGCGTTGATAGGTCTCATGTTCATATTTTTAGACGGTTAGTTCGATCTTCTTCTCATGTCATTGGCGATGATCTCATCCAGGTTGTTTACGGGCCGTTCTATTTCGTAGGGGATCGGCATGCGGCTGAACTGCTGGAAATAGAGCAGGCAGGCATCTTTCCACAATACGGCATTGGCGGCCTGTCTGCGGAGATTGCCCTGCACCGCGTGAAAGCGCGCACTGTCCACATAGGGTTCCACCCGATCCCAGACCTTTTGGAATTCCCGAACCTGCTGTACCCCCCGATCGTAGCGCCAGGCGATCTCCTCCCATAGCGTGCGACCGCTTTTCATCCGGTAATCCCAAGGCAAATGATGGAACCAGAGCAGGTAGATCTCCGGACAGGTGGCCGGGTCGTCGAGTAGCGAGGCCAGGGGCTCATGGTATTGACCGGTCGCGTCGCTGCCTTTGCGTGTGCGATCAAAGCCGACGCCATGGGTATCGGCCTGATGATAATATGGAGGGGTCCAGTCGGGCCTGACGTTCTTCGGCGCCCACCAGGGCCCGGGACCATAGTGGCCGTTTGCGGACATGATATGGTGGAATCCGAGGGGCATCATATAATTGACGGCTGCCTCCCTGCTGTCGAGCATCATTCTCTTTACGGGGGCCAGGAAATTTACCTCCCAGTCGGTGGGGTCGATGAGGGGAGAGGCGGAGCCGGTCG
>JAUZNZ010000058.1 GCA_030706735.1 Bacteroidota bacterium | reverse complement strand
TGTCAACGGGCAGGGTAAGGTGACGCTCAAGCTGAACCAGGTGGAGATTTCAAAAGGCCTCAACTCAATTGAAAAGCAGGGGACCTACCGCTTCTTATACAACAGCCGTTTAGCCAGTGTTAGTAAGAAGGTCAGCCTGGATGCAGAGAATGACGACATCAGAGAGGTTCTGAAAAAGATGTTCGAAGGAACGGATCTCACCTATAAGATATTGGAAAATAATCTCATAGTCGTCCTGTCTTCTTCAATGGCTTTTCAAGATATCAAGATCACCGGGAAAGTGACGGGAGAAAATGGAGAGCCCCTTTCCGGGGTTTCCGTCAGTGTTAAGGGTACCGCACGCGGCACCAGCACGGACAATGCCGGCAATTTTACGTTGACCGTCCCTGAGAAAGGCACACTCCTGGTATCCTATATCGGGTATGTCAGCCAGGAAATACCGATCAACAGCCGCTCCGTAATAGACGTGAAAATGGTCGCCTCCCGGCGGACCATGGATGAAGTGGTGGTCATTGGATACGGCCAGGCCAGCAAGCGAGATCTGACGGGCTCGATCGTCAAGATCGACGGAAAGGAAATCGCCGATAAGCCGAATACGAATCCCGTGGCCAGTTTGCAGGGTAAGGTGGCCGGACTTTATATCGTCAATAATGGAACTCCCGGGCAAGCCCCCGATATCCGGATCCGTGGTACAGGAAGTATCGCCAGCATCGCTCCCTTATATGTAGTAGACGGTGTGTTTACGTATGATATCAGCTACGTAAACCCGAATGATATTGAATCCATGGAGATACTGAAAGATCCCTCATCGCTGGCCATTTTTGGTAACCAGGGAGCAAACGGGGTAATCATTATCACCACGAAAAGGGCGAAGGCAGGCCAATCGATCTTTACGTTCTCAACGAGCACCGGTGTAAAGCAATTGGTGAATAAGATCAAACTCGCGAATGCCAGTCAGTTTAACACCTTATTTGCCCAGGAAAATGCAAATAACGGCGTTACGAATAATGGTTATCTCACCCTTCCCGGTATGCAGAATAACACGGATTGGATCAAGGCCGTGACGCGCACGGGTGTAATCAGCGCCAATAATCTATCGATCGCCAATTCAACCGAAAATAATAAATTCAATTTTAGCCTCGGTTATACCCTGGACCAGGGAATCATATTAAAGGAGCAATTGGAAAGGATTACCGCTACGATCAACGATGAGGCGAAGATCAATAAATGGTTGAAGGTCGGCGTCAACTTTACGGTAATGCGTGAAAACCTCCCTTATGATGCGACAGGCGAATTAAATTCCGCCCGTGAGATCATGCCGCAGGTCTCCGCAAATACAAAACCCTTCAAGGTTCCCAATCCATATGGATCCGACACCCTTACGCAGAACCTGTATTCCACTACGTTGCCTGCATTACAGAATTCCGGTGTTCAAAATCCCTTATTGGATATCTATAAGCGCTACAACACCAATATCGATATCCTGTATCGCTATGTCGGAAGCGTGTATGCAGAAGTCAATCTCCTCAAGCACCTGACCTTCCGCTCTGCCGTGTATGGGGATTTCTCAGACGAAAACCATCGTCAATATGACCCCTTATACTATGGATACGACCCGGGGTCTAACACGCCGACCCTGGTAGGCACGCAAACAAAAGTGGTTCAGGGGCTAACGAATACCAAGAATACCCAAACCGATAATATCTTAACTTATAAGAATAGCTTCCAAAACCATAATCTGACGCTGATAGGCGGGGCTACCACGTATTCTCATAATATCAATTACAACCAGGAATGGGTTGTACCCCTGGATCCTTCTCAGCCCATTCCATTCGACTCACGGTTTTGGTATCCCAGCGCATGGCCCAACAGCGAAGTAACCAATGATCCAAACAAGACCTTTTCCTATCAAAATCAACCGAACTGGACCGTCGGTTTTTTTGGAAGGGCTTTGTACAACTATGATCAGAAATATTACCTGAATGCTTCCATCCGTCGCGATGGTTCTTCGGACTTTTTGCCGGCAAACCGCTGGGGCAACTATTGGACCCTTGGCGCAGCCTGGGAATTGACCAAGGAAGATTTTATGGCGGGTCAGAGAGCGTTTGATTTCCTGAAACTCAAAGCATCTGCCGGTACCCTGGGCGACCAGGCCGTACCGACCGGGGTGTATTATCCCTCTTATCCCGGCGTGGTTTCGAATGGACAGACCGTTTGGCCGCTGCCTAATCAGCAAGGCTATGGCGGGGCCGGTTTTATTACGAATTCATCATACGGCAAAGCCTATATTGCTAATCCAAACTTGCATTGGGAGACTGTTCAGCAGTATGAAGCGGGCGTCGAACTGGAAGCTTTTCAGCGCAAGTTGCATTTTGAAGCGACGTATTTTAATCGCAAGACGAATGGCGCAATGGGCCTCTACCCAGTCAGCGGGGTAAACCAATTGGAGAACCTGGTCAATATCCGGAATACCGGTCAGGAGTTTACTGCATCCTGGAATCAGCCCGTCAACAAGGACCTTAATATAAATGTTAGCGGTAATATCACGTTCGTTCAAAATAAGGTGCTGGGTTTCGAGGATCCTTCCTTCACCTATATCGACGCCACCAGCCAGAACAATGGCGAACAGGATAGCCGTACGATTGCCGGTCAGCCGGTCGGCGAGTTCTATGGATATATTGTAAAAGGTGTTTTCCAGAGCTATTCGCAAATCCTGGGATCACCCGTGCAATCCTCACTGGGACAGGTAAGGCCCGGCGATCTGATCTATGCCGATATTGCCGGCCCGGGTGGAAAGCCTGATGGCGTTATTGATTCAAAGGACAGGACCTATATCGGAAATCCCACGCCCAAATTTACCTATGGCGGTTCGATCAATGTGAACTATAAGGCTTTTTCTTTAGGTGTTGATATCGGCGGTGTGTGGGGAAACAAAATTTTCCGCGCCTGGGGTTCCCTGGAGGCGCCCTATGTGCGAGCAAACTATGCCGGATTCCAGCTGGATGCATGGCATGGCCCCGGAACCTCAAACTGGACGCCGCTGCTTAGTACCGGGGATCGGGTGAATTATGTTGGTTCAACCTACAGCATTGAGAACGGTTCCTATGCCCGGATCCGTAATCTCCAGATAGCGTACAGCATTCCGGCACGTGTCTTCTCGCCCTCATCGGCCATAAAAGGGTTGCGGGTATTTGTAAATGCCCAAAATCTGATCACCTGGAAGAATAATTCAGGTTATACCCCGGAATTTGGCGGGTTCACACAATACAACGCGTTGCAGTCTTCAAATACGCTTGGCGGAGCGGCCGTTACGTTCCCGCCTAATCCGTTGCAATTCGGGATCGATCAGGGCGGCGGAGCAATTCCAAGAATTATTACCGGTGGCGTAAGCGTAACATTCTAAATTTAAAAATCGTCCGTTATGAGAAATAAAATTAAGATATTAACAGCCACATGGGTACTTGCCGCAATGGCCATGCTACTGAACGGCTGTAGTAAATTCCTGGACAGGAAACCTTTATCCGCCACTCAGAACGACCTGGGGAGTGGATCTTTTGATGCCAAGGCGCTCGGATTATATTCGGCATTGAGGGGTGATCCCGGCTTCAGCACCTTACCCTGGTTGGATTTTCATTCGATAAGGGATGATGATGCTCAAAAAGGAAGTAGCGTTTCGGATGGCGCCGAGATCAATGCAGAATTCGAAACGTTCCAATACACCAAAAATGACTGGGCTACCAATACCTATTGGGGCGATCACTTCAATATGATCCAATTGGCCAATGAGATCATCCATGATGCGGATTCGCTTAAGCCGACGGATCAGGGGTCTTTAAGGAATATCGGGGAGGCCTGTTTTTTCAGGGCTTACGCATACTTTGATCTGGTCAGGGCCTATGGAGAAACCTACCTGCCGCTCGAGAATTTTTACTATACTTCCCCCAATCAGCAAATCGTGCCGAATGCCAAGGCGGGGCAGATCTATGCATTGATCGATTCTGACCTGAATGTCGCCTCGACCTATTTGCCGTTGACCTGGGCCACCGCGACGGGCAATTCGAGTCTTGGCAGATTGACCTCAGGCGCCGCCAATACGTTGTGGGCGCAGACCTATTTATTCCGCGGCACCTGGGCAAAGGTCGTAGGTCTTTGTAAGAAGGTAATAACATCAGATCAATATCACCTTACCCCAAATTTTGTCGATATCTGGAAAGATGGATTGAACGGCGTGGGTAAAGTAGGCCCCGAATCGATATGGGAACTCGTAAATTATGTCGGGCCCAATCAGTCGCCCTGGATCGGTACGCAATGGGGAACGTCTCAAAATATCCGGCAAGGCGGTGCGAGCACAGATTGGAACCTGGGATGGGGGTGGAATACGCCCACTCAGAATTTGGTCAACGCCTGGGATTCTACCGACCCCAGAAGAAATATGACCATTCTTTTCTCCGGTCAATATGACGGCGGGCCCTCGACGGGTGGTTATGGAAATACGTTGCCGGCCTATAATCCCGGTGTCGTCCTCGATCAGCCTTATTGGAATAAGAAGGTCTATTCGGATCCGCAGATGAGACAATTTACCGGGCAGATCGGAAGTGGCGGCGGAGCGGACTGGATCGACCATCGGATCTTGCGTTATGCAGACGTCATCTTAATGTATGCCGAAGCATCCAATGAAACCGGTGACGGCGCTACTGCCGAAACCATGTTGGAAATGATTAGGGCAAGGGCAAGGGGAAGCGCCGATCCTACAAAAGTATTGCCTCATATTGCCTATGTGAGCCAGGCTCAGATGCGTACGGCCATCAAGAACGAACGCCGTTGGGAATTTGCCATGGAGGGATATCGCTTTTATGACCTGGTTCGTTGGGGCGATGCGCAGACTGTACTGGGCAGTCTGGGATATCAGCCAAGAAATGCATTATATCCGATCCCTCAACCGGTCATCGATCAGTTCCTGGGTAAGTTGGCGCAAAACCCGAACTATTAATCATTTGTAAAAAAATCTTACGTATATGAAACATACTAATAAATATAGTCAGCTGTTTTATTTGTTGGCTTTATCGCTGTTGGTAGTGAGTTGCCAAAAATATACCCGACCTTCTCTGGGGAACTACCCTAAGGATTCTAACCCCCCGGGCGGCCCATTAAAATTTTATGCGGCATTTGACGGATCAAGCTCCAGTTCGTTACTAAATGCGGTGGACAGTATTCGCGCTGATTTCCCGTCAGACAATCCCCTGCAGTTTGGTCCAGGCATCTCGGGAAAAGCCATCATCGGTAATGGCACCGGCTTTGTTAAATATGCCGGCGCCAATGATTTTGTCTCAACGGCGGGCAGCTTCACTATTTCATTCTGGGAAAAGCGCAATGGGATACCAAAGGGTAATTCTGCCTTCTTTTTCTGTTTTGCTTCATCAAATGGCTATTGGGCCGGCGCCTCGATGCTTGGATTATTTGATTGGGGTACCAATAATGATTCGGCTGCTATCAAGATCGACTGCATTGACTCAAAAGTTAGCGACAACTGGTTTCAATGGGTAGGGCCTACGGCAGTTCATGGCATAATGAACAACCAGTGGCATCATCTGGCATTCGTTTACGATGCATCCACATCGGTTATGACATTATATGTTGACGGTTCTGCCAATCCAAACACCCAATCCTGGCCATCGCACGGAGCCGCCAGTATGGACAACAGCAAGATCACCGAGTTTGACGTTGCCGGAAACAGCAATATCCCCAATATGGGATGGGGGCAAAATTGGGAAGCTGGAAATATGATCGACCAATTCAGATTATATGGCACTGCTTTAACATCTGCCCAGGTTATGTCTTTGTATACCAACAAGCAATAGCATTTTAAGATCAGTCTATAAAAGAGCACGATTCGTGGTGCTCTTTTTTTTTGAAAATGATTTCTTTCCGGAAATATTATGCGGTCACGGGGCTCATTGCAATTGCCATTTTCAGTTTGTCGTCACTTGAAAATTGCGCTCAATACAAGAAAGCGCCGGCGGATGGATCTGAAGCTAAGGGATTTGCTGGCTCACAAAATTGCATGCGTTGCCATGCGGCAATTTATGCAGAACATTTGCAGTCGTTTCATCATGTAACGTCTGCGGCGGCAAACCGGCAGACGCTGAAGGGTGATTTTGATAGCGCCAATAAATTTTTGTTTAACGATCATCTGCTGATCGCCGCGGAGAAAAAGCAGGATAGTTTCTATCAGACGGCCTACTCGTACGGCGTTCCAAAGATCTCGAGGCCGTTCGATATCGTGGTGGGATCGGGAAAAAGAGGTCAGACAAGCATCTACTGGTTTGGGAATTATTTGTTTCAACTCCCGTTGACGTATTTCGCCGAAACTGATGAATGGACGATCAGCCCCGGCTATTCACGCAAGGTGGATTTTAACCGTTCTATTACTGCGCGGTGCCTTGAATGCCATTCGACTTATTTTCAGGAGGTAACCAATAGAGATTCCAAAGCCGATGAGTTTTCCAGGACCAATTTTATCCTGGGCGTCGAATGCGAAAAATGTCACGGCCCCGCTTCGGAGCACATTGCCTTCCACGATAAGAACCCTGGTGAAAAGATCGGTCACGCCATTTTGAATCCAGCAAAGTTCTCGCGGGCACAAAGTTTGGACCTATGCAGGCTTTGCCATGGCGGGGCACTTACAAAAACGAAGCCTTCCTTTTCGTTTCAGTCAGGTGACAAGCTATTCGACTACTTTCAACAGGATGCCGGCAAACCCGTATCACAGATGGACGTACATGGCAACCAATACGGCATGCTTGCTGCCAGTAAATGCTTCAAGAATAGCGAAATGACCTGTCTCAGCTGTCATGACGGCCATAAGAACGAAAGCAGGCAGGCGGCGCAATTTTACGTTAAGTGCGAGACCTGTCACAAAAGTGCTTTACACAATACCTGCAAACTGGCCTCAACGGTGAGCCAGGACTATTTGAGAATTAATTGCATAAATTGCCATATGCCTGAGGAAGCGTCGAAAGCCATCATGGTCATACGTAAAGGCGAGTCGATACCCACATCGGCGCATATGCGTTCGCACTTCATTACCGTATATAGGGATATTTCGAAACAAATTTTGAGCGTGCAAAAATAGCAAGGTTATGAAAAAGGGTTTCCTTTTCCCGGTAGCTTTCGTGTCGGCCTCGGTTTTCTATTCCTGCAAGCCTAAGACCTTGTTCGAAACGATTTCGCCTTCGCATTCCAATATCCGGTTCACCAACACGCTGGAAAAGCATACGGCCTTTGGGATCTTATATTTTTTGTACTACTACAACGGTGGCGGCGTATCTGTCGGCGACATTAATAATGATGGTTTGCCCGACCTGTTCTTTACGGCCAACCATAAGGGCGGAAACAAATTGTATTTGAACAAGGGCAATTTTGAATTTGAAGACGTTACGGACAAAGCCGGTGTGGCGGGCACATCCGATTGGTGCACGGGCTCCACCATGGCAGACGTAAATGGTGACGGGCTACTGGATATTTATGTCTGCGCCGTTCAGGGCGAACATAACCTGAAAGGTCACAATGAACTATTCATCAACAATGGCAATGGAACGTTTACGGAGAGCTCCGAAAAATACGGATTGGATCTGGCCGCCTTCTCCTCACAGGCCGTTTTCTTTGATTATGACCATGATGGGGATCTGGATTGCTTTATTCTAAATCAGTCGCATCATCCCAATGAGAATATTACCGACACCAGCCGTCGAAGGACCTTCGATCGTAGGGCAGGCGACCGCTTGTATAGAAATGATCTGGGTACAACGGGAAAATTTACGGACGTGTCGGCCCAGGCCGGCATTTATCAAAGCGACCTTGGATACGGTTTGGGCATATCGGTCGCCGATCTGAATAATGACGGCTTTGATGATATCTATATCGGGAATGACTTCCACGAGAACGATTATTATTATATAAACAATGGGGACGGCACGTTCACGGAGAGCGGGGCAAAGCATTTTGGACATTATTCGAGATTTAGCATGGGCAACGATATTGCCGATTACAACAACGACGGCCAGCCGGATATTATCACTGTCGATATGCTGCCGCCCGACGAGAAAACGATGAAAACGTACGGCAGTGAAGAGAGATCGGACATCTATCAGTTCAAGATCAAGAACCATGGCTTCCAGGACCAGGTTTCCCGGAATTGTCTCCAAAGAAATAATGGAAGCGCACGGAGCTTCAGCGATGTGGCCCTGATGAGCGGGGTAAGCGCCACGGACTGGAGTTGGAGCCCTTTGTTTGCCGATTTTGACAACGACGGGAAAAAGGACCTGTTCATTTCGAGCGGGATCGTGAAACGCCCAACGGACCTGGACTATGTTCGCTTTATTTCCGACCTGGCAGCGCATGTCAATCGCAATGCGTCCGATCAGTTTGATGACGAGACCGTTGCCAAAATGCCCGATGGTTCTTCCCATCCCTTTCTCTTTAAAGGCAACCTGGATGCGGGCTTTAAGGACGTAAGCGACGAGTGGGGAACGGGTAAAATGAAGGGGTATTTCAATGGAGCTGCCTATGCGGACCTGGATAATGACGGCAATTTGGACTTGGTGATCAACTGCATCGACCAGCCGGCCGCGATCCTGAAGAACAACTCAGTTCCCAGGGATCATCTCGATATTTCATTCAAAGGAACCGGAATGAATAGGTTCGGAATTGGCTCCAAAGTCTATTTGTTCTCCCATAACACTAAGAAAGAAGCGGTGACCCAATTCGGGGAACTCATGTTAACCCGCGGTTTTCAGTCATCTTGCGATACCAAATTGCATTTTGGCCTGGACAGTTTGGCCGCGGATAGTTTGCTGGTCGTTTGGCCCGACCAGAAATACCAGGTCATTAAGAACCCCGGGATCAACAAGATCCTTGTTTGTGATCAAAAGGACGCGGCCGGGCACTTCAACTATCCGGAATTTTTTCCCCCAAGGCCACCCGCGTTAGAGGATATTACTGCGCAGGTCAAATGCAACTGGAAGCATATTGAGAATAATTTCGACGACTACAATGTGCAATATCTTTTGCCGCATATGGAAAGCACCCGCGGTCCGAAGGTTGCCGTCGGCGACATCAACAACGATGGCCTGAGTGATTTTTATGTTTGCGGGGCGCGCGGCCATGCCGGCGCATTGATGTTGCAAACCAGGGACGGGAATTTCCAGCCTGTGGACACGGCCCTATTTTCGAAATTCGCCTTTTGCGAAGATGTGGACGCCGTATTCTTCGATGCCAACGGCGATGGCTTTCAGGATTTGCTCGTCATCAGCGGAGGTAACGAGCCTGCCGTAAGTTCGCCTTTGTTCCTGCAGGACCGTTTGTTCATTAATGATGGGCACGGGCACTTTAGGCCTAAGCCGGATTTTATGGTACAGCAGTTGTACAATAAGTCATGTGTTGCCGTTGCCGACGTCGACCATGACGGCCATCTGGACGTTTTTATAGGAACGCTTGCAAAAACAGAAGGAACGGCTTTCGGGACGCCGATGAATTCTTATTTACTGTTGAATGATGGCCATGGAAAGTTTGACATTGCGCCAAGGAGCGTCATCCCCCTTACCCAGGTTGGGACTGTTACCAGCGCTCAGTTTGCGGATGTCAATAATGACGGTTGGCCTGATCTGATCGTCACGGGGGAATGGATGCCCATAAAGGTCTTTATCAATGACCATGGAAAGTTCTCAGAGCATGATATTCCCAATTCGACCGGGATGTGGCAATCCCTGTTCGCGACGGATGTAAACGGGGACGGTAAAATGGATCTATTGGCCGGCAATTGGGGACACAATTCAAAGCTTTGGGCAGGCAAGAACGGTCCGTTGAAGTTATACGTCAAAGATTTTGACGGCAACGGGACCGTCGAGCAATTGATGTGTTATACCGTTGACGGCAAGGAGTATACCTTCCTGGCAAAAGATGAATTGGAACGCGAGATCCCGGTACTCAAAAAATATTATCTCACCTACAGTGAAGTGGCGGGGAAAGACGTGCAATATATGTTTTATGATTTGTTCCGGAATTATATTGAACTCAAGGCGGAAACCCTGACCTCGTCCTGCCTAATTAATGACGGGAAAGGGAATTTTACGAGAATGGACCTGCCGAACGACGTGCAACAGGCCCCGGTGTTTTCATTTGCTCAATTGCCCGGAACCGGTCATCGTGCAAACTACCTGGCAGGCGGTAATTTCTACGGCGCAAGACCTTATGAAGGCCGATATGATGCATTATTCCCCACGCAGTTTTCATTTGACAAGGATGACCCCCGGTTCAGACAGGGCGACATCCTTCCTGACGTACACGGGGAGGTCCGGGATTTGAAATGGCTGCATACGGCTAAATATGGGGAACTTCTCCTGGCGGCCAGGAATAGCGACAGCCTGTTGTTTTATAAACTTACAAAATAGAAAGCCATGAAAAAATATTTGCTGGGACTTGCGGTCGCTTCTATCCTTTTTGCATGCAAAAAGAATTCCGGAAACGGGAACCAACCCACGACCTTTTTATTGACCTATACTGTCAACGGGGTCAATAATGGAACGGGCAATTATACTGGCGTCAGCACGAACCCGGTCTTCGTATTTTCATTTACCTCACCCGTCCAGCAGGCATCACTGGCTTCCCATTTTTCGCTGGCGGATAATTTGAGCAACCCGGTTACGGTGAATATTACGATGCAAAGAAATGATAGTATGGCTGTCGTCACTCCGTCGAAGGCGCTGAGCAGCTTTTCGAAATATAGCCTGGCTGTTACCTCCGGGTTGACGTCTACAACAAATGCCAGCTTGCTGAACCCGCTTTCTATCACGTTATCAACGGCGATCGATTCATCAAATAAATTTCCGGCGATCGCGGACACGGCCTTGCTCACGCTGATACAACAGCAAACCTTCAAATACTTCTGGGATTTTGGCCATCCCAATTGCGGCATGGCGCGGGAACGGGACAATGGCGACAACGACGTGGTAACGACAGGCGGCAGCGGCTTCGGCATCATGGCGATGATCGTGGCGGCAAACAGGGGATTCATATCGCGGCAAGATGCCGTTTTACGATTAAATACGATCGCACATTTTCTCACGACAAAATGCCAGCGCTGGCATGGCGCCTATTCGCACTGGATCAACGGATCGACCGGTGCGACCGTACCTTTTGGGAATAATAACGGCGCGGACATTGTGGAAACCTCCTATCTGATGGAGGGCCTTTTGACCGCAAGACAATACTTCAATACGGCCGATGCAAATGAAATTGCCCTACGGGATAGTATCAATTCGATCTGGAATGCCGTTGAATGGAACTGGTTCACGCAAAATGGCGCCGCAAGCAATATTTTTTGGCAATACAATCCTTCGTACACCTTGCCGGGCGACATCTGGAGCATTCCCGTTTCCGGTTGGAACGAGGCCCTGATCACCTATGCGCTGGCGGCTTCGTCACCGACGTATCCGATCAGGAAGGGCGTATATGACAGTGGTTGGGCAAAGACCGGGGCGATCCGGAATGGGACGGCCTATTATGGCATTACCCTGCCGTTAGGCCAGGCGTATGGCGGCCCGCTATTTTTTGCTCACTATTCCTTTATGGGGATCAACCCGACGGCGTTGAGCGACGCCTGGTGCAGCAATTATTTTACGCAAAACGCTGCGCATGCGCAAATCAATTATACCTATTGCGTAACCAATCCGCTTCACCAATTTGGTTACAGCAATATGTGCTGGGGCCTGACGGCAAGTGATATCCCAAGTGGCTATACGGCTTCTTCACCGACCAACGATGTTGGCGTGATCGCGCCGACGGCCGCTATTTCGTCGCTGCCGTATACCCCGACACAATCGATGAATGCGATCCGTTTTTTCTATTATACCATCGGGGATAAGATTTGGGGCAACTATGGTTTCGCCGACGCGTTTGATCTGAACACGCCCTGGTTTGCCTCCTCTCATTTGGCCATCGATGAAGGACCCATTATCTGCATGATCGAAAATTACCGTAGCGGGTTGTTGTGGAATTTATTCATGAGTTGCCCCGAAGTAAAGACGGGCATGAAAAATATTGGATTTGCCAGTCCAAACCTATAAATATGGTATGCTTGTTTGTGCATGTGTTATTTATTTGACCGGTAATGCACAGATCACCGTTCCCTGGAGCGCAAGCCTGAATGTGAACTTTGGAAGGGGCCCCATGAACCCCGGGCCGCCGTTGGCAGTCGGAAAGACCGACTTTACCTACACCCCGGAGAGTTGCCCGGCCAAAGGGAGTTATACCGTTGTAAATTCGATCGACTGCCGCTATGACCTGGATCCGAAGATCGACGCGACGATAACCTACAACGGAATTTTTCAAAATGCCTTTCCGGAAAGTGACAGTGGCGGGTATATGATGCTGGTGAATGCCGGCGTCTCGGCGGATTCCATGGTCGTTTTCCAGGATACGGTAAAGAATTTATGCAGCCATTCCGGCTATCTTTTTTGGGCAGGCATAACCAATCTGGATTATAATGCCTGCGCGCATGAGAATTTTACCATGCGTATCGAAACCATGACCGGCCAGGTTATAGAGACGTTTCAAACCGGGGATTTAAGTCAATTCGCATTGGATACCAATCATTTTGCTTATTATGTCGGATATACCTCCTTGCTCATTCCCGCACCCAGATCTTCATTTCCCTTCTTTTATGGCAGTTTCTTTACGCTGCCTGCGGGGGTGACGGATGTAGTGGCAAAGATTATCCTTGATCCGTTAAAAAACGTTTATCCCGACTGTACCGTTCATTTTGCCTTGGATAATATCCTAATCACTCCGGTTAGTTCGCAACTGCATATTGAAAACCCTGTTTTTCCCCAAGGATGGGTGATCGGCGCTTGTTTCCAGGGCGACAAGCCGGTTATTTTAAATGGGAGCATCAATTATGACCCGTTGACGTTCGGGCTTACCCGATTTGCGGGGACGCCCTATACAACCCCTGCCTTTCAATGGCAGCAGAGCCTTGATAAGGGGTATACCTGGACCGACATCGCCGGGGAGACAAATCTCCATTTCTCGCGTTCGTTCAATAACCCCGATACTTTTTTAATCAGGCTGAGAGGTTCCGATGCAAGCGATATCAATAATGTGAATTGCAGTGTTACCTCAAATGTCATAAAGGCGCAGGTGGACGGCATGCCAAAGGATTTCAGTTTTACGAGCAATTCTCCCGTATGCGAAGATACCGACCTGGTCTTCCGGCTGCACGGAGGCGCCTCTTATACGATAGCGGGCCCAAACGGATATTCAGATAATACGGCTTTTCCGCATATTTATCATCCCGGGCTTGCCGACAGCGGCTGGTACTATGCCAATATTATTTCTCCGGGCGGATGCCGTATCGAAGATAGCACCAGAGTGATCATTGTCGGCCCTGCCGTTAAGATCGGGAAGGCAGACCCGGTGTGTTACGGGATTCCTGTACAGCTTTCGGCCTCCGGCGGCGTAAAATATAGCTGGTCGCCGCGCGTCGGGCTGTCTGCGTCGGAACTACCCAACCCTGTCGCAAAACCGCCCGCTACAACTACCTATTCGGTACAGGTGACGGACAATTCGGGGTGCAGCGCGTTCGCTAAGGAAACGGTGACCATCATCGATACGTTTTTCAAGGCACGGATCTCGGCGCCTCGCTATGCCTGTCCCAGAGACATTATCGAAATAAAGGATTCGAGCGAAGGAAAAATTGCCTCCTGGCAATGGGACCTTGGTGACGGGCAGACCTATCATTCGCCAGATCCGCCGAAGCAAAAATTCCCTGCAGGAAACCATCTCGTCGAACAATACCGGATCAAACTGACGGTTACAGATACAGCCGGTTGCACGGATTCGGCCGCTGCCATGATCAGCGCCGTTCCAAATTGTTTTATCGCCGTACCATCGGCCTTCACGCCGAACGGCGATGGGAGGAATGATTATCTGTTTCCGCTGAATGCCTATAAAGCCACCCATCTTACTTTCCGTGTTTTCAACCGGTCGGGATTATTGTTATTCCTGGGCAGATCGATCAATGATAAATGGGATGGCACCTATGGCGGAGCCTTGCAGCCGGCAGGGACCTATTTGTGGACGCTGGACTATGATGACGATAAAAATGAGCATAATTCATTAAATGGAACTGCCGTGCTGATACGGTAGATCAACAATCGAAAAATCGCAGCAATGATCCGGGGCTTCTTCATTTCAATTTTCATTTTGGCGGGATGTGCCGCCGTTGCACAGCTCAAAGGAAGAGCGACCGTGTCGGATTCGAAAATGGTAGAACTCGTCGAAAAGCAAACCTTTGCCTATTTCTGGGACGGGGCCGAACCAAACAGCGGCATGGCGCCCGAACGTATCCATATGGACAACGACTATCCTGAGCACGACCAAACGACCATCGCGACCGGCGGCACCGGGTTTGGCCTCATGGCCATCCTGGCAGGCATGCACCGGCACTATATTACGCGTGAACAGGGCATTCGCCGGTTGGAAAAGATCGTTTCCTTCCTGGAGAAGGCCGATCGCTTTCATGGCGCCTGGCCCCATTGGCTGAATGATACAAGCGGACACGTGCAGCCGTTTGGACGTAATGACAATGGGGGTGATCTGGTAGAGACCTGCTATTTGATGCAGGGTCTTCTGTGCGTCCGGCAGGATTTGAGGGACGGCGCCAAGGAGGGAAAAAGCCTGGGCGCGCGCATCGACCGACTTTGGCGTGACGTAGATTTCGAATGGTACCGCAATGGTGGTCAGCATGTGTTGTTCTGGCACTGGAGTCCATCACATGGATGGGAAATGAATTTTCCCGTGCACGGGTATAATGAATGCCTCATCCTGTATGTGCTGGCTGCCTCATCGCCCACCCATCCGATCCCCGCAGCAGTTTATCATGAAGGTTGGGCGGAGCATGGGGCCATCAATAAAATAACCTTCTATGGCAGCGATACCCTTCATTTGCACATGCAGGGCGACCCGCCCCATGGGGGCCCGTTATTCTGGTCGCAATACTCCTATCTCGGCCTGGACCCGCATGGGTTGAAAGACAGGTATGCGGACTATTGGAAAGAGAACTACACGCAATCCATCATCAATTACAGGTGGTGCGTCAATAATCCGAAACACTATAAAGGCTATGGAAGGGACAACTGGGGTCTGACGGCGAGCTATTCTGTGGCCGGTTACGCCGCGCATTCGCCGGATGAGAAGCACGACCTGGGCGTCATCTCGCCCACCGCGGCGATCTCCTCGTTTCCCTACACTCCCCGGCAGTCAATGGCCGCCGTCCGCTTCTGGTACGATAAATTAGGCGATAAGCTTTGGGGCAAATATGGCTTTTATGATGCCTTCAGCGAAACGGCGGACTGGTATCCGCAGCGATACCTGGCCATCGACCAGGGCCCCGAAGTGGCCATGATCGAGAATTACCGCAGCGGACTGTTGTGGCGGCTCTTCATGAGCTGTCCCGAAATTCAGGGCGGATTGAAGAAATTAGGATTTCAAAGTCCATGGATCAAATAAATCGTATCGAACCATGATGCATGCAGTGAAAACAAAAAAAACGACCGGGTTTTCGATTATGTTGGGGCTGGCCCTTCTTCCGGCCGCGCTGCTTGGCCAGAATGCCATCCAACCCAGGGGGATCGTCCGCGGGCTATCCGACACCGCGCTGCTGGACCTGGTACAACGTCAGACCTTCCGGTTTTTCTGGAACTATGCCCACCCGGTGAGTGGCCTGGCCAGGGAACGGGACAATACCGTGAAGGCGGAATATTATTGGGACTATATCAATGAGGCGGACGGCGAGCCCAATTTCAGCAAGCATACTTTCGGCGGGGAAGCCTGCGCGATCGGAGGCACCGGATTCGGGATCCTGTCTACGATCGTGGCCGTTCAACGGGGATGGATCGGAAGGGATACGGCGTTGGGGAGACTGACGAAAATTGCAGACTTCCTGACAAAGGCGGATTGTTATCACGGGATCTTTCCGCATTTTATGAATGGCGCCACGGGCAAGACCATTCCGTTCGGGCGGCTGGATGACGGCGCGGATATCGTAGAGACCTCCTACCTGCTCATGGGATTCTTGTGTGCGCGGGAATATTTCAACCGGGAAACGCCAAGGGAAAAATACTTTCGTAACCGGGTGACGCAGATGTGGACGGTAGCCAACTGGAACTGGCATAGCCGGGGCGGCGAAAAACTACTCTACTGGCATTGGAGCCCGTCGAATGATTTCGATATGAACTTTCCTGTGTTTGGCTGGGACGAGGCCCTCATCACGTATGTAATGGCCGCCTCTTCTCCTACGCATCCTATTTCTAAGGAACTCTATGAGAACTCCTGGGTGAGGGGTGGCGGGTGGCGGAATGGAAAATCGTATTATGGCATCACCCTTCCGCTGGGAAATTATGACGGCGGCGGCCCCCTCTTCTTCGAGCAATATACGTTCATGGGCATCGACCCCAATGGCCTGAAAGACGATAGCAGTATCGATTATGGGCAGCAGGTACTCAATCATACGCTGATCAACCGGGCATATTGTATCGATAACCCGAAAAAATTCAAGGGCTACGGACCCAATTGCTGGGGCCTGACCGCAGGCGACAGTTACAAGGGGTACGCGGCTCATTGCCCGCAGGACGACCGGGGCGTCATCCAGCCGACCGCGGCCTTGTCTTCCTTCCCCTACACCCCGGAATACAGCATGCAGGCCCTGAAACACTTTTATTATGACCTGGGCGACCGGATCTGGGGACCCTATGGATTTGCGGATGGTTTCAGTGAAACGCATAACTGGTACGGCAAGACCCACCTGGCGATCGACGAAGGTCCCATTGTGGTCATGATCGAAAATTACCGGAGCGGACTGATCTGGAACCTATTCATGAACATACCGGACGTGCAACGGGGTCTGACGAAACTGGGCTTCCGGAGCCCGAGAATAAAGAAATAAAACGTAATAACATGGCAAACCTTGTATTGACGCAGCAGCAGATGGCCGACTATGAACGCGATGGCTACCTGATCGTACCGGAATTCCTCAGTGCCGGTGAAGTGGATAAATTATATCGGATCGCCATTGGGGATGGCGCCATGCAGCGCCATGCGTTCGATCTGAATGACCAGACGGGGAAAAAGACGAAACTGACCCTTTGGTACCATCCCGGCAACGACCCTTATGGATTGCTCACGCGAAGCCGTCGGATGGTGCAATCCGTGGGCCGGCTGATGGACGGCGATTCGGCGGTCTGTCACTTCCATAGCAAGCTCATGCAGAAAGAGCCGAAAGTGGGCGGAGCCTGGGAATGGCATCAGGACTATGGATATTGGTATAAGAATGAATTCTTATTGCCGGACCAGATGATCTCGGTCATGGTAGCCATTACCCGGGCGACGCGAGAGAACGGATGCCTGCAGGTCATCAAGGGCTCTCACAAAATGGGCCGGATCGAGCATGGATTTGCCGGGGAGCAGGTTGGCGCGTCGCAGCACTATGTGGATCTTTCGCTGAAAACGATGCCGCTGGTCTATGTGGAGCTGGCGCCGGGGGACGCCCTGTTCTTTCATAGCAATTTATTGCACCGGTCGGAGGCCAATACCAGCGACAAGGCCCGGTGGTCCCTGATCTCCGTATATAACCGGCAGGCCAATATCGGCTACAATGAACCGAATGGTTCGCATACCGATCCGGTCCAGGAGGTCCCGGACGAAGCGCTGATGGAATGGGATACGGTGAACGTCGATGAGGGAGCGCAATTCCTGGAAAAAGAAAAGGATCAGGCTTTAAAATAGAGTGGAAAAAGGCCGAAGGGTTGGGCCGAAAAATCTTGACATATGCACAAATGGATCTGTTGGTTCGGCATCTCGTTGCTTATATGCACAAAAGGGTTGGGGCAATTGGCGCAGGGGCAATCTGCGCAGGCGACCTATTGCAATCCGATCAATATCGATTATGGCTATACGCCGATCCCCAATTTTTCGACCTGGGGCCATCATCGGGCCACGGCCGACCCGGTGATCGTGAACTACAAGGGCGACTTCTACCTGTTCAGCACCAATCAATGGGGTTATTGGTGGAGTCATGACCTGCTGCATTGGCAATATCTTTCGCGGCGGTTCCTTCGTCCCTGGAACTCCGGCTATGACGAGCTCTGTGCGCCCGCCGTCGGGGTCCTGGGTGATACGATGATCGTGTTCGGTTCGACCTATACAAGCAATTTCAGCATCTGGATGAGCACCGATCCCAAGGGCAACAAATGGAAACCCCTTGTGGACTCCTTTGCCATCGGGGGTTGGGACCCGGACTTTTTCACCGATGACGATGGGCGGTTGTATATGTACAATGGCAGCAGTAACCGCTATCCCATTTACGGCGTGGAGCTCGATCGGAAGACCCTGCAACCGCTGGGAACGCGGAAAGAGATGTACTTATTGGAACCCTGGCGCTATGGATGGCAGCGATTCGG
>JAUZNZ010000057.1 GCA_030706735.1 Bacteroidota bacterium | reverse complement strand
TCCTGGTGATCTGCTCTTCTTATGAAATCCTCATGTGTAATCCGTCTGATAGGGAATATGCTGATGACTGGGATCTATTTTTTAAGGTATCCATTATATTCATCATCCGTTACGCAATCCCACCAAACAGGCATACTCCAGATATTCGGATCGGTGGCGTGCGGATTCACCGCAAGTACATTCGTCAGGTTGTAATTTATTTCCAGATTGGTCGGCAGAGCCCAACGGCGCGGCCAGTATCTCGGATCAGTAACGGACGTGCCCGTATAATTCGCGGAGCCTGCAAATAGCGGCCCACGGTTGATTCCGGGATAAACGACCCCGAACGATCCCACATTTCCGGCGCTGAAATTGAACCGCCGCATATCGTTCCAGTTTTCCAGGCTGCAACCCATCGCCACATATTTTTGCAACATGATGTCCGACATGGTCAGGGTACCCGCACCCTGGCAAACCGCATTGCTCGCAAGATACGTGGTGATATCACTTTGATTCATGGGCGCCATGTCAGGATTCGTACTGGCATACCCGCCGGCCTGCCAGCTGGCCAGTTTCGCCTGCATCATGTTCAGGTGCGCCTGGATGCCTGCCAGATAGGCGGTATATGCATCTGCCGGATCAGCTTTTCTCATCTCGACTTCTGCTTTGATGAAGCACATTTCATGGTAGGTCAGGATTTCCTCGTCGGAAACAGGACGGATCTGGAACGAGCCGGTGGAACCGACCACGCCGGCATTGAATGCCGCTACGGTAGGATACCAGTTGACATTCGTCGCAGGCTGATTCGGATTGCCCGAAGTGGCAAGAGCACTGCTCCGCATATTTACATAAACGGTGTCTCCGGAATACAGGTAATTCGTACTGTTTATATAGATCGAACCCGCGGGATAGGTCACCGTCACGCTGTTCCCGCTGGTCGTGAACGTATGGCCCGCCGCAGCCTGGGCGGCAATGAAATTGGCGAGTGCCGTGGGATCGGCGATATTATAGGTGATCTTCGTGGTCGAAGCGGCAAAACTTGGCGTGATGATAGAAGTCGCGCCACCGGCCAGCAACCGCGTCGACGGGCCATAAAAATCAACGCCGACCGAACGATTCCAGGTATAAGAAGATACCTGGCCGCTGGCATTCAATTGAACATTCGACATGGAGGCCGGTACGATCTTGGTCATGCGCGGATCCGTTAAGCCGGCACCACGCATATTCGTCAGTAGGTTGTAATAGAATTGCGAAATGCGCTGATTGCTGCCATACCCTGCATAATCGAAATTGCCGTTGGTCACGACAGGGTCTCCTTCCAGATAGTCGGTTACGGTGCTGTTATTATAACCTGGTTGTACCACATTGTCGGCATTGGACTGAGGCCCTTTGGACAGACAATATAAAATAGAGTCGGCATTGAACAGGTCCGCCTTCTTCGACAATTTGAGCATGTATCGGGCCTTCAATCCATAGCATAGTTTGATCCACCGGCTTGCGTCCCCGCTGCACCACATGTCACCGGAGGCGAACGAGGGAGCTCCGTTTTCCTGCGCTTTGCTGAACAGGCTGATGGCCTCATTCAACTTGGCCATGCATCCGTTATAGATCGTTTTGCCGTTATCATAGGCCGGACTGGCAATACCGGATATGGCCTGGGTATAAGGCATTTCACCATATAGATCCAGCATTTCCATGAAGCCCATGGCGTGGAAGACATCGGCGGCGCCCATATAGGAATAGGCGCCCTCCGCTTTCGCGGAATTGTACAGGTCATTCAGGTTGGAGGCTACCTCGTCGAACCAGGTTTGATAAGAGGTCACATTGCCCGTATTGGCTATCCAGGTGACGCTTAAGGCATTGCCGGATCCGCTGTTGCTGTAGAAGACCCCGGCCTGCAGGGAGCCGCGAAAATTGCTGACCCCGGCGGTGTAGGCATAAAATTTTTGGACCCAGGGCAGCCTGTTTTGGACCAATACGCTTTGGTTGTTGGGATGATCCGGATCCGTATTCACATCCAGCCACTTTTTACAAGAGGTTGAACCCAATACGAGCAGACAACCCAGCATGATATATTTGAAATTTTTCATAATTTATTTTTTCATTGGTTAAAACGTAACATTTATCCCGAATGTGAAACTGGCCACGGCGGGCACTCCCAGGAAATCGATACCTGTGGAACCGGAACCTCCCGTTCCTCCGGCCGCGCTCACTTCAGGGTCCATGCCCTTGTAATTCGTCCACGTAAATAAATTGGTGCCTACTGCAGTAGCCGTAAGGCCTTTGATGATCTTATTATTGTTCAGCATGCCGGTGAAGTCGTAGGATAAGGACAAGGAACGCAGTTTCAGCCAGTTTACCGAAGTAATAAAATTGTACGAATTGTTTGCATAATTCTGCCAATACTGCTGGATCATGTACTTGCCGTCATACGTTGTTCCGTTGATGACATAACTCTGATTGGCATTATAGGTCTGGGTAACGGGCGCTCCGGTCGTATTATTGACTCCTGTTACCGTGACGGATTGACGATCGTTCAGCGTGGTCAGTTTGCTCAAGCCGTTCGAAACCAGCGTATATTCCGTACCATTATACACATCTCCTCCCTTGCGGATATCCAGAAGGAAGTTCAATACGAATCTCTTGTACCTGAGGGTATTATTGAAACCGCCGATGAAATCCGGTTCACGGTTGCCTACGATTGGGTTGTTGGTGTTCAGTTTATATAATCCCGTGGTGGGATCTACCTGGTAGGGGGCGTTCGGAAGTTCATTGCCCTTCGCATCTGTTTGACGCAGGTACCGGATACCGGTCATCCCGAGGAAAAATCCGCCATTGGGAATAGATGCCGCCTTGACTGTTCCGAATTGCGCATCCGTCGGGTAAAAATAGGCAACCCCCGGCAGGAAGGTTCCCAGTCTGCCCTTGTTATAAGAGAAGTTCAGTACGACATCCCATCCGAAATCTTTCTGAACGACCGGCTTACCCGTAATGGCTATTTCCATGCCTTTATTTAGCACCGAGCCCGAGTTGATGGACGTAAAGATATACCCGCTCGCATTGGACAAACGTGGCTGGGCGATCTGATTCTTCGTTTGGCTGTTATAATAGGTATAGTCCAAACCGATCCGGCCATGCAGGAACCTAAGCTCTCCGCCTACCTCCCAGGAGGTCTGAATTTCAGGTTTCAGGTAGGGATTGCCGCTGGTGTATTGATTGCCGACGCCGGTAAAATTGCCGATACTGATGGGCGGGTTAACATAAGTAACGGTAGCGTAGGGGTTTGCGTCTTTGCCGACCTGCGCCCAGCTGGCCCGGACCTTCCCGAAAGACAGAAGGGTATTTGCAGGTAACAATTGAGTAAATATGAACGAGCCGCTGATGGACGGATAAAAATAAGACCTGTTGTTTAAAGGCAGTGTGGAGGACCAATCATTACGTCCGGTGGCCGTGATATAGGCAAGATCCTTATAAGAGATGCCCACTTCCCCATAAGCGCCCACCAGCCGCTTTCTTGTCGTTCCATCCGTAAAGAATTGGTTCGTCGTCGCGATATTGGCAAAGCTGACCGTGCCGGCCGTAATAAAGTTGTATCCCCAGAGATTTTGAACCGGAGTTTCCGTGTTTTCCGAAGTGGTTCCTAACATCAGGTGCGTATCAAAATCCCCGAAGGTTTTATGAAAATTAGTCATCAGGGTCGTCGTGATATAGGTATAGCCAACCATGTCCTTGCTCAATCTCCCGTTCTGATATAGTGGGATCACGGCGGACCCGGGTGCGATATACGTATAATCATTGGTGTTGTACTGGTCGTAACCCAGGCGTCCCGTGATATCCCACCAGTCGGTGACCTTATAGTTGCCGCTGATGCCGCCCGTGATGCGCTTGGTTTGCGAGGTCAATTTGTCCTTGTTGATGATCCAGTAGGGATTGTCCATATCCTGCTCGAGCGGAAGGGTTCCGGTGAAAGGGCGGTATTGTGATCCGTCCTGATTCACGTAATTTTTCAGATTGAAGGTGACCGGCGCGCTGTACAATGCGGACATGCTTCCCCCCGAAAAAAGACTGCCGCCATACAGCCCGGCAGTAGTCAGGGTCCTGTCGATATGGGCGATGGAATAGGCCACATTCGCATCCAGGGTCAACCTGCCGTATTTTTGTTCACCATTGAAACGAAACGTGGTTTTATGATAGCCTGTCCTGGGCACGATACCCGTTTGATTGAAATCAGAACCCGACAAGAAAAAGGAGCCGTTCTTGGTGCCGCCGGATACATTTATATTGTTATCATAGACAACGCCATGTTGAAAGAAGCTGCCAATATTGTCATGTACCGAATCCGGTGAGCCGATCTTTGGTCCCCAGGAGTTATACGAAATATTGTTAAGTACCCCGTTTGAGGCATAGATGCCGTTCCCAAATTCGCTCTGCACCTTTGGCAGCTTATCTGCCCAGGAACTGCTTACCTTACTGGCCACATCTACCCTTGTTGTGCCTTCAGCGCCTTTTTTCGTGGTGATGATGACCACGCCGTCAGCCGCCCGCGATCCATACAATGCCGCCGCCGCAGCACCTTTTAAAACAGACAGCGATTCGATGTCCTCCGGATTGATATCCATGACACGATCAGAATAACTGGTATTGCTCCGCGACAAACCATCGGTACCCGTATTGCCGGTGACGGTGGTCGAGTTGTCATAGATAACGCCATCAACCACAAATAAGGGTTGGTTTTGCCTGCTATCGGATGTGGAATTGCCGCCGCGGATGGTGATAGAAGCGCCGGCGCCTGCTGAGCCGCTGAATTGCGTAATGTTTACACCCGGAACCTTACCCGCCAGGGAGTTGATGACGTTGGTATTTTTATTTTTCATCAATTCCTTCGCATTTAACTCGGTCACCGAATAGCCAAGTGCCTTGCGTTCCTTCTTAATGCCCATCGCCGTAACCACGACGTCGGTCATTTGCCCGGGGTCCCCTGGCAACAGGCGTACCTCCATGCCGGTCGTGGCCTTTATCCGCTGCGTGGCATAACCCACATAGCTAAATGCCAGGATGGCGCCCTCCTTTGCATTAATGGTGAATTTGCCCTTGCTATCCGTAACGGTCGCCCGCGTTGTGCCGCTTGCGACAACGGTCACCCCTGCCATCGGAGTACCGTCGTTTGAAAGCACCGTTCCGCTAATGGGAACTACTTGCGCCATCAGGTTGTTTGTAAGCATGCCCAGCATAAAAAACATGCTCAAACAAAGAAGCTTCCATTTTCTCATACTTTTAGTTTTTTGGTTTTTACATTTAATAATGTGGGCCTCGCCGGCCCGGGCTTCATCGAAGGCAGCAGACAATAGACGCATAGGAGGCGGGTCGGTATCTGGTTTTCGCAGTGTCGGGCTTCATCATCCGTGATCAAAGAACCTGTATCCCTTTCTTCCGGTATGGCTCCAACAACGGGTCGTCCGGCCGGAGCTCAGTGATCAGCATATCGATCTCCTGGATCGGACAAACATGAAATGGCTGACAGGAATTAATTTTCTCGGCGATCGAAAGGCAGATCACCTTTTGCGCCGACTCGATCATGGCCCGTTTGATCTGCACCACGTCCCAGTCATTATCGGTAATGCCATGCTCCGCATCGATGGCATTGACGCCTAAAAAACAGAGGTCCGCCTTGATCTGTCTGATCTTGGCAATGGCCTCGCCCCCGACCGTGATCTTTGAGTTCTTGGACACCTTGTCCCCGATCAGGATCACGTCGATATTGGGATGATGCGTATATTCCAGGACTACGGGTATGCTGCCCGAAATGAACGTCGCCCTTAAAGACTGGGGTAGGGCGCGGGCCAGTTCGATGAGGGTGGTGCCGCCCGTAGTCATCACGAACATGTCATTATGGATCAGGGCAACAGCCTTCCGCGCGATCAGCTTCTTCTGCGGATGCGCATAAACATTATTGATGGGGTAATGAAAGTCGTTAAAGGAAAGGGAGAGTGCGCCGCCATGCACCTTGATGATCTTGCGGTTGTCGGATAACTCCTGCAGATCGCGACGGATCGTGTCCTCCGACACATTCAGGTCCAAACTGAGACTGGCCGACAAGACCTGGTTATGCAGGTTGACCTGATGGAGAATATAGGCTTGTCGCTCCGGTTTAAGCATGTATAGTAGTTAGTATGGTTGCCTCGGCTGCTGGTATGGTTCGGAAGTGGTGATCCTTCCTCAAAACGAATGTAAGCTAAAAACCAGCAAAAAACCGCACAATAGAGATAAAATGTGCATAAATACGCAAAATGCCTTAGCCGCGCCCGCAAAAAAGCGCGTCCGCTGCCGGGGCCCGAACCTCAAAAAGTGAATCGGGCGGTGAAACCGAAGGCGTCCGGAACGAAATTGATCGCCGGGATAATATCCAGCTCCGGCTTCCAGTCGAGAGACAGGTTCAACGGAGCGTTCTTGAATTTATAGTCCAGACCGATCGCGCCCGTCGGTCCGAGATAGGTATTATTATCCTGAAAACCGACATAGCCGCCGACGCCATAAAACCAGGTGAACGCGGGCGTATTGCCGATAAGTTGGTGCCGCTCGTACAGACCACCAAGACCGAATCGCGTTCCAAAAGAGATCAGTCCCTCCAGCGCATCGCGCTCATTTATAAAATACTTCACGGAGACGGAGTTGCTAAGGGTCGGTGCCGCGGAGCTGAAGCGGACGCCGATCGCCACCTTATAGTCCTGCGCCGAGAGATGATTGAACAAACCGGTCATCGCCATCAGGATCAAACAAAAGCCGAGTCTTCGCATAATTTGAACATTTAATCCCCTGCAAACGAAAATAATGCCAAAGGTATTGGAAAAGAGTTGTTAGAGCTTTCTTAAAGTGGCCTCCCAGCCCGCGCCCCGAACCTCCCGGCCCGCGCCCCCGTCAGCGCATGAGTTCCTCTTTGCTCTTCGGCCGCCGCTCGTCCTGCCACCTGAACCCCCGCAAGCGCATCTCGTCGAAGTTTACTTTTTTAAAGGGGATCATCGTTCCTTCCGCATCACTGCGGAATACGACGCGGTCAAGCTCTTTCTCCTTGAAGATCATATCGATGATGTCCGCATGGGCCTTGTTCACGCCGGTATACGCCTTATTGTCGTCCCGCACGTAGTAGATGCTTTCGGCATTGCCCTTGGCCCGCATGAAGTCCATCTGGCCATCCTTGAAATACCCATTGATGGTATTGCCTTTGATCTGGTTGTAGAAGTTCGGCCCCACTTTATTGATCGCAAGGGCGTTCTCGAAGACATAGAGACGGTCTGCCTTCTTGTTCTTCGTAAAGACGAACATCGTATCGCCGGTGATCTGGTAATCACCGCTGCCCCAGGCCACGGGATCCTTATAGAGCCGGAATACGGAATCCTTTCCCGAATAATACAGGCTGTCGGCAACGGCCTGCAGCGAATCCGAAAAGATCCGCACATGATGGTAACCCTTGATATAACGCATCGTCGAATCCGTCGGCCGCTCCAAGGCCGTATCGGGAGCCGCCGCAGCCCTCCCGCTCGCGATGCGTCCGTCATCATTGTAGATATTCGTTCTTCGCCGCGCCGGCGCACCCCTTAGCGGCGGTACTAACGCCCTCGCACTGTCCTTCCCCCCAATCACCTTCGTCACCGCCCTCGCACTGTCTCGCCCCGCGGCCTGCGTTGCACTGTCTCCGCGCGGAGCATGGCTCTCGTCCTTCACGATGATCCGGTGCGCGCTATCGCTGGCCACGACTTGCACCGTATCCAGGCCCCGCCGGTGCAGGCTGTCCGCAACGGCCCGGTGCAAACTGTCCGCAGCCCGCCGATCGATGCTGTCGATATACCGCCGGTGCAGGCTATCCTGCCTCGCCACGGCCCGCGCAACGGCTTCCGCATCGACCAACCGTCCGGAGAATAAGGTGTCCGCAGTAATGTAAATGGAATCCTTGTCCTGCTTCAGGATCATAAGCGGCTTATCCACCGCCAGAAAGGTGGTTTTCTTTTGATTGTTGATCATGTACCCGGCCCTGATCCTGACGCCCTGCGCCGTATCGACATAGTCGGCATTTCCCTTGGCCACGCTGATCCCCGTACTGTCGTCGATCGACACACTATCCCCCGTGATCCGCTGCGATCCATCGGTAATGACCGGCCGCCGGCCGAACTGCGCCTTCTTGTGCCGCAGGTCATAATACCCTTCACGGGTGCGCACCGTCCGTTGCGTGCTGTCCTTGAACTGGATAAAGGTCTCCGTGATGAAGGTGGAGATCTGCGTCTGGGTATTGTATCGCAGGGAGTCCGAAGACAGGTCGTATTGGGGGTCCCTAAGCACCACATTCTTTCGGAAGAGAACGTCCTTGGAATCTTCGAAGTAGGTGGCTTCGTCGCTGGTCAGGACCGATCCATTGTTGACGACCTTGCCGCCATGGGTATAGACCCCGATCTTCGAATTCAGGTCATATTGAAGTTCCTGGGTCGTCAGCACGCCCTTGCCATCGGTGAGCCTGACATTCTTTTGGAATAGCACCGTCTTGCTGATCGCCTGGTACTTCATGTAGTCCGAGTAGATATTCGTGGAGTCGCCGTCGAAGATCCGCACATGGCCGAACGCCTCGATGAAGTTGTCCCGGCTGCTTCTGACCATGCTGTCGCAGTAGATCAAGGTCTTGTCTTCCCGCAGGATCACGTTTCCCAGGATAAAGACCATATCGGTAACGGAATCCTTCTGGACGAAGCGGTAAACCGTATCGTGCAAAATGAATACGGTCTTTACCGAATCGTTCCCCGAGCTCCTGAATTCCATGCTGCCCTGGGCCAGGGCCCTTGCTCCGGTGACAAGAAAAAACAACAGGCAAGCCGCATACGCCAGGTTCCTGCTCTTCATTTTTATTTATTAGCGGGTTTGGACGCAGAGTCCGGGAGAGGGGCCATCAACGGTCCGGTCTTGTCCTTTTTGCCGAAAACCGAAATATTAACATAACGTTTGGGATGCAGCCGCAGATCATCCAGTAACGTATTCAGGCTTCTGGCCGTGGCGTCGAGGTTCTGATAAAGCTTCTTATCATTGAGCAAAAGGCCCAGCGAGCCATTGGAACTGTTCATTTTTTCGATCGTGCTGCCCAACTGGCTAACGGTGGATCTCAATGCATCCACGGTTTCGGGGATCTTGGCCGCAGCCAGGTTCGCCGTGGCCTTTTCGGTGTTCTCCAGCGTCTTCGTGATATGGTCATTATTCCTGGCCAGGTTCGCCGTGAACTCGTTCATATTCTTCAGCGATTGAGCCAGGGCCCCTGTTTGCGTGTTCAGCATTTTTTCCAGCGAGGCCGTGGAGGCGGCCATATTGGCGATGATCGCGCTCAAATTATTTTTCAACCGTGGATCGAAGAGGCTTCCGATGACCTGGATCACCGAGTCCAGCGACTGCAGGGTCCCGCCAAGCTGAAGGATGACCGGGTTGATGCTTTGCTGTACCTGTGCGAACAGATTGGATTTCTGCTTGGTCTTCAAGGTATCCCCATTTTGCAAATAGACCGAGTCGTCGCCCTTATTGATGATGATCGACGAGGAACTGATCAGCCCCGAATTGATGACCCCGATCGAGTTGCTGGGAATATGAACATCCTTCTTGATCGTGATCGTAACGACGATACCGCTCCGGAGATCCTTATCCGATTCATTGATCGCCGTTACGGTGCCGATCTGGAGACCGTTGATCTGGACCGCATTGGATACATCGAGCCCTTCCACGTTATCGAAGACCGCATAGATCTTTTTGGTGTGTTCAAACAAGCTGCTGCCCTTGAGGAAATTGAAGCCCATGATCAGTGCCACGATGGCGACGGCCGCCAGCACACCGATCTTTGTTTCATTTGCAATTTTCATCGTCGAGAGGGTTGAGTATGGGATTTTGCCCGGACAAATGTAGCGATTTTGCCGTCTTTACCTGCACTTATCTCCTTCCGGTGGCCCTGGGCCCGCCGACCCCCCGCGAGGAGCTATCCCCCTGCCCGCGGCCTTCCAGCCGGTCCTTGTAGGTCTTCAAGGCATCGACGATATCACGGACGATCTCATTCTGGCCGTCCTCGCTATTGAGATAGATCTCTTCTTCCTTGTTTGTTAAGAAGCCGGTCTCGATCAGGACACTGGGCATGCCCGTCGCCTGCAATACCTGGATGCCCTCGTCCCGCTGCATCACCCCATCGCTATGGCGTCCGGCCTTGACAAATTCGTCTTCTACGAGCGTGGCGAAAAGGGCGCTGTTCGCAAAGAACTTCTTCTCATATAGCTGCGCCCGGATCCTCGCCTCGGGCGAGGCCATGTCGAAGGCCTCCGAGGAACTGTCCCCCATCTCTTCGACCCCGCCTGTCGAATCCTCATCCCGCTGGTTGATGGAAATGCCTTTGATCCCGCTCCGGTCCGCTTTCCAGATGTACGAGCCCGTGCCGACCCGGGTGTTGGTCTTCCAGTACGATTCATAGATGGGACGCTTGCGGCGCCTCTTGCCCTTGCCGACATACTTATATCCGGTGATCCTTTTTGCGAGGTATCTCCCGGGCGCATGACCGTCCGAATTGCCGTGTATACAGATGAAGAGGTCTCCATGGGATTTATTCGCCAGCTCGGCACGGTAATGCAGCCCCGCATTCTTGGTCGGCATATTGCCGGGCATGATATCCGTCGTCCGCGTATAGACGATCTTCATGTCGGGAAAGGCATCCTGGATCGCCTTGCCCAGCTTGAGGGAAATGGCCAGCGCGACGTCTTTTTCCTGGGAGAACAAACCATGCGTGCCGGGGTCGAAGCCGCCGTGCCCGGGATCGATGATAATGGTGCGAAGAGCCGCCTTCTGGCGCGGCGGAACATTGAATGAAGTAATGGTACACGCGGCCCCCAAACAGATCAATAAATGAGCTATCTTCAGGATGGACGGGCGTTTCATCATAGTTATGTTATTATTGCCTGTTGGCCGCAATCTTCACAAAATCTTATAGGTCGAATGGTTATTTTTGTGCAATCCAAAACAATCTAAAAGACTGAATGGAGAAATACGGACGCAAAATTAGTTCAAAATACGTTGTAGCGTTGATTTTTACTGCTTTATTCTTTTCAGTAACGTTCAATAGCCCTGCAAATTATTCATCTTTTTTACGTTTTGGCAAATTCTTAGCATTCAGCAGGGATACCACCCCCATACGGCCTCCCTCCCTGGACACCATTCCCAGACGTCCTTTTCGCAAAGACTCCATCAACATCGCCCGCAAGGACTCCGCGAACATCGGCCGGGATACGGTTCCCCGGGATGCCGCCGCTGAAGACTCCGCGATCCTCGCGGCCATTTCCCGGGACTCGATCGAGAGAAGGAAGGATTCGATACGCAAGATCACCGATACGATGGGCATTACGATTTCGAAGGACACCCTGGCCGCCCCCATCGATTACTCGGCCACCGATTCCATGGTCATGAACGTGCACGAAAAGACCATTACGCTCTACAACGGCGCCAAGACCAAGTACCAGGACGCAAACCTCGAGGCCTACAAGATCCAGATGGACCAGGAACGGAATGTCGTGATCGCCAGCCACACCCGGGATACGGCCGGCAATGTCGTCGGCTTGCCCAAGATCGTGCAGTCCGACAATACCATGCAGTCCGACACGATCGTTTACGATATCAAGACCCAGAAGGCGATCACGCGGGATACCTATACCCAGTCGGGGGACCTCTTCGTTCACGCGGACCGGATGAAGAAGGTCTCGAAAGAAGAATATTTCGCCCTGAGAGGCCGGTTCACGACCTGCAATCTGGACACGCCGCACTTCGCCTTCATCAGCAACAAGATGAAGCTTATCAATCAGAAGATGGCCATTTCCGGGCCGATACACCCCGAGTTCGAAGGTGTTCCCGTGCCGATCTATCTCCCCTTCGGCTTCTTCCCGATCTCCACTGGCCGTCACTCCGGCCTTCTGCCTCCCCAATTTACGGCCAGCCCGCAGTATGGCGTCGGCCTGGAAGGCCTGGGCTATTATAAGGTACTCAACGACTATTTCGACGTGACGATGCGCACCAATATCTATTCGTATGGAGGGTATAGTATCTTCTTCACGCCGACCTACCGAAAACGGTACGCATACAGCGGTCAGCTCAACTTCACCTGGCAGAATACCCGCACACTCACCGACGCGGGTAAGGATGCCTATGTGACCGGCAAGACCTATAGCCTGAACTGGAGTCATACGGTCGACAGCAAGGCCCGGCCGGGAACCAATTTCTCCGCCAACGTCAATATCGCATCGACGAAGTTCAACCAATATGTTCTCAACAATCCGACGCTCAACTACCAGAACCAGCTTAGTTCCTCCATCACCTATTCGAAGACCTGGGATGGGAAATATAACCTTTCCGTCAGCGCCAATCACAATCAAAACAACCTGACCCGTCTCGTCAATTTCAGCTTTCCCAACCTGTCCTTTTCGGCGCCTACGGTCTATCCCTTTCAAAAAAAGGAATTTGTCGGCGAACAGAAATGGTATGAGAAACTGGGAGTTGGCCTCTCGACGAGTATCTCCGGCGGGGAGAGTTTTTATGATTCACTCTTTAATTTCAAGCACCTGCTCGACACCTTTCAGTGGGGAGCCAATAACTCCATCCCGATCAGCGTGACCCTGCCCCTGAAGGGCCCCATCCAGGTGTCGCCGGGTATCAGCCTCTCGAATCGCGTCTATTCCCGCAAATTGTTCCGTCAATACGATCCCGCGACCAATAAGGTGGACACGGTCAGGATCGTCAAGGGAATATATACCGCCGAAGACATGGCTTTCAGCCTCAGCCTGAGCAGCGCGATCTTCGGCACCTTCCAGAACTTCGGCAAGAACAGCACGTTGAGGGGTATCCGGCATGTGATCCGACCTACCCTCAGCATAAGTTATAAACCGGACTTGTCCGGATCCTATTACTATAATCTGACCACGCCCTGGGGCGCGACGGACAGCGCCACCAAAACGACGCACACCCAACGCGTTTCCTATTTCGATGGAAGCACCTATGGGCCCTTCGGGGAGGGGGTCTTCGGCGGGGTGAGTTTTGGTTTGGACAACCATTTCGAGATCAAGGTTCATTCGAAGAAGGATACGACCGATGGCGGGATCAAGAAGCTTCCCATCATCGATGGCGTCGGGTTCCAGGGCAGCTATAACTACCTGGCCGATTCCTTCAAACTGAGCCCCATCAGCTTCTATCTTCGGAGCACCCTGTTCGAGAAGATCAATATTACCGGCAGCGCAAGCCTCGACCCCTATATATCGGATACAGCGGGCTTCGACAGGAATATCTATGCCTGGCAGCAGGGAAAAGGATTTTCGCTGGGCCGCATCACGAGCGGCAACGTGGCCGTCTCCACGAGTTTCAAGAGCAAGGCGAAGGACGCGAAGAAAGAACAGGAACGGCTGAAGCAACAGCAGGATCAGATCCCGATGACCGTGGAGGAACAGCAGGCCCAGCTGAACTATATCCGGTCCAATCCGGCGGAGTTCACCGACTTCAATATCCCCTGGACATTGAACCTCTCCTTTGCGCTGAATTTTACCAACACCCGGAGGCCCGATTTCAGCGGATTTCAAACCAATGTGACCTCGAGCTTTAATTGGAGCGGTGACTTCAACCTCACCGAAAAGTGGAAGGTTGGCATGCAAGGCTATTATGATCTTCACCTGCAGCAGATCCAGTCGCTGAGCCTCGCCATCACGCGTGATATGCACTGCTGGCAGATGTCGATCAACGTGACGCCCGTGGGCCTCAACCACTTCTTCAACTTCACCATCAATCCCAAGGCAGGCATCCTCCAGGATCTGAAGATCAACCGCACGCGTTATTTCTACAACCAATAGTCGCCCCCCGCAATCGCTCCCCGCCCTCGCATTCAATTTCGCTCATGCGCCAAATAATAGTCCCACATCAGTTTGAAGGTCTTTTGCTTCAATCCCTCGACCGTATCTCCCGGCCCGACAGGGATGGGATCGAGGAAATCCATTCGCAGGCGGTGAGGCATCAGATAAAAAGCCTTCTTCACAGGCATCACCTTCCTCGTCCCGAAGATCACCGCCGGCATGATCTCTTTCCCGCTCGCGATCGCCAATCGGAAAGCGCCGTCATGAAAGGATTTGAGCGGATCCCCCGTCCGGTTGCGCGTTCCCTCGGGATACAGGCACATATGCAATCCCATCTCCAGGACGCCCTTCATGCTGATGAAGCTATCCCGGCGACTGGCCTCGTCTTTTCGATCTACCAGCACGCTCCCCGTTCGGTACATGAGTCCGAAAAGCGGGGCCTTGGCAAAGCTCGCCTTGGCAATCGTCTTATTGCCGCCGGGAATGACCGGGTAGGACGCCGGCACGTCGATCAATGAATTGTGGTTGCAGACGACGATATAGGTCTGCCCCTTCCTGAATTTCTCCTTTCCCCGGACACGCAGCGGACAACCGATCAGCCGAAGGTAAATAGCCATCCATATCCGTGAGCAGCGGACAAAGTTGATGGTTTTTGCCGGATCGGCCCTGAAATAGGAGAGCGCGAGGAACGGGATATAGAAAATGAGCATGGTCACGACAAAGGCGATCAGTCCCCACAATGCCCAGATCCGTGCGAATGCGTCCTTGAACAGGTTGTTTTTTTCCACGCAGACTTTTTTTCGGTTTATAATTTCCAGTCGATCGGAGATTGCCCGTTCTGAACCAGGTAAGCATTTATTTTGGAAAATGGCCGCGATCCGAAAAATCCCTTGTCCGCCGAGAAGGGGGAGGGATGCGCAGCCTTCAGTACGTAATGTCTGGTCTCATCGATCAGGCCCTGTTTCTCCTGCGCGAATTTCCCCCAAAGTAGGAACACGATATTCTTCTTTCGCTCGGAGATCTTCTGGATGACGGCATCGGTAAACTCAGCCCACCCGATCTTCGAATGGCTCATCGGTTCATTGGCCCGCACCGTCAGCGACGCATTCAGTAGGAGCATCCCTTGCTGCGCCCAATGGGTCAGGTCGCCGTGATTGGGGATCGGGACGCCGACATCGTCATGCAACTCCTTAAAAATATTGATCAGCGAGGGCGGCGGGGGGATCCCTTTCGGCACGGAAAAGCTCAGCCCGTGCGCCTGGCCGGGACCATGATAAGGATCCTGGCCTAGCAGAACGACCTTGACCTTTTCAAAGGGAGTGGTATTGAACGCATTAAATATCAGACTTCCGGGGGGATAGATCGTCTTGCCGGCCAGTTTCTCCGCTTTAAGGTAGGTGGCGATCTGCAGGAAATAGGGCTTGACGAACTCCTGCCGGAGTACTTCTTTCCAGCTCTCTTCTATTTTTACGTCCATGGATCGCAGCTGTTAATTGCCGCCAAAGTTAGGGCTTTCCCCCCGAGACGCCATGTCGGCCCGCCATGTCCGCCCCTCACGCCATGTCCGCCCCTCACGCCATTTCGTGGTGCGCGGAGGTCTTACTGTATTCGTCGATCAGCCGCCGTTGCAGGTCGAAGGGGACCGGCGCATATTCGAAAAATTGCATGCGGAACTTGGCCCTTCCCTGGGTGATCGAGCGAAGCGAGGAGGAATAATCATACATCTCGGCCAGGGGCACCCTGGCAATCACTTTGGTGAAATGACCTTCAGTATCCATGCCTTCCATAATGGCCCGGCGGGTCTGCAGATCGCTGATGATGCCGCCTGCCTGGTCGTCGGGGCACAGGACGGTGACCGTATAGATCGGTTCCAGTACCTGGGGATCCGCTTGTTGAAAGGCTTGCTTGAAGGCCATCAGCCCCGCGATCTTGAAGGAAATATCATTCGAGTCGACTGGGTGCATCTTTCCGTCATATACGATCACCCGCACGTCCCGCACATAAGAGCCCGTAAGCGGCCCTTCATGCATTTTCTCCATGACGCCTTTCAGGATGGAGGGCAGGAACCGGGTGTCGATCGCGCCTCCCACGATACAGTTGAGGAATACCAGCTTGCCTCCCCAATCCAGGGGGTATTCTTCGCGTCCGCGCACGGACATGCCCTTCGGGTCGGGCATTCCTTCATACCAGGGCTCCACCTGCATATACACTTCGCCGAACTGCCCGGCGCCGCCCGACTGCTTCTTATGACGGTAGCTCGACTGCACCGGTCTGCGGATCGTCTCCCGGTAAGGGATGCGCGGCTTGGTGAAGTTGACATGCAGATTCTTGGAGATATGTTCCAACTTCCACTTGATCACCGAGAGGTGCAATTCCCCCTGGCAGTGGATGATCGTTTGCTTGAGTTCCTGGGATACTTCCACGACAACGGTCGGGTCTTCCTCCTGTACCTGGTGGAGGGCGATGGACAGCTTTTCTTCGTCCCCCTTTTGCGCCGGCTCGATGGCGACGCTCAGAGAGGGGGAGGGGAATTCGATGGGCGGCAACTCGACATTCTTCCCGCGCGCGTGCAGCGTATTGTTGACATGCGTATGCTTCAGTTTGATCGTGGCGCCGATATCCCCGGCCGACAATTCATTCACCGGCGTCCGCTTGCCTCCTTCCAGAATAAAAAGTTGATTGAGCCTTTCAGTAACGCCATTCGATTCGTTGACCAGTTCCATGCCCGGCTTAAGTGTGCCTGAATAAACCTTGAAAAAGGACATGTCGCCGATATGGGCCTCGGAAAGCGTCTTATAGACAAAGATGCACGGCGGGCCATTGGGATCGCAGGGTAGGAGGGCGCCGGAAAGCGTCTTCTGCGGCGGCATTTCGGATGGGCTCGGACAGACATTGTCGATGAAGCCCATGATCCGGCCGCTACCCATATTCTTTTTGGCGGACACGCAGAACAGAGGAAATAGCTCGTGCTTGATCATGGCCGACTTCAGGCCCTGCTTCATTTCGTCTTCGTCCAATTCCCCCTTGTCGAAGTATTTCTCCATAAGCCCCTCGTCATTGCCCGCGATAGCCTCGATCAGCTCCTTGTGCAAGCGGTCGGCCTTTTCTCTATCTTCTTCCGGGATGGGAAGTTTTTCGGGTTTGCCGCCTTCGGCGGGGAAGCGGTACATCGTCATCCTCAATACATCCACGATCGAATCGAAGGCCAGCCCTTGGTTAAGCGGATACTGCACCGTCACCACATTGGGCCCGAAATGATCCCGCGCCTCCGCGACCGCCTTGTCGAAATCCGCCTTGTCCTGGTCCAGCTTATTGACCGCGATCAGCATCGGCGTCTTGAATTTCTCCGTGTACTCCCAAATAATGTCCGCCCCGACCTCGACGCCGAAATTGGCATTCAACAACAGGACGCCCGTATCGGCCACGCGCAGGGCGGAGACCACCTCCCCCGCGAAATCGTCGTAACCCGGCGTGTCCAGGATGTTGATCTTGTACCCTCGCCACTCCGTGTGCAGCAACTTCGAAAAAATGGAATTGCCGCGTTGCTGCTCCAATTCGTAAAAATCACTGACGGTATTGCGTTCCTCGATGGCCCCGCGGCGTGTCGTTAGTCCTGCTTCGTAGAGCATGCACTCTGAGAGAGTGGTCTTGCCGCTTCCGGCATGGCCAAGCAAGACTATATTCTTGACGTGAGAAGTGTCAAAGCTAGTCATGACAAAGCGTATTTGTTCCTATTAAGTTAAGCAATGCCTCCCAGCCCGTAAAATCAATTTTGCCGCCCCGCGCGGCTCGCAATTTTCCCATTTTGGGCCTGCTCCTGCCGCCGCCCGCCGCCGACCCCCCGTTTCGTCCCGCCCCGTCCCCTTTGGCCCCCCGCCGCCCCTCACCGTATCAGGACGACCGTACCTTTTTTCACCTGCGGCGACTGACCGCTCAGGGTGTACCGGCAATACCAGACATAAACGCCCGCTGTCAAAGGCGCGCCCTGATAAGTACCGTCCCATCCGGCGCCCGGCTGGTTACTTTGAAAGATGAGTTGCCCCCATCGGTTAATAATACCGAATTCATATCGCAGGATGTTGCCGAACAACAGCGGCTTGAAAAGGGAATTGCTTGCGCCGCCTGACGTGAAGGCATTCGGGATATAAAATCCTTCCATACAATCCTTTTTCGCGACGACGATCGTGTCCGTCCCCACACAACTCCTGTCGTCGGTGACCTCCAGCCAATAAGTCCCTGGTTTAGCAACGGTGATCGATTGATCGGTCGAGCCCGTGCTCCAGGCATAGGACCGAAAGGTAGACGTCGGCGTGATCTCCAGTTTGCCATACGAACAAATGGCCGTATCGGCCGGTAGGAAGCCGCTGGGGACCGGCAGGAAGTTCGTGACCCGTACGCCATCCTTGCTCACACATCCATGGCCGTCGGCAACGATGACCGAATAGCTTCCCGTATCTCGTATATTGATGCTGCTCGCAGTGCTTCCGGTGCTCCAGAGATAGGAGTAGCCCGGGGCCGCCGCCAACGTCCGCGTTTCACCGGTGCAAAGACCGGGGCTATGATCCAGGCCGACAGGCGGCGGCGCATAAAGATTCAAGATCTGCAGCGTATCGGCCGATAAGCATCCATCGGCGGTCGTAGCCTTCACCCAATACCCGCCTTTACCTTTGGCGGCCACCCTCTCGGTGCCCGAACCGGTACTCCATTGATATTGCATGAAGCCGGGTCCGGCATCCAGTAAAAGACTGTCACCGGCGCATAGTGAAGTATCCGATCCCAAACGGATCATCGGCGAATGTTTCACGACAATATGCACGGTGTCATAGGCGAAACAACCCGGTATCGTCTCCGCCTTTAGCACATACGCGGTATCCAGCGCCGGGTTGACGACCACTTGCCTTGCCGTCAGCGAGCTGATTTGGTAATTCGGCGACCAGCTGTAGCTGAGATAGCCGGCAGGAGCCGCGATCTGAATCGTGTCGGCATTGCACTTGACGCGGGAACCACCGGCATTTACCACCGTATCCGCGTATGGTTTTACGACTACCGAAGCG
>JAUZNZ010000056.1 GCA_030706735.1 Bacteroidota bacterium | reverse complement strand
GGATCTGGATGCTTTGGACAAACAGGAACTGGCTGAGCAATTTCTCCACTATTATAATCATCTCTTCCCGGCCATCAGGTCTAAAGAGGACCGGGAACTCTTCCTTTACTATAAGGCCTATCGGGCCAACGTCCGCGCCAAAGTGAATAGCCTCAGAGCCCGGAGCGCCGACAATGAGGCAGCGCGAGAACCGGCGCTGGCCGAGTCGGACAAATACCTCCGGTTGATGGATCGCTGCCTTAGCGAATTGGCCGGGGATAGCTGAGGGAATCATCCTTGCCCGGGGGCGGAATTTCGGGGGGCGAAGGTTCTGTTGGCTCCTTTTCAGGAACAATCTCAGGCTCTTCTTCCGGCAATACCGGCCTCTCTGGCGTCCTCCCGGGTTTTATGTCCGGGTCCCTGCCCGGCCTGGGAACTTCAAAAGGTCTGCGGGGTTTTTCTATTTTGCCCATAATGGTTGATTAGTTAAATATTTTATAAACCACTTGCCCGCCATCTCAGCGACTTCGTCCAGGGTGCCATATTCTTCGAACAAGTGGGACGCCCCCGGTATGATCTCCAATTTTTTCTTACAGGTAAGTCGCCCAAAGGCCTGCCTGTTGAGTTCCAGCACATCATAATCCAGGCTACCGACAATCAGCAAGGTTGGAGCCCTCACATAATCCAGTGCATCCATAGCCAGGTCAGGCCGCCCCCCGCGGGAAACGACGGCGCCCACCTGAGACAGTTGAGCTGCCGCCTTCAGTGCGGAAGCAGCCCCGGTGCTGGCGCCAAAATACCCGATGGAACAATTCTTCACTTCGTCAAGGGCGCTCACCTTTCGTGTCGCTCCGATCAGCCGGCTGGTAAGCAATCCGATATCAAATCGATTGGCGTATTGCTCATCTTCCAATGGGGTTAGAAGGTCTAACAAGAGCGTCCCAAAACCCATTGCCTGTAATTGATGCGCCACTTTTCTGTTCCGTGGACTCATGCGACTGCTGCCGCTACCGTGGGAAAACAGGACGATTGCCTTTGCCTCGTCCGGAATAACCAGATCTCCTGTCAGGCTGGCGCTTCCCACCGGGATCGTGATCTCTTTATTATAGCGAAGATCCATGTTGAAGAGTTTGTTTGAATAGTTGAATTAATATCTGGTGATCAGGGCCATCCGTTGATAGTCCTTCAAAGAATCGTTATCCAACAGTATCACGTGACCGTTCTTTTCCAGGACCAGCTCCATAAGATCGTCAACGGCGTCAGCGAGCACTTCGTGAGGCCTGTTAGGCGGATTCAGGCGCAAATCATATTCATTCTCTCCTGTCAAAAAGGCGGGCTGTGAAAAATCCTTCTCTACCAGCAGCTTTAACCCTTTCCCTTCCTTGGCGGCTTTCCAAATCTCATGGATGCCCGTAATGCCCCGGCCTTCGCCGATCTTCTCGGCGAACTCCCCGATGAGTTGTCGTTTGCCCTGATCCCGGAATGACCTCAGTATCTCCCAAACCATCCCTCCCAGTTCCGTTATCGCAGTATAAGAGTAATTGCCGGGCAATTCGCCGATAATATTCCTTTCATGGCGCGTGATCTTTCCAAAATAAGAGAGATCCTTTTTTGCTCCGGCCAGGATAAGGGGGATCTCATTGCCGGTAAGATAGTGCCTCAATCCATCCTCAACCCTCCCGCAAAAATGTTGGAATCGTATCTCCACGAGCTGGGATTTATCCTTTTCATACTCCTTCAAAAAGGCATTGCCAACGAAGGACGAGCCACGGGTCGGGTGGCTATATAGGTAATCGTCCACATTCATTGCCGCGAAATGATTATCCTTTATTTCACGGATATGATTAAACCTGCCTTCGAACAGCCTGGCCTCTTTCTCGGTCAGGAGCAAGGTGTAATAGGGAAGGGCGTAATAGGCCTGGAACAACAGGTCCCTGACCTCGAAAGAACGGTCAATGATCACTTTTTCCTTTACCGGGAATAAGAATTGAACGAGCTCTTTTATGTTCGCGGAAACAAACAACCCGATCCCCTCCGCATTATGGTTGAAATCGATCCGGTTATACAATTCGTCAATGGATCGTAGCAGCGCCTTAATTTCTTCCTCCCTATAGTTATGCGCCAGATATTTCTTAGCCTCGCGGATTGCCTTGTCCAGTACTAAATGGTCAACCCTCCTTTCAGGAGAAAGTCTATGAGTGGGAACAATAATGGAAATACAAATATTTCCCTTTTCTGCCCGCATTAGTCCCGGCAATTCTTCTGCCACCGCAATATGGCTGCTGTTGGAAGACATCACTTTTTCCATGGAGAATTTTTACCGAAGTTAATCGAGGGGGCACCTCCTAAAATATGAAATTGATCAGTCGGCCGGATGATTAGCGTTCTTCTGATCAATATCAGGGATGATAATGACCGGCATCATTCCCGGCGCCTTGAATTGAAGGAACTTTGAAAAAACCGATCAATAAAAAGTGAGCCAATAATGAAGCGCCCCGTCAACATGCTGATCCCATTATCGATCCTCTTCTCCGTGGCGCTTCTCTCGGGCAGATGCCGGATGGAAAAGGAAGGCAGCCGCGCATCCGATCCCTCGCAGCAAGCAAGAATAAAACTTCCCCCACCGCTGTATAAGAGCCAAACCTCTATTGAAGAAGCCCTTCTGCAAAGGAGGTCAATACGAAACTACAAGAAGGAACAGTTGGAGCTAAGAGATATTTCACAAATTTTGTGGGCAGGACAGGGAATCACCTCGGAAAATGGAGGAAGGACGGCCCCGTCCGCCGGAGCCATTTACCCGTTGGAGCTGTATGTCCTGAGTGGCGATATTAAGGACGTCCCCCCTGGAGTATATCATTATCTGCCTGCCGAACATTCCCTCGACCTGGTAGCCAGGGGCGATCTCAGGAATGCATTGAGCGGAGCGGCCTCGATGCAGGGATCGGTAAGGAGGGGGGCAGCTGTCGTTGTGATTACAGCGAATTATCAACGGATCACAAGGAAATACAAGGAACGCGGGGTACGATTTGCACACCTGGAAGCGGGACATGCCGCGCAAAATATCTGCCTGCAGGCGGTCTCCCTGGGCATTGGAACGGTTACAGTGGGCGCCTTCACCGACAGCGAGGTTACACAATTACTGCATCTTCCGCCGAATGAAGAACCGTTATACCTCATGCCCTTGGGGAAAAGGAAATGAAGCCGACCGGGAAGTCAGCCGACTGCCTGATCAAGATCATCCCGTTTCCTTGCCATCCCGTCTAATTTTGGCAAAATCGTCTTTCCGATGAAGAGGATGTTCATTTGGCTGTTCCTGTCCCTACCCGGACTCCTGTCTGCTCAAAATGCGACGGAAATAGTGAGAAAAGCCGACGAGAAAATGCGGGGAGAGACCTCCCATGCGGAAATGCTGATCAGGACGGTCAGGCCCTACTGGACAAGGGAGATGGAAGTCAAGACCTGGATGAAGGGCACCTCCTACGCGATGATCCTCATCAAGTCGCCTGCCAGGGACAAAGGAACTTCCTTTCTGAAAAAGAAGAAAGAAGTGTGGAACTGGTTGCCTGCCCTGGAAAGGACGATCAAACTGCCGCCGTCGATGATGAGCCAATCCTGGATGGGAACGGATTTTACGAATGACGATCTGGTAAAGGAGTCGTCTGCGGTGGAGGACTACCAGCATACCATCATTGGCGATACGGTCATCGACTCGAGAGCATGTTATGTCATACAATTCATCCCGAAGCCGGAAGCCACGGTAGTGTGGGGCAAACTGATCGTATGCATTGATAAAAAAGACTTCATCGAGCTGCATACCAGGTTCTATGATGAAGAAGGCGCATTGTTGAATACGATGAAGGCCTATGATGTCAGGCTCATGGACGGCAGGACGATACCTACGCGGCTGGAAATGATCCCGGCCGACAAAAAAGGTCAGAAGACGGAGATCATTTACAGGTCGATCTACTTCAACAGGCCCATCGATGACCATTTTTTTTCTGTCGAACAAATGAAACAACAAAACTGATATGTGGTTGCTCAAACTCGCATGGAAGAATCTCTGGCGCAATAAGGCCCGCTCGCTGATCACGATGGCGGCCATCTTCTTCGCCGTAATATTGTCCTCCATCGTCAGCAGCCTGCAGAAAGGCGTTTTTGACAATCTTATAAAAAACGTGGTGAGCTTTTACTCCGGTTACATACAGGTACATCAGCGGGGTTATTGGAATGAGCAGGTACTCGAGAACAGCTTTGCCGTCAATGCAGGGGTAGAAAAAGACCTATTGCGTCAGAAAGGCATTTCCGGAGTCACCGCCAGGCTGGAGTCTTTTGCCCTTGCCTCTTCCGGGGAATCGACGAAGGGCTGTCTGGTGGTGGGCGTCTCGCCCGGCAGCGAGGACAGGGTGACTTCACTCCGGAGCAAACTGATCGCAGGCGGATATGTCAGCGATGCGGACAACGCCGCGCTATTGTCTGAAGGCCTTGCCAGGAGATTGAAGTTAGCAGTCAGGGATACGCTGGTACTGATTGGTCAGGGCTATCATGGGACAACGGCAGCGGGAAAATTCCCCATCAGGGGGATCCTCCGGTTCGGATCACCGGAGCTAAATGATAAATCGGTGTTTCTTCCGTTGCAGGCCGCGCAGGAATTTTACGGCGCCGGAAACCGCATCACCTCGTACGTGCTTTCGGTCGATGCCCCGGACGATGTAAAGCGTACCACAACGGAATTGGGCAGGATACTGGGAAAGGAATATGAGGTCCTCAGCTGGGGAGAAATGATGCCCGATATCCGGCAGCACATCAGGACGGATTCCGCCAGCATGACCATTATTACCGGCATTCTTTACATCCTGATCTGCTTTGGGATATTCGGAACCTTATTGATGATGATGGTCGAAAGGAGACATGAGCTGGGAGTACTGCTAGCCATCGGGATGAAAAAGGGAAGGATCTCGCGGCTGCTGCTGCTGGAGTCTGTTCTTACCGTCATTTCAGGCTGCCTGCTGGGCATATTGATCAGCGTTCCCCTCGTCGGCTATATGCACAACAACCCGATCCGGTTGGGTGGAGAATTGGCGGACATCTACCGGCGTTTCGGATTCGAGCCCATATTTCCGACGGCCACGAACGCAGCTATTTTTATGCGACAGGGAGTCATCGTGTTGGTGATGGGCCTGCTGCTGTCCCTGTACCCTGTGATCAAGATCATGCGGATGAACCCGGTGGCGGCTATGCATACTTAACTAATAATAAAACGCTCACAATGATCCTGATCATGGCATGGCGGAATATTTGGCGGAATAAGGCCCGCAGCCTGATCATCCTCTCTTCGGTGATGATCGGCCTGTTTACAGGCATTTTTGTGCTTGCACTCTATAGGGGAATGATCGACGGGCGCATCAGGGTCGTCATCGAAGATGAGGTTTCTCACCTGCAATTGCATCACCCGGAATTTAAGAAAGACTATGAAGCCAGGTATGTCATCGGGAACAGCGAAGAGCTGATAAAGTCTGTGAGCGGATTGCGGCAGGTGTCCGCCATGGCCCCCAGGGATATCGCGCAGGGAATGCTGTCGACCGGCACCGGCAGCAATGGCGTGGAGATCAGGGGCGTCATTCCGGAAAAGGAGGTCGCTGTTTCCAGGCTGGACAAGAAGATCATCGAAGGGAACTATTTTTCGTCCGAAAAGCGGAATGAATTGCTGATCGGCAAGAAATTATTCGATAAAATGAAGCTGAAGTTGCATAACAAGGTGGTATTGACCTTTTCCGACAAGGACAACAATGTCACATCCGGCGCATTCCGCATTGCCGGGGTGTTCAGATCCGCGAATACGGCATTGGACGAACGGATCGTTTTTGTGAGGTCGGGCGAATTGGCCGGCTTGCTGAACATCGCCGGGAGTTACCATGAACTGGCGATCTTATTGTACAGAAATGAAGATGTTGCCGGCGTCCAACAGCTTCTTCGGGCAAAATATGCCGGTTTGTCTGTCGAGAACTGGAAGGAGATTTCGCCCGAGACGGAATTGACGATCAGCACCATGAACCAATTTTCATTGATCATTATCGCCATCATCATGCTTGCCCTGGCGTTCGGCATCGTCAACACCATGCTGATGGCCATACTGGAAAGGACCCATGAAACGGGTATGATGGTCGCATTGGGCATGAATAAGCTGAGGTTGTTCACCCTGGTGCTGTCTGAAACCATCTTTCTCACGCTCGCAGGCACACCCGCTGGTCTGCTACTGGCCTGGGGAACGACACTTTATATTTCCAAACATGGCATCGACACCGCATCCTATGCAGGAGAGGTTATGGGATCCTTTGGATACAGCAGCGTGATCTATCCTGAATTCCCGGCCGACCAACTGATAGCCGTCATGGGGATCGTAGCGGCGACAGCCATTCTGTCCGCCATTTTTCCCGCCGTGAAGGCGCTCAGGCTGCAACCGGTGGAGGCATTAAGAAAATAAACCCTGGAATATGAATACGGTGATCGATGCGCATAATATCAGTAAGGTCTACAACCCGGAAACCATTCCGGTGTACGCGGTGAACAATGTGCATCTGCATCTGCAAAAAGGCGAGTTTACCGCATTGGTGGGCCCTTCCGGGTCCGGCAAAACCACCCTGCTTAACCTGATCGGTGGATTGGACAAGCCTGACGAGGGCAAGATAGAGATCAATGGTACGGATATTACCAGGTTGTCTTCCAACCAGCTGATCAATTTCCGGCTGCATAATATCGGCTTCGTATTCCAGTCTTTTAACCTGGTCCCCGTGCTGACTGCTAAAGAGAATGTGGAATTCATCATGCAGTTGCAGGGCATTCCCAAAAAAGAAAGGGAGGCCAGGCTGAAGAACCTCTTCAGACAGATCAGGCTGGAGGACAAGGTAGACTGCCGGCCGGCTGAACTGTCGGGAGGGCAGCAGCAACGGGTAGCCGTTGCCAGAGCGCTCGCCTCCAAGCCCCAGTTTGTCCTGGCGGATGAGCCCACGGCCAACCTGGATTCAAAATCGGCCTCCAACCTCCTGGACATCATGGCTGAATTAAATAAAGAGGAGAACATGACTTTTATTTTTTCCACACACGACCAGCGGGTCATTGAAAGGGCCAGGCGAGTGGTTACCCTGGTCGACGGAAGGATCACCACGGATACCGCCCTTGTCGACGTGTCCCATAGTGTGGCTAGTGTGTCATCACCCCCTTTAATCACCTAAGCGTGCGACCAGGCTGGTACATACTATGTTGTTCCCTGTGGATCCTGATTGGCATCAGGGCACAGGCGCAGGATTCCATCCCGGATAGGCAAATAAAGGTCAGCGGCTATATCAAAGACCTGCAGTCCCTCCTCTTTGACAAGGATCTCCGCCACGTCGTGGCCAGTGATCTCCTGCACAACCGGGTCAATATAAAATGGAAGCCTGCCCCTGCCCTCAGCGGCGCCCTGGAGATCCGCAATCGGGTCATCTGGGGAGAACAACTGGCGGCGACGTCCGGATTTGCAGATCAGGTAACGAATTCCGGCGCCTGGGTCGATCTGTCCAAAACGTGGGTCAACCGGAGCGATCTTATCCTGGTCAGCAATATCGAGCGGTTCTGGATCGAATGGCATGATCAACGATGGAACTTCCGTGCCGGCAGGCAGCGTATTAATTGGGGGATCACCACGATGTGGAACCCCAATGATATTTTCAATACCTATAATTTCCTGGACTTCGATTATGAGGAGCGGCCGGGATCGGATGCCGTAAAGGGCAGTTATCATTTTAACGCGGTCTCGGGCTTGGAATTCGCCCTTGCCGGCCATGGCGCCGGGCAAGGCAGCACCGGCGCAATGCGATTTTTCACGAATAAATGGAATTATGATTTCCAGTTCATATCCGGATGGTATGGTAAAGGCTTCACCGCAGGCGGGGGCTGGGCGGGCAGTATTAAAGACGCCGGATTCAAAGGGGAGTTCATGTATTTTGCCCCACGGAAGGACTCTGCCGGGCAGTTGAATCTGGCCATGGAATGGGACTATGTATTTAAAAAAGGTTGGTATCTGAATATCGGGGGCCTCCTGAACACGAATGGCCCCGATCGGCCGGTCTCAGGCTGGGCTACTCTGGACTTCAACTTATCGCCTAAGAATATCCTGCCGGTGAGATGGGCAGCCGTATTGACATCGGGCAAGGAACTTACCCCTCTCTTCAGCGCCAATATCAGCGTGGTCTATTCGCCGGGAGTGAACCTGCTGATCCTGCTGCCCGGCGTGAAATACAATCTCGCCACCAACCTGGACGCGGATATTATCTGGCAGTCTTTTTTTGCCAAAATAGATGGAGCATTCGGAAGTATCGCACATAATGGGTTCCTGCGGCTAAGATGGAGCTTTTGAGATGACGACAATCACGATCCATGCTGATCATCGTCATTCCCTTTCGCACCCTGTATATCTTACCTTTGTTTTGAGCTTATCCGAAGGAGATCGGTCAGGCAGGAAGATAGATATAGCTGTTTAAAAGGCAGTAAACTAACCGACCGCAACGCAGTATAAAAACTGCTACCCTGACCAGGAAAAGGGTTGGATAAGAAAGACGCTGATAGAATAGAGGTTGTAAAAGACCGTAACACTACCAACGTCGACCGGAGGCAGGCTTTCGAGCCTGCCTTTATACTTTAGCAAGACGATCAAAGGAAGTGATGAATAATCTGACGCAACGGGCAATCACCGGAGGAGTGTTGGCGCTTCTCATTATGGCTTCGGTTTGCTGGAGCGCATATAGCTTCATCTTATTGATGCTGGCGATCGACCTGCTGAGCCTGCTGGAGTTTTACCGGCTATTTCATGATGCCGGCCTATCCCCGCAAAGAACCTCCGGCCTCACCCTGTCCGCAAGCACGCTCCTCAGCTGTACCCTGGCAATCAGCGGACTGTGCGGACCGAAGATCATGCTGATCAATATCCCGGTCGCTTTCGGCATTTTTGTTTTTGAATTGTTCCGGCGGCAAAAGGATCCCTTTCTTAATTTGGCCTTCACCTTTTTGGGCATTCTCTGCATTACCCTTCCCCTCTGTTTTTTTATTGCCATTGCGTTCTTCCCGCTGGCATCCGGGAACTATCATTTCCGGATACCTCTTGGATACTTCTTTATTCTGTGGGCGAGTGATTCCGGGGCCTATTTCATGGGTAAGGCCTGGGGCGCCCATCCCTTATTCAAACGCATTTCCCCTAAAAAGACCTGGGAAGGCAGCCTGGGAGGCGCTGTATGCGCCCTGTTCGTTGCTTATCTTGTTTCCCGCTATCTGGTTAGCTCCGATGCTACGCGCTGGTTGATCATTGCGCTCCTGATCATTGTCACCGGCACATTCGGGGATCTCATAAAATCGCAAATGAAACGAAGCTTGAATCTGAAGGATTCCGGCACCATTCTACCCGGTCATGGCGGGATGCTGGACCGTTTTGACAGCCTGTTGGGTTCCGCTCCGTTCGTTTTTTGCTATTTGATCCTATGATCCTTCCGCCCATCCCGGAACTTCGGCGATGGGTTCCTTCTTCTCCGGCTTTTTCACGATCACGCATTCCGTGCTAATGAACATTCCCGCTACGGACGCGGCATATTCCAATGCCAGACGGCTGACCTTGACCGGGTCGATAATGCCGGTTTCCAGCAAATGCTCAAATTTCTCCGTTTTGGCATTGAACCCAAAATCGTCTTCGCCTGCCTTTACCTTTTGCATGATCTCCGATGGCTCCAATCCGCCATTAAGCAGGATCCGCTTCAATGGCTCCTCCAGCGCCGTGCGAAGGATCCGCAGGCCCACATACTGATCGTCATTAAGGCCCTGAACCTGATGCAGCTCGGGCAGGCAACGCAAATAAGCTACCCCGCCGCCCGGCACGATCCCTTCCTCCATCGCCGCCCGGGTCGCATTGAGGGCGTCATCCACGATATCCTTCTTGATATTCAGCTCGATCTCGGAAGAGGCGCCCACATATACGATGGCCACCCCGCCGGCCAGTTTGGCCAGCCGCTCCTGCAATTTCTCCTTGTCGTAGTCGGACGTCGTGTTCTTCAACTGTTCTCTGATCTGCGCAATTGCCCCCTCGATCGCTTTCTTGTCCCCTGAACCTCCGACCAGCGTCGTTTTATCCTTGGTAACGATCACTTTATTACACTTGCCAAGATGCGAAATGTCGGCATTGTCCAGCTTTAACCCCTTTTCTTCTGCGATCACGGTGCCGCCGGTAAGTACGGCAATGTCTTCCAGCATCTCCTTTCGACGGTCGCCAAATCCGGGCGCCTTGACGGCCGCAACCTTCAATACGCCCCTCAGTTTGTTCACCACCAATACGGCCAATGCCTCTCCTTCGACATCTTCCGCCACGATGAGCAACGGTTCATTGGACTGGGAGATCTTATCAAGTAATGGGATCATTTCCTTCATTCCCGAGATCTTCTTGTCGTAGATGAGGATATATGGATTCTCGAAGACTACGTTCATCTTTTCCGGGTTGGTAATAAAATAAGGCGACAGGTATCCCCGGTCAAATTGCATGCCTTCCACCACGTCCACGTAGGTCTCGAACCCCTTTGCCTCTTCGATGGTGATGACGCCTTCTTTGCCGGCCTTTCGCATGGCATCGGCGATCAATTTGCCAATCTCCGGATTATTCCCTGCCGAGATCGAGGCTACCTGTTCGATCCTGGCGCTATCGGTGCTGACGGGGATCGCCATCTTCTTTAGCCTGGCGGTAACCAGTTGCACTCCTTTATCGATGCCAATCTTTATATCCATCGGGTTCATTCCGGCCTCTACCTTTTTTAAGGCGGCATCTATCAGCGTCTGCGCCAACAGCGTGGCCGTAGTGGTTCCATCGCCGGCCGATTCCGCAATGCGAACTGCGGCATCCCGTACCATTTTCACCCCCAATTCTTCCACCGGGTCGTCCAGTTCGACCTGTTTGGCCACTGTTACGCCATCACAGGACATTTGCGGCGAACCGTCCATTTTCTCGAAGACCACATTTCTCCCTCTTGGCCCCAGGGTTATGATCACCGCCCTTGCCAGCCGGTCCACCCCTGATTTCAGTTTTTTCCTGGCATCCAGGTCATAGTCGATTTGCTTTGACATAACCATTATTTTAAAATTATTATAATCCAATATCTACTATCAAGATGCATTTTCAATAACCTGCGCTTTGCCGTCAGGGACTGCTTCCGTTTGTTCCTTCGCCGCGTATAATTTTTCATAGTATTCCGCGGCCATGCGGTTGCTGCCGAAATACGGAATGACATCCTGCATGCTGTTCCTGATCATCGACAGCCAACGGGACGGATAGTCATAATACATCGGGATCACTTCCTTTTCCAGCAGATCATATAAACTGTTCGCGTCCTCCTCATCCTGTTGATGATCCTGCAGCGTCGGATCGGCAGGGGGGATAACAAAGCTGTTGATCTTATCCCGGGCGAATTCCGGAAACCAGCCGTCCGGGCTACTGATATTTACAGCCCCGTTCATCGCAGCCGTCATGCCGCTGGTGCCCGAAGCCTCATGGGTGAGCCTGGGGTTATTCAGCCAGATATCCGCACCCTGTTTTGCCCATTTTGACAAAGCAAGTTCGTACCCCACCAAGATGGAACAATTGGAATAGCGCTTGCAAAGATGGACGATCTTATCAAAAATGCCGATGGCCGCATAGTCCATAGGATGTGGCTTACCGGCCCAGATGATCTGGAGCGGCCGGTCCTTGTTGTTCACCAACCTCTCAAAGCGTTCCATGTCCTGAAGGAGCAGGTCCGCCCTTTTGAATCCGGCAAAACGCTTTGCGAAAACAAGCGTAAGGATCGACATATCATACATTTCCCCGTTCTGATCGGCGACGATCTCAAATAGCCGTTCCTTACCAGCGGCTTTCCTGCTTTGCAGGGCCTTATCGTCATTTTTTGACAAGGCGTTGTACATGTCCTGATCGGCCCAATAGGTGAAATTTTGCGCGTTGGTAATGGATATGAGCGGGCAAATCCCCTCATATTTGCCCCACATATTTTGCAGCGTTTGCAGATGGAGTTTGGACACGCCATTTGCTGCTCCGGACAATCGGAGTGCGGTCAGCGTATGATCCAGGGAGTCGTCCCCGATCTGCGTGATAGCCCTCACTTCCGTTAGCGGGATCCCGGAAAAAAAACCCAGCTTATCTAATAATGAAATATTCGTTTTGGGATTACCTCCCTCCTCGGGAGTATGATTGGTAAAGACCAGCCTTTTTTTGACTTCTTCCATGCTCTTATACCTATCATATAAGTAGAATGCCAGGGGAAGAGCATGCGATTCATTCAGGTGATAGATCGCCGGCTGCCAGTCTATGTGATCCATCAGCCTGGCGCCGCCGCAACCCAACAATATGGCGGCTGCGATCTTTGTCTCCGGGTTGGGGTCATACAGTTTGTGAGATATGGTCCTGGCCAGGTAATCATTTTCGGGGAGGTCGGTGCTCAGCAGGAAAAGAGGAGCGGTATGAAAAATCTCCGGTGGAAGGTAAAAGGCCGTTACCCATACATCGTGTCCCGACACCTGTATGGTAAATTTAAGGTCTGTCGGCTTTAAGAAACCGTATACCTTCTCCTCGAACAGGACATCCATGGTCTGGTCGCTCTTTCGCACCTGGTCATAGTAGCCATATTTCCAGAGGATCCCAACTGCCACCATATTCTGCCTCAATTCAAAGGCGCTCCGAAGGTGCGAACCGGCCAGAAAACCCAAGCCTCCTGCATATAATTTCAAGGGCTGATGGATGGCATATTCCATGCAGAAGTACGCCACGGATTTATCGTACCCGGCAGCGAACGAATAAGGGTGGTTAAAGGCAAATTTCATGTTGAACCAACCGGTTTTGCCTTCCAAGGTATTCGTCCGGCCGGCGATGATGAATGAGGGCGGTCAGTTTGACCGATGATAATGATCAGGCGATGCCGCCAGGCCTCATGACAACCAAAACTTGTCTTTCCAGTCATCATCCAGATCGCAACTGCCATTGGGCATGCGTTCGGCAATGGCCTGCATCTCCTCCTCCGACAGGACATCCTGCAGGTGATTGAACAATTGCCGTTCTTCGAATCGAATATGCTGCTCCAGTCTGTCCGCCAGTTTTTGAAGGAGAGTTGCATCCTTCCTGTTTATCGATAGATCCGCGATCAGGGCATAGACAGCCTGATGGTCTGCTTCTGCGCGTTTTCGCAACTCGTCATCCGGAGGCAACTTGCCAAACAGCCAACTTTCTTCGTCCCTGAAATGCTTTTCGAGATCCGCCTTGTAAAAGTAGAGCACATAATTGCCGATGCGTTCCGGGTCTGTGGAATGACGCAGCCCACGCCTTATTTTCCAAATCAGTAACAGGCCGGCATGATGATCCCGGGAAAAGGACGCGATGGCTGCATCCCGTTTGATGGGAGGATGATCTTTCATTGATCTAATTTTTTTTCCAGTTCCAGCGCTTTGGGAAACAAGATGTTGTTTTCCAGGTGAACATGCAGGTGCAGATCTTCCTCGAACTCTTCGAGCATTTTGTATAGTAATCCGTAAGTGGCGCAAGCGTCTTCCGGCAAAACGTAATTTCGCGAAAGCTCTCTTATCCGCGCCAGGCTCTTCCCGACCGTTTCATGCTCCGTTTCCATCATCCGAATCGGGTTTTGCACTGTGCCAAAGCCGGCTGTCTGCAAGGGCTGGCCGCCATTTTTTGCTGTCACAAGCGCCTTAATATAGGGGAATAATACCCTTTCTTCCTTATACAGGTGCTCGGTCAATTCATCATTCACCTCCTGCACCAATTGCCGGATAGGCTCCAGTTCCGGGTGTTGACCGCCGTGGACTTTCGCCACTTTGCCGGCATAAGCCTTCAGGTCCGGCAAGGTACGTTTTACGTAGCTGTGGTGAGTATTCACAATATAATCCGCCAGAAAATCCAGGGGCCATTCATTATACGGCAAGTGCCTTGAAGCGGCCATCTTACCGGTCTCCCTTAACTCCTGTTCTACCCGATCCGTATCCAGCCCTTTTTCCCCACAGGCCTGTCTGACCGTCTTCTTCCCGCCGCAACAAAAATCAAGGCCGTATTTTTTAAAAATCTCCGCCTTCCGGGAGTCTCCGGCTACCAGGTGTCCCAGGGTCTCATTGAGGATGTCTTCCGTTGTCGTTTCCATATTGATTATTTAAGTCTGTTTTATATCATATTAATGAACAAATGAACGACCTTTTTAATCATCAAAACATGATCTATATCATGTTTTTCGTTGATAACGATCATTTGCCGGGCTTTGTCCCGATCCTACTTTTGATCTTCATAAGCAGATAGCTAAAAGCAGTACTACCATGAAAACCCCGCCCACTCTCGCACGGTTTTTTTCGACCCTTTTCTCCCTTTTCTCTGGATCATCGATGGGGCTTACTATCCTGGTTGCCGCGTCGCTCTCCGGTTGCAGGCAGTCAGATGCCATCGGCAGTATCCCCAATGATACGGCCGCAGTGATCGGGGAGTATCCGGCGGAATTGACCCATGCTCCCTTTGTCCCAGCCGGGAGGGATAACCTGCAAGCCGAAAAAGTGATCGTGCATCTCGAAGTGGTCGAAAAAGTAATGAATCTTGCGGACGGAGTGAAATATACATATTGGACATTCGGCGGGACCGTACCCGGGCCGATGATCCGGGTACAGGAAGGGGATCTTGTCGAAATGCACCTGAGCAACAACCCCAACAATAAGATGCCTCACAATATCGACCTGCATGCGGTCAGCGGGCCCGGGGGCGGCGCGGAAGCGAGCCTGACGGTTCCCGGCCATACCTCGGTCTTCAGCTTCAGGGCCATGAACCCCGGATTATACGTCTATCATTGCGCCACCGCGCCGGTGGGCATGCATATTGCCAACGGCATGTACGGTCTGATCCTGGTGACACCGAAAGAAGGCCTGCCAAAGGTGGACAAGGAATTCTACCTCATGCAGGGAGAATTCTACACCAAGGGGAAGAATGGGGAGACCGGCATGCAGGAATTCGATATGGACAAAGCGATCAAAGAACAGCCGGAATACGTTGTGTTCAACGGCTCCGTAGGTTCTACGACCGGCGGCCATTCTTTGCAGGCCAGGGTAGGCGACCGCGTCCGGCTATACGTTGGTAACGGCGGCCCGAATCTCATCTGCTCCTTTCATGTCATCGGTCAGATCTTCGATAAGGTCTACCAGGAAGGCGGCACTCAGGTACACCAAAATATCCAAACCACACTGATCCCCTCCGGCGGAGCGGCCATCGTTGAATTCACTTGCCGGGAACCGGGAACCTTCAATATCGTGGATCATTCCATTTTCAGGGCTTTTAACCAGGGCGCCCTGGCACAGTTGGTCGTTACCGGACCAGCTGATAAGAACATTTACTCCGGCAAGATCAAGGATGAACTATACAAACCCGGCGACCCCGATGCGTCAGCAGACGCCGAAAATGAAACGGGGAAGGAAATGCCCGAGCTTTCCTTTGCGGAGCGGTTTAAGAATGGGAACGCCCTGTTCCAGATGAATTGCGCATCCTGCCATCAGCCCAACGGTTTAGGTGTGCCCGGGACCTTCCCGCCGCTGGCCAAATCGGATTTCCTGATGGGCAGGCAGGACAAGGGCATCGGTATTTTGCTTCACGGCATAAACAATGAGCCGATCTCGGTAAATGGCAAGAACTTCCAGGGAGTCATGCCGCGACTGACCCTGTCCGATGACGACATTGCCAACATCCTGACGTTTGTCCGCAATAGCTGGGGCAACAAAAGCCCGGTCGTGAAAGAAAAAGACGTGAAAAAAACAAGAGAACAATAACTCATTTTTATGAAGATCGCCGGTTTATATCTCATGCTGCTTCCTCTTTTCGCAGTCCCGCAAGGAGGCGCCCGGGTGCCTTCTACCCGCACGGCCGGCATGCTGAAAATAGCCGGCGGCAAGTTCCGGCCCTTTCTCCAGGCCGCCGGTCAGCCCTACAAGGTGAATATCGCTCCATTTTACCTGGACATCCATGCCGTCACCAATGACGACTTTCTGACGTTTGTCAAGGCCAACCCGGAATGGGCAAAGTCAAAAATACCGCGTGTCTATGCGGACAATAATTATCTAAGTCAGTGGGCGGGAGATACGGAGCTTGGAAATGAAGGGATCAGGAACAGCCCTGTCACCAATGTCTCCTGGTTTGCCGCGAATGCCTATTGCAAATGGAAAGGCAAACGGCTCCCCACCCTTGCCGAGTGGGAATATGCCGCAAGCGCTCCGCCGGCGAACATGAAAAGAGGCATCAAACTAACCACGATCATCCTTGGGTGGTATGACCATCCTACGCCAAGGGTGCTTCCGTCTATCGGATCGACCTACAAGAACGAATTGGGTATATATGATATGCATGGGTTGATCTGGGAGTGGGTTGGCGATTTCAACAGCGTAATCACCGGCAGCAATTCATTTTTCTGCGCCGGCGGCTCCCTGGGAGCGGCCAATAAGGAGGATTATGCCGCCTTTATGCGCTATGCATTTCGGGAAAGCCTGCGGGCCTCCTATACCGTGGGAAGCCTCGGGTTTCGTTGCGCCATGGACCCGCCTGACAATAAGATCATTGCATCACACTAAAACGGCACACTATTAAAACCATTGACATGAAAGTCTTCCTCCTTTACCTGCTATTCTTATCCATGTTGGCCGTCTCCTGCCATAAGAAATCCCCTGACACTCGTTTGTCGTGCTGCGCCAGGGATCATGCGATCGGGCGGCCGTCGACGCTATCGCCGGCCTTAACGGATGGCTCCATTTACCGGTTGCCAGGGAATTGGACTGACCAGCATGACCGCTCATTTTCCCTGGGCGAATTAAAAGGGAAGGTTCAGGTGGTGGCCATGATTTTCACGCACTGCGGATACGCTTGTCCACGCATCGTTGCCGATATGAAAAACATGGAGGATTCCCTGCCCGCGGCATTGAGCAAGAACGTTGATTTTGTGTTGGTCTCCTTTGATTCGGACCGCGACACGCCGGCCCGGCTCCACGAATTCGCCGCGGAGGAACATTTGGATAACCATTGGACCTTGCTGCATGGAGGTAAGGACCAGGTGAGGGAACTCTCGATGTTGTTGGACGTTAAATATCAACGGTTGCCTGACGGCAATTTCGCTCATTCAAATGTCGTGGTCTTGTTAAACAAGGAAGGCGAAATGGTCCGGCATGATGACGCCACGGAAAGAAATGCCGGGTTGGCCGTAACGACGATCCGCCAACTCCTGGACCGATAACCAACTCCTGGACCGATAATTTAATACTTTTGTAAATGGCTACGGATATCTGCGAGATGTACTCCTGTTTTCTTTGCGCCCACTGTCTGCCGGAATGGAAGGGGGCAATAGCCTCAAATCGGCAGATCCTCCATTACAAAAAAGGGCAGCCGCTCTTTTCGGAGGGGGAAGAGGTCAGCGGCATCTATTTTATTGCCAGCGGTGCGGTCAAGGTCCACCAATCCTGGGGCCCTGACAGAGAGTTGATCCTGCACTTTGCCAAGGCGGGAGATGTGGTCGGGTACCGGGGACAAGGAGGGGAGAGGATCTTCCCGATCTCCGCTACCGCCCTCGACAACACGGTCGCTTGTTTTATATCAACAAGTTTTCTGGAAGCGACCCTTAAAACCAACACGTCCTTCCTCTATGCCATGATGCAACTTTATGCCGGCGAATTGCGAAAAGCGGAAAAAAGGATGCGTGATCTGGCCCTTATGGATGTACGCGGTCGCATTGCAGAAGCCTTGTTTGCGATCCGGGACGCGTTCGCATTGGACGACCAGGGCTATATCAGCTTGCCTGTCACCCGTCTCGATATGGCTTCATTTGCCGGCACGACCTACGAAACGGTCTTTAGACTTTTTTCCGATTGGTCGCACCTGGGTCTCATTGAAACGTCCGGCAAAAGAATACGGATCAAGGACAGCATCAGGCTGCAGGAGTTTATTCGACATGGCGGCTGAGCCGTACAGGCAAGCAAATTGAGCCATACAGGCAACCCGGCGCGGCGTTCCTACCCCCATCTTTGCAATATGACAAAAAGAAAATTAGGTAAGGACGGCCCCGATGTATCCGCGATCGGATTGGGTTGCATGCGCATGTCTGCCGCCTTTGGCGGACAAGCCAAAGACGAGGCGGAAAGCATCGCGACGATCCGTTCTGCGCTGGACAGGGGGATCAATTTCCTGAACACCGCCGATTTTTATGGCAGCGGGCACAATGAACTCCTGGTAGGGCGTGCCATCAAGGGCAGGAGGGACGAGGCGGTCATCAGCGTGAAGTTTGGCGCCCTCATGGCCCCGGGTGGAGGATTTCGGGGTTTTGACCTGCGTCCTGCATCGATAAAGAATTTTATCACGTACTCCCTGGTACGGCTGAGCGTGGAAACCATCGACATCTATCAACCTGGCCGACTGGATCCATCCGTTCCCCTGGAAGAGGTGGTGGGAACGATCGCAGACCTGATCAAAGAAGGCAAGGTCCGCTATCTCGGTTTGTCCGAAGTGAGTTCGGAACCGTTGCGCAAAGCGCACAGCATCTGCCCGGTTACCGCCCTGGAAGTAGAATATTCCCTTGCCAAAAGGATGATAGAACCCGAGCTCCTACCCACCGCAAGAGAGCTGGGCATTGGCATAGTGGCATTTGGCAATACGGCCCAGGGCTTATTGACCGGTCATGTCAACGCACCGCTGGAACCCGGCGATATGCGCAATCGCCTGCCGCGTTTCCAGGGCGAAAATCTCAGCAGCAATCTGGAAAAGGTGGAAGTGCTCAAGACCATGGCCAGGGATAAGGGATATTCGCCCGCGCAGCTGGCGATAGCCTGGGTGCATGCCCAGGGGAACGACATCATGCCCCTGGTTGGGATGAGTCAGCCATCCCGACTGGCTGAAAATCTTCAGGCGCTGGAAATCACCTTTACCAATGAAGAGCTGGCCCGGCTCCATACTACTTTCGCCCTTGGGGCGATCCGCGGTGAAAGCTACCCGCCACCTCCGGGCCACGCATCAAAATAGGCATGAACCAACTATTCTTACCTTCATAGTATGGGTGATTCGTCCGAAATGGCGCCGGGTAGCATCGTGTATACCATTCTTTCCCAAAAAGAAAGAGAAAAAGACGTTTTCCTTAATGAAACTATTCTGCTGATGCAGGTGTCGGGGAAGCTGACCCTGGAAACCTCCGGCAAGAAAGTGACAACCCGGGAAGGAGACCTGGTCCTCCTTCGCAAGCACCAGCTGCTCAAGATCACGAAAACCCCATTGGACGGCAAAAATTATGAAATAATAATCGTTGTATTTGGGGACGACCTGCTACGGAAATACGCGCTGGAGAATCAACTGGATGTCGAGGGAACCTATGCGGGAAAGACTTATTTCCTGTTCACGGGCAATGAGTTCTTGAAGGGCTATTTCCAATCTCTGCTGCCGTACATAGGCAAGCCCCAGTCTGCCAAAAGGAGCAAGCTTGGCGAAGGGAAAGTGAAAGAGGCCATCGGCTTGTTGTTGGAGTCAATGCCTGGGCTGGGCAGATTCCTGTTTGCTCTATCCGATGCCCATAAGATCGATCTGGAGAAGATCATGCTGAGTAACTTCCAGTTCAATGTACCCCTTGAAAAATTTGCACAACTTGCCGGCCGGAGCCTTGCCGGGTTCAAAAGGGACTTTCAAAAAACCTTCCATACCTCTCCCCGGCAATGGTTGCAGGACAAACGCCTGGAGGAGGCCTACCATCAGATAAAGAAAAGGGGAAGGAAGCCATCCGCCATTTATTTGGGCCTGGGTTTCGAAAGTCTATCCCATTTCTCCCGTTCTTTTAAGCAGAAGTACGGTATGGCGCCCTCGGAAATTGTTAGTATTTTGCCCAAAACTTGTCTATGAATTCAAGAGGGCTGACCATTGTTTGTCTTATTATGGTTTGGGCAGCACAGCTGGCCGGCCAAAATAATCCGGGATCACTCCACCAACGAATAGCCGGCAAGCCATTGGATCACCTGCCGGGCAATATGACCGTGCTCACCTCTTTCGGCGAACGGGCCGACATTTCTCCGGACAATAGGCGCGTCGCCTTCATGACCAAGAGTTTTGGGGATGCCATGGTCATTGACCTGGCGACCCGTAAGATCACCTGTCTTACCTGTCGTATTCCGGCAGCCGCCTTTCTCCGCGTCATGCACCTGGTGTCTGGCGACTACATCCTCATTGGCCCCGAAAAATTTACCGATATACAGGTCAGCCGGGCAAGAGATAATGAATTATGGTTCCTCAGCAAGCAGCCCGGGTCGAAGCCGGTCAGGCTAGGCGTAAAAATGAACGAGGGAGCGGCGATATCGAAACGCGGCATGAAGATCGCCTATTCCCAGCTGCATGAACAAATCGGGGAAATCCCGGAGGGGGCGTCGCGGTTGATCGTCGCGGACGTCGATACGTCCTCCGGAACGCCCCGTATCGTCAATGAAAAGGTAGTATATCAAAGCCCGGATAAAAATTGCAGCCTCGAAGCACAGGATTTCTTTGACAATGACTCGAAGATGACCTTCACCTGCTATGAACCGAATGGCCTCGCTTCGGTCATGACGATCGATCTGCAAACAGGCGCCGTGGCGAATCAGTCCAAAGCGCCCGGATCGTACAATGAATGCGAGGGGGTCTTTCCGGACGGCAAGTTTACCTGTGTCGAGGGCGACCGTCAATGCGAATGGCTGGGTGGCAAGCGTGGAAGCGGCAATATCGACATTTGGAAATTGAAGCTGGACGGAACAGGAAAGGACTTTGTGCGCCTCACTCACTTCAACGACTACGAAGGGGGAAAAGCCTCCAATCCGGTCATTTCAACTGACGGGAAATTCATGTGTTTCCAGCTTGCCAATACGACAGACCCCGCCGGAGTGGGATACGGCGTATTGTTATATAAATTTTGATTC
>JAUZNZ010000055.1 GCA_030706735.1 Bacteroidota bacterium | reverse complement strand
CTATTCATTGATCACGCGATGATCGGCGCGACCCGCAGCCCCGGCAGCGCGACCCCTATACATCGACTGGTCGGCATGGCCATGCTTCGCGCCCCCGCTGGCATGCACTGCTGCAAGAAGAAAATGCATTGTTCCGGGCGGCCTGAGCCGAAAGACGGCAAGAACGATTGTCCGGGCAGCGGCTGCCAGGGGACCGCGTGTAACCCTTTCATGGCCTGCGCATACGGCAATTTTTACCTGCCGGCAAAATCCGGCGCCGGCCTGGTAGCCCCCAGTTTCTCCGTCGAAAAACGGTTCCCTGTAAACGATAATCGTTTATCCTCCCGGCTTTCCGAGAGCTGGCATCCTCCGGAGGCATTCGCCGTTTAGTACAGCCAGACATTTTATTTTATCACATTAATCGATCTCAGATGAAAAAGATATTTTTTTCCATCCTGGCCATGGCATTGCTTTCCACGACTGCCTTTGCAGGTGGAGGTAAGCCAGCCGCCAAGAGGCACAAAGCGACGACCACTCAAAACTGCCCTTCGAATTGTCCGCGTACGCAGGATTGTCCGAAAGGGGCAGACTGTACCCATATGCCGGATTGTCCGCGCACGGGTTGTGGTCATAGCTAACCCTATTGAATAATAGGAGAGCCCGTCACCTGGTGGCGGGCTTTTTTGCGCCCCTTTTTTTTGTAGTTTTAGGAAAATCTCCGGGTATGAGTTCGAAAGCCAGTGACTTGAAGGCCCTGCGCATTCTCTTTCTCGCCCTGCTGGCAGGCCAGGTGATGCTGGGATCGATTGCCGTCCTCATCAACGCCCTTCGCGGTTCCGCTCTTGCCGCCGATCCGGACCTGGCGCGCATTTTTTTGATCCTCGTGCCGGCAGTCGCTGTCGTCCTTGCCGGGTGCTCCCATATCCTGTTCCGGAAACGGCTGGAGGAGATCAGGCAGATGACCGATTCCGATGCGTTGTTCCTGGCCTATCGCGCGGCCTGCATCGTCCGCTGGGCATTGTCGGAAGTACCTTCCCTGCTCGCCATCATAGCGTATCTCCTGACGGGCAAGACCCTGCTCCTGGCCATCGCCGTTGCCCTCGTGATCCATTTTGCCATAGCCTATCCTTCGAAAGATCGCGTCATGGCCGACCTGCAGATGAGCAGTGAGGAAATGTAAAGTAACCCCAAAACCCCATTGATATGAAGCGTAGTCTATTCCTCCAGCTCCCGCTCGCCGCATCCGCATTGCTTACCACCGCCCAACCCTCCCCGGGCCGGGCCGGCGCTGCACCTGCATCATTGCCAGGACGAATGGTTCTAAGGAAGTGCTAGGCCCTCCCCTCAAGTTTTGACTCTGCCATGACTGCTATACTGCGTTCGATGGCCTCCTGAAAGGTGTCCGTTACATTGGCCTTGCCAAGCGCGAAGAGCAGCCGCGAATCCTTGAGCTCCTTGAGGATCTGCTCGCTGTGGACTTCCGAAAGGATCATCTTGCTGCCTTGCTGCGTGGACATATGCAGCACTTCGCGGATCGTCTTGATTCCCGTGGCGTCGATCAGCGGCACCTTCCGCATGCGGATGATGAGCACCAGCGGCGGCTTCTCGATATACCGCATGGCATCCTTGAATTTATAGGCTGCGCCAAAGAACAGGGGCCCCGTTATTTCAAAGACTTCGACATGCCTGGGAATGGAAACGTTGTCGGCGGGTTCTGAGTCTTCTTCATTTTCATTCTCTCTCAACGCATTTGTCAGGAGGCTGACATCGCTGTACTGGATCATCTTGCGCAGGAACAAAAAGGCAGCGACGATCATCCCGATCTCGATCGCCGCAGTCAGGTCCACCAACACCGTCAATAGGAAGGTGGTCATAAGCACCACGACATCGCTCCTCGGCCCCCTTGCCACGGAAAGAAAATGTTTCCATTCGCTCATATTGTACGCGACGACGATCAGGATCCCCGCCAGGGTCGCCATGGGAATATAGGCCGCCCATTTTCCAAAGAACAAAAGGATGAGCAGAAGAGTAACGGAATGGATCATGCCCGCTACCGGCGTCCGGCCGCCGTTCCTGACATTGGTGGCGGTACGCGCGATGGCTCCGGTAGCCGCAATCCCGCCGAACAGCGAGGAGCAGATATTGGCGGCGCCCTGAGCCACCAGTTCCATATTGGACCGGTGATTGCCGCCGATCATGCCGTCGGCGACGACGGCGGATAAGAGCGACTCGATGCCGCCAAGCAGGGCGATGGTGAATGCGGGTTGGATGAGGTTCTTGATGGTGGACAGGTCAAGATGCGGCAGGATCGGCCTGGGCAGAGAGGAGGAGATCGCCCCGAATTTGCTACCGATGGTCTCGACGGGGAGATGCAGCCAGGCGGCGGCCACGGTGGTCAGGAGGATGGCGATCAGGGAACCCGGCACCTTCCTCGTAACCTTGGACCAGAAGAGGACGATCAGCACGGTGAGCCCTCCTAAAAGGACGGCATAGCCGTTCAGCGCCTGGAAATGATGAAAATAGCTTTTCCATTTGTCGATGAAGTCGGCCGGAACCGCACCCATATGCAGACCCAGCAGATCCTTCACCTGGGAGGACAGGATGATCAGCGCGATACCGCTGGTGAAGCCGACGATCAGCGGGTGGGGGATGAACTTGATGACCGATCCCAGACGCGCGAATCCCATGGCCATCAGCATGATGCCTGCCATAAAGGTCGCGATGATGAGTCCGTCAATGCCATGGGTCTGGACGATGTCGTACACGATGACGATGAAGGCGCCCGTGGGTCCGCCGATCTGCACCCGGCTGCCGCCGAGCGCGGAGATGACGAAACCGGCTATGATCGCCGTATAGATTCCTTTTTCCGGGGATACGCCCGAGGCGATGGCGAAAGCGATGGCCAGCGGCAACGCAACCAGGCCGACGATCAGGCCGGCCATCAGGTCCTTCAGGAACTGTTTCGAATCATATTGCCGTAGGGTATCGTAGAGCTTGGGTCTGTACATGAGGAGATGGCAGAGGGCCAAGATAGGTCGCCGTACGGTGCAGGGGCGTGACGCAGGTCACTATGGAATGTGATTTTCGTCAGTTTGGGTCCCTATTCCGTCCGCAGACTCTTTACCGGGTTTGCCGACGCCGCTTTCAGGCATTGCAGGCAGATTAGGGCAAAGGCGATTACCGATACCAACGCACCCGAAAGCAAATACGCACCTGCTGTCTGCGCGATTCGGTAGGGATACTGATCCAGCCAGCGGTTTGTCAGCACATAGGCCAGAGGCAACGCGATGAAGTTGGCGATCCCCAGCAAACCCGCATACTGCCGGATAAACAGCAAAAGGATATTCCGCATCCCGGCGCCGAGGACCTTTCGCACCGCGATCTCCGGGATCCGCTTCGTGAGCGAAAGGGTTAGCACGCCGAATATTCCCAGCAAGACGATCAGCAACATCAGCCCGCTGGCGATCCCCGAGGCCTTCCTCAGCTGCAATTCCGTTCGATACATCTCGGCGAGCTTGTCGTCCATAAATCGAAAGTCGAAGGGAGCAGATGGGGACATGGCCTTCCACTTGGCCTGCACCTGTTCTACGGATCGGGAAAGACTCCCTGCGCCCAACCTGACGCTCATAAAGCGATAGATCGGGTTGTCCCGGACGTGAAAGACGATCAGGGGTTCGATCGACTCGTGGAGCGAGCTCAGGTGAAAGTCTTTTATAAGACCCACTACCTTCAAGTTGCCGGCATTCGGGATAGTCAGGGTCTTGCCCGCGATATCCTTCCATCCCAGGCTCTTCAAGGCCGATTCGTTGATCACCGTCTCTCCCGGAACAAAGCCTCCCGCTCCGCCGCTGAAAAACCGGCCTTCCATCAACCCGATCTGATAAGTTGATGCAAAACGTTCATCGGCAGTAATGGCTTGCACGCTAATTGCCTGGCTGATCGATCCGCCCTCCGGATACACCAGCAGTTTCGCGGGCGGCATCCGGTCGGGAATGTCCATCGAAATGCTGGCGTCCTTTACCGCGCTTAACCCGAGAAGACCCGTCCGGATCGATTCCATCCTGGCCACGCCCACCGAATCCCATTGTTTCGGAATGGCCGTGACGAGCAGGAGCCGGTTCTTATCATAGCCGAGATCCGAATGGAAAAAATAGTCAACCTGCCTGGAGAGCACGATCGCAAAGACGATCACGCCGGTCGCCAGGCTGAACTGCCCGATCAGCAGGGACTTTCTTAGCCACACGCCCTTTTCGACAGAACCCTGTTTTCCTTTGACCGCGGTAACTGCGTTTGACCGGCTAAGGATCCATGCAGGATAAAAGCCCGCCATCATACCGACGACCAGCATACCTGCGACGAGATAACCCCACTCGCGAAACTCAAATTGGCTGACCGGTCGTAAGTTGGTGTGCAGTAATTCGTTGGCCAGCGGGAGGAACAACGTATAGAAAAACAGCGAAAGCAACGCGGCAAAAAAGGTCAGCACCGTGCACTCGACCAGGTATTGTATGACCAGTTCAACCCGGCGTCCGCCAAAAACCTTGCGCAATCCGATCTCCCGGATCCGATACGCGGAGGTCCCGATCATGATATTGACAAAATTAACCACCGCCATCAGCAAAATGCCGAGCGCTACCAGTGTCAGCATCGACAAAGTTCGGGCTACGGCACGGTTATCCATGTTCAGCCAATACGTGCTCAACGGCTTCAACTCGACCTGCAGGTTCTTATACGTCGTTTCCGGCGCATTCAAGCGAAGCAAATATTTTATCGGCGCGTTCAGTTGCTCCGGACGCACACCGGGCTGCAATTTGACAAACGCGGCAATCGTAATTCCATTCCAGTCATCTTCCCCCGTTCCCGTCGGATAGTACTGGTTCCCTTCAAAAGGCAGGTAGACCGAATACCCATGGTCGGAGAACGCATTCGTCGGCGTGGTATACGGCATATCGCGAATGACGGCCGAGATCGTGTAATCCGTTGTCTTGCCGGATAGATTGGTAAAGGTCAGGGTCCGGCGGAGGACATCCTTCCGGTCGAACAACTTAAGCGCAAACTCTTCGGTGATCACGGCGGAGTGCACATCGGTAAAGGCGTGTTGCGGATTTCCGTACAGCAAGGGCAAACTATAGAGGCTAACCAGGTTGGTATCGCAGATGGACACATCCTCACGGAAATGCTTGTCCCCCGCAGATACCGCGTTCACCACCGGGTTGAAACGGAAATAGCCGGCCACCAGGCTCGGGTATTTCTCCGTCAGCGCTTTGGCAAGGGGCCCTACCGTCGTCGCTTCGGGTCCGGTATTCTTCACCTTCCAGTTGCTGTTCAGCACATACTGGCGATGCACGTCGCGCAAGTTCGCATTGATACCCGACTCGTGTAGTACATATTCACCGATCAAAAGACAAAAGGAGATGCCGATGGCGAGGCAAAAGACATTCAGCGCGCTGAACATCCTGTGCCGCACAAATTGCCGCAATGCGACCAGAACATAATTCTTGAACATAGACTCGATATTGCTTCGATTCGGTTCAAATCTGGTGCCGACGCGCTAACTATTTATTAATCACAGTACTAGAAAGATTCTCCCGATTACCCCTGTCCGGTTTCGATGCAACCGCTGTGCGCATTGTCTCGTTCTTGTCCCGTCGGCTTACAACTCCACCGCCGGATCCCAGAACAATTTCGCGAATTCGACGACTCGCTCGTTCTTCACTTCGACCCCTTCTTTTTCCAATAACTCCTGCATTCGCTCCGGCGGATTGAAATGATGTCTGCCGGTCAGGAGTCCCTGGCTGTTGACGACGCGGTGAGCGGGAACGGGCTTTTTGGCGCTGCCCGAAACGTTCATGGCCCAGCCGACCATCCGGGCCGAAAGCCGTGTCCCCAGGCAGGCGGCAATGGCGCCATAGGAGGTGACACGGCCCCGCGGAACCTGCCGCGCGACCTCGTGTACCAGCTCGAAAAAGGAATCATCCTTTCGGCCGGAAGGCTTGAGAACGGCCAGCTTCTCCTTCGCGGTCTTCGACTTCCCGCCCCGTTTATTTTTTGCTGTTGCCATCTGATTTCTTTTGTTCCCGCAGTTCGGATCGCCGGGGTTCAGGAACTGCCGAATAGTGATAAGGACAGTGCCGGCACCCACTTCCGCAGCAGGTCCCGCGCGCGAGATGATATTTCTCCGTGAACACCATCAACCCCTGTCCGGTCAAGTAGAAGTCCTCGCCTTCAATCAGCTGTGGCATCTTCCTTGAGTTTTTGGTAGAGGATCTCGTCCACCTCGGGCAGCGGCGAGGCGGGCAGGGCAAAGCAAAGATAGTACACCCGGTTACTGCGCGCTATATCCAGGCTCTCATAATGTGTGCTGATCCGCAGCTCTTCCTTCATCGGACCGGAATGAATATCTTCCGACGCCTCCAGTAAGGGGAGCCCGCATAGTTCGATGACCAGCCGGGTGAATTCGTATAGCACGGGAGAGTCGGTCTTCAAATGGATCAGACCCCCCGGAATGAGGATCTGCTGATAAAGACGAAGGAACTTCGGGTGAGTAAGGCGCTTCTTCGCCCTGGACCGTCGCAGCTGCGGATCGGGGAAGGTGAGCCAGATCTCCTCCACTTCGCCGGGTCGAAAGTAGTTTGGTATTTTGTCGATCAGTGTTCGTAGGAAGGCGGCATTCCCCACCCCCTCCTCCAGGCATTTCTTCGCCCCGATATAGATGCGGTTGCCCTTCAGATCCACCCCGATGAAGTTCCGGTTGGGGTATAATTTAGCCAGTCCCACCGTGTATTCTCCCTTGCCGCAGGCCAGCTCCAGGGTGATCGGATGATCGTTATGGAAATGCTGGGACCATTGCCCGGCCATCCCCTCGGGATATTGAAGGACGTTGGGAAAGGATTTGATCGCCTCGAACCGGATCAGCTTTTTCTGGCCCATGGGGCAAAAATAATGACTTAAGTGGTTCAACTGCGGGAAACCATTGCCCAAACAGGTATTGGCATAATTATTCGTGTAATAATTGGAGGGATTATTGCACGCTGGCCTGCGCAGATTGGTAAACCTTGCTCAGATACCTGACCAGGTCATTCAATTCTTCGATCGAATTCGGTTTTTTGAAGTATTTGTCTGCACCATGTCGGAGACAGTTGCTGACATAGTCGGGGTTGTCGGAAGTGCTCCAGACGACTTTGTGCATGGATTTGTAACGGTCTTCCTTCTTGATCTTGGCAAGCACGTCGCAGCCGTTAAGCTTCGGCATCTTGTAGTCCAGCAGCATGACACACGGCCAATCACCCTCGTGTTTACCAAGGTATTCAAGCGCGGCTTGCCCGTCGTTGACAAAAACGATATTTGCGCCCGGATTTTGCTCCAGAAAAGGTTCAGCGAACATTTCCTGGTCATCCGGGTCGTCATCAGCGATCAATAAGTAAGGCCGTTGGAGCTGGGTCATTATGGTTCGACCGTCAAAATTAGAGGGTTTTTCGATAGATTGATCAAAACCATGCTAAATTGCCATTTCTAGCCTTTCCCGTCCAAATCATACCCTTACAGATCATAGACCTTACCATTATGCAGCATAGTAAAGACCACTACCATAAGATGATCGAAGAGGTGGAGGACTACGCGATCCTGATGCTCGATCCGAAGGGGTGCATCCAGAACTGGAACCGTGGCGCCGAAAAGATCAAGGGCTATACGGAGGCGGAGGTCATCGGCAAACACTTCAGCATGTTCTATACGTCGGAAGACCAACAGCGAAAGCTGCCCGATTTCCTGATCGAGAAGGCGAGGAGGGAAGGCAAGGCGGTACATGAAGGCTGGCGGATACGCAAGGACGGCACGACCTTCTGGGGCAGCGTCGTGATCACTTCCCTGCACGGCGACAACGGAGAGATCATCGGTTTCGTGAAAGTAACCCGTGATCTGACGGAGAGGAAGGTGGCGGAGGAACGCCTTTTCCGTTACGCACGCCAATTGGAATCCCAGAACAAGGAGCTGCAGCAGTTCGCTTACGCCGCCGCCCACGATATGAAGGAGCCGCTGCGCAAGATCCGGTTTTATAATTCATCCTTACTGGACAATCCCACCCTGGAATTGCCCGACAAAGAACGGACGTATGTTTTTCGTTCAGCGGATGCGGCAAAAAGAATGCAGGGGCTGATCGACGACCTGCTTGCTTTCACAAAGATCTCGGAGCCGGTGGAACAATATGAGCCGGTGGACCTGAATGCCCTTTTCAAAGAGGCATGCGACCAGTTCCAGGACGCGAAGGACAGCGGCCGCGTGCTCATTGAAACGGAACGCCTGCCGGACGTCCAGGGCATTCCGTTCCAGATCAGGCAGCTCTTTGCCAACCTGCTCAGCAATTCATTTAAATATAGTCACTCCGACCGCGAATTACGGATCAACCTGGCCTACCGCGGCGTCAGCAGCCCGAACCTGAATGAGCGGGAACCCCTGGCGTCCGGGAAATTCCATTTGATCACATTTACGGACAACGGCATCGGGTTTCACGCTGAGCATGAAGAGAAGATCTTCGAATTATTCTCCAGGCTGCATGGTCGCGACCAATACTCCGGTACGGGCATCGGCCTGTCCATTTGCCGCAAGGTGATGGAAAACCACAAGGGGTTTATTCGCGCAAAAGGCGACCCTGACGAAGGCGCCGTCTTCGAGCTGTATTTCCCCGTTTTGTCGATAGCGTATTGAGCGTCGGGCCATTGGCCATCTGTCAACCTTTTTTTATGGCGCTGATCTCGCCGTTCCGCTCCATGTAGATCTTATCGATCTGATCGAGTTTATCGGTTAACGCTGATTTCCTGACTCCCTGCATGATCTCCTCCTCACAAACAAGGGCCTTGCTCATGTTTCGCCGGTCGAATTGACCGTCTGCGTACAGAAGGATCTTATTACCTTCGGCGATCTTCTCTACGGTCCGATTGTGGGCGATCAGCCAGCTGAACGAGCGGTGCATCACGACGATGACCGTACAAGCAACGATGACCGGCACAAAGTCGGAGGCGCCGACGATGGCGCGGCTAAGCACAGCGCCCAGGGCAATGGTGACAATATTGTCCAAAGGCGTATGAAGGCTGAAGGAGCGCCTGCCCGAGATCCGGATCAATAGCAGGGCAATGAAAAATACGACAATACCCCTGGCGCTCATCTGGAGTGCATTGAGGTCCTTTCCCTGCCCGAATATTTCAATTAGAATGTCCATTTTAACCAGAAATCCCAATATCATGCCGTTTGTAGCACATCAGGCGGATGCGGACGTGCTTCCGTAAAGGTCCAGGACTCTAGTAATCCCCGATATGAGGAGGGCAAGCTCAGGCTCCGCGGCTGGCTTTGGGAGATAGCTCAATGCACCGCGCTCGATACATCGGCGGGCGTATTCGGACTTATCGGACGTGCTCCATACCAACTTGGGGATGCTCCGGTAACGCGGTTTTCTGGAAAGGGCGTCCAAAATCTGGTCGGCGCTCATGAGCGGCAAGCAGTAGTCCAGGAGAATGATGGAAGGGAATTGAGTGGATGGACAATTGTCCAGATATTCGATCAATCGCTGCCCGTCATCTACGCATAAGATCCCGAGGCCCGGCCTTTGTTGCCCAAGGGCGTCGCGCAGAATTTCGCGGTCATCCGGATCGTCCTCTGCCAATAAGAGATAAGGCGTATCCATAAGAAAAGTTTTATGATCAAAGCCGCGACATTCGATGGATCAATAGGGTGCGGAGGGACGATAAAATTAAGGAATTTCAGGTTGTTCCCAAAAGTCATTAAATGTGTGAATTATATAACATGCTCGCGCAGATTGATCCCTGCGCTGCCCCCGTTTGTAGAACTATTTGCCCCGATTAGTTATTAAAAAAAAGTACGCTGTTTAAAATATTGACGGTATGATAATTGAAACCCTGTAGGCAAACCACAAAAATTAGTTATGAGAAAATTCTATTTTTTTCTGCTATTCCCTATTGGCCGGAGCGACCGCAAGTCGCGCTCAGACGTACCCGGGATACAGGACAAGCAATTATTCAGGAGTAAATGGCGTCGTCTTCAATCCGGCGAATATCGCAGATAACCGATACAAATGGGATGTGAATGTTTTTGCCATCAACGGCTTTGTAGGGACAAGCCAGTCAGGGCTCCGGTTCAGTGACATCACCAAGTCATTTAGTGCGGACTCCCTAAAATCGAAATTGTTGCGGGGAAATTCCACGGTCAACAGTCTATCGTACGTTGATGTGCTGGGGCCTTCGGTCATGTTCAGCCTGAGTCCGAAGACATCCCTCGCCTTTACGACCCGTTCCAGGGTATTTGCCAATGGAAGTAATATCGATGGCAACCTGGCAGGCGCCATTCTGGATGGGGGGACAACCTCGGTGGGCATACCCTTTAATTTCAATTCCAATATGCTCGTTCATGCAACCGGATGGACGGAACTGGGCGGTTCCATCGGGCAGGTATTCACCAATAAGTATAGTCATAACTTTTTCAAAGGGGGAATTACCTTGAAATATATCGCCGGTACAGCCGATACGTATCTTTCGACCTCGAATCTGTCCGGAACGGTCAGCGGCTCGGGCAATACCTTTCTGACCGGAACCACCGGCTCCTTTGCCTTTAATACCACGGCGACGAACTTTAACGATTATTCGTTTAGTGATTTTTTCAAATTTAACGGTCATGGCGTGGGAGGGGATATCGGATTCGTTTATGAATGGCGCCCTTCTACGGATTATTCGATGTATGTCTCAGATCGTTTTGCCAATAAATACAGGCTGAGGATCTCGGCCTCGCTGTTGGATGTGGGACGGATCTCCTTCAACAGGAGCACGAACCAGGCGGCGGCGTATAGCGTAAATATTCCTCCTCAACCGGTCGGTTCATTTTCTCTCGCGCAGTTCGCGGGAAAATCGGTAAAGGACTATAAGGCGATATTCGATGCAAGCCCTTATTTTACTGGTACCGCTCAGGGCAGTTCCTACGCGGTCAATCTGCCGACGACCCTGCATGCCGAAGTGGACTACCTGCTTGATGGCGGCTTCGCCCTGAATGCGGCTGGGCAGTTCGCGACCACGAAGACCGGCTCGCTGTCTCTCTATTATTATAACGCATATAGCTTTACCCCCCGTTGGGAAAACGGCATGTTTAGTGTCGAATTGCCACTCAGTTACAGCGACCTCACGAAATTCAATGCAGGCGTCGCGTTCCGTGCCGGCCCCTTCTTCATCGGATCGGGCAGCGTGCTGTCGGCGCTGGTGCATGATTCGAAGCAGGCTGACCTTCACCTTGGATTTCACTTTGGAATGCAGTATAAGAAAAAGCTCAAGCCCGATACCGACAAGGACGGCGTGTATGACGACGTGGACAAATGTCCCACCGTGGCCGGTTTGGTCCGTTACCAGGGTTGCCCGATACCCGATACCGACGGCGATGGCATTAATGACGAAGAAGATTCATGCAAGACCACGCCGGGCGTACTCAGATACCATGGCTGTCCGATACCCGATACCGATGGAGATGGCGTGAATGATGAAGAGGATTCCTGTAAGACAGTGGCTGGTTTGCCTAAATTCCACGGATGTCCCGATACGGATGGTGACGGCATACCGGACAAGGACGACAAATGTCCGACCGTTGCCGGAGTCGAAAAGTACCACGGTTGCCCGATACCGGATACGGACGGAGACGGGATCCCCGATGATCAGGACCTTTGCCCCAACGACCCGGGACCGGCGTCCACCAAGGGCTGCCCGGTTGAAAAGGTAGTGGTGCAGATCACGGCCGAGTTTAAGAATATTCTGTTCGATTATGCCAAGGCAACCATTAAGCCGCAATCGCAGGAGATCCTGGTCCGCGCGGCAAAGGTCATGAATGAGCAGATCGCCAACTCGAACTTCTATATTGACGGGTACACCGACAGCAGAGGCAGTGTGGCCATAAATAAGAAGCTCTCGAAAGCCAGGGCCCAGGCAGTAGCCAATGCGCTGATCGCGGCGGGCGTGGATAAATCTCGCGTCACAGCCAGGGGGTTCGGCAAAGAGAATCCGATTTGTGACAATAAGACCGATGAAGGCAGGCAGTGTAACAGAAGGGTGGAAGTGGTAATAAGGAATGTGAATCAGAAGCAGGAGCAACGAAGCATTAAGGTCAATTGATATATAGGATGATTTGCTAAGAGTAAGGCCCCGGATGAACTCCGGGGCCTTTTTGCTATGTATCGGGATCTCTCGACTTGGAATCCCAAAGATCTGGCCGGGTCGCTCACTCCGCCCTCAAACTCCTCACCGGATTGGCAATGGCCGCTTTAATAGCCTGGAAGCTGATGGTCAGGAGCGTGATCAGGATGGCCGCCGCCGCCGCCAGCACAAACACCATGGGGCTGATTGTGATCCGGTAGTCGTACTGCAACAGCCAGTTTTGCAAATAATGATAAGCGATGGGGGAGGCGATCAGGCAGCTGATCGATACCAGGAGGAGAAAATCCTTTGACAGCATCAACCATACCTGGGTGACTGAAGCGCCGAGCACTTTGCGTATGCCGATTTCTTTGGTCCGCTTTTCAGCCATGTAAGATGCCAGGCCGAACAGGCCGATACAGGAGATCATGATAGCCAGCGAGGCAAACAGGCCGGCCAGTTTTCCGATCAACGACTCAAAATCGAATTTTGACGCATAGCTTTCATCCACAAAATGATAGTCGAAAGGTATATCCGGGTTATACCGGCTGAATATTGGAGCGAGGTTGGCTATTGCTCCAGTTGTGCTCACATGCGGCGACAAGCGGTAAGTGACCACATTCGACCAACCCGGTTCGTAAATAAAGATGGTTGGAGCCGTACGAGAAAATGGTGAACCCATCAGCGCGTCCTTGACTACCCCGATGACCGTAGCTCGTTGTTCGACGGTGTGCCAGGTAATGACCTGATTAATGGGGTCTTTGTACCGCATGCGCTTGACAGCTGCCTCATTGAGAATGACGCTCAGGGAATCCGCGCCGCGATTGCCGGTGAAATTCCGACCTTTCACCATTTTCATACCCAGCGTTTTAAAATAGTCCGCATCGGATACGCCGATGATCGCCAGGCTCAGGGTTTCGCCGGGCAGCCTGCCTGACCAGTCCGTTACGCTATTGCTTGCCCAGAGGCCGGTAACGGGGCTCGAAGATTTAGTGACGCTGCTCACCACGCCTGTAGCAAGGATTTCATTTTTAAAGGCTTGATAATTACGCGTCAGGTTGCTCGTCGCATCGGTCATTAATAGTCGGTTGGCGTCATAGCCCACCGGCCGATTCTTCGCATGCTGTATCTGCTGGTAGATAATCACCGTACTAATGATGAGCGCGATAGAACAGGTGAATTGGAGCACAACCAGGATCTCACGCGGGAGGTTGCTGCCTTTGCCTGTCTGCAGGCGTCCCTTTAATACTTTTACGGGGTTAAAAGAGGACAGGTAGAACGCCGGTCTGCTTCCGGATAGCAGGCCTGTGAACAGGACATAGCCGGCCATGATCAGCCAAAAAAGGCTGTTCGTGAAAGGGATGCGGATGCTGGCATGCGTCAGGTTGTTAAAGGCTGGGAGCGCCAGGGTGACAAGTAGCAATGAAAACAAAAAAGCAACCCCGGTTAAGGTCATCGATTCAACAAGGAACTGGAAGATCAAATCTCTGCGGTGGGAACCAATGGCCTTACGAATACCCACTTCACGCGCCCTTTTTTCTGAACGTGCCGTGGAAAGATTGGTAAAATTGATACAGGCGATCACCAGGATCAGGATCCCGATGAGCGCAAACATCCTTACATAATTTATCAGGCCGCCAACCGCTGCCCCGTTACGGTATTCCGTATACAAATGCCAGTTCTTCATAGGCTCAAGAAAAAGCTCGGCCTTTGTCTGTGCGAAATATTTTGGGCTGTGCTTCACCAGCGTTCCCTTTATCCTGGGAGCCAGTTCGGCATAAGAGGCAGTAGACTGCAGGGCGACGAAGGTTTGGTAGGAGTTATTGTTCCAATCGGTGAGGGACCTTTTAACCTCCTCATCAGTGGCCGCGTAATAGGTAAAGGGTACAATGAAGCTGAACTGGAAGGTCGAATTGGCCGGTACGTCCTTTAGTATACCGGAAACACGTAGATCATGAAAGTTATCGATACGCACCATCTTGCCTACCGGATCAGCCTGACCGAATAGTGCACTTGCTGTAGTCTGCGACAGGACGATGGAATACGGATCGTTCAGCGCCGTGCTCGAACTTCCTTCAATAAGCGGGTATTGAAATATTTTTAGGAAGTCGCTTCCGGCCATCGCCCCGTTGACGTTGATTCGTTTGTTCCCGACACTCAGCGGGTGTGACCCCATCCAGTCTGTTTGGGCCACATATTTAATTTCCGGGAAATCCTTTTTCAATGCCTCCGCCAAGGGGAGGTTGGTGGAATTCGTGGTATTGATCTCGCCGTTGTTGTTTGTATTGAATCTTACCTTGTAGGCCTGTTGATAACCGGGAAGAAAGCGATCATAGGACAGCTGGACATAGACCCATAGACCGATGAGCAGCGCCGCGGCCATTCCTGCAGCCAGCCCCAGAATATTCAATCCGCTGTACACTTTATTGCGTAAGATCCCGCGCCATGCAGCTTTGAAATAAGTCTTTAGCATGCGATCCAGATCGCCAAAAAAATGCCAGGCATGTAAACGATTGACAATCAAATGCCCAACCCGCGACACCCTTCCTTACTGTCCGAATTTGGTACATAGACCGTCCGGATTTTGTCAATTGAGATTATCTCCCTTTTTTACGATATCAAGAAGCGTTGAGAATTGCAATGGCTTTTTAACAAAGGAATTAGCTCCATACTCCTTGTATTGTTTTTCCCCTTCGTGATCGGAAGAGATGAGCACAACCGGCATATGGCTGTATTCAGCCTGCTCTTTGATCTTTTTGCACATTTCACGCCCGTCCTCATCTCCCACATTCATGTCCAGAAAGATTAGATCGGGTTTAAAATTCTTTAGTATCGAAAGGCCTTCATCGCAGGACATGGTGACGGCAATATCAAATCCGTTCTTTGAAAAAAGTGATTTCATACTCGTTAATAGGTCCTTGTCATCATCGATTATTAGTATCTTTTTCATTGCTTGTGTTTGAGGTTAGCAAACTAACCTCATAAATTCAACCTTCAAGCCAAACACGTAGAATGGGGGATACTGCGACATAAAAGATTGATAAATAATTAATTGTGATGATTTGCTCGTCCTGTCGACTCAGCGATGCTCGCGACCGAACCCATAATGTCTGTGGCGGTCTTTCCCCACAGTTCGATAAACCGACCTGGTCTTATATCATTACTTGGAAGTCAACGGAGAATTTGATCCACTCCAATTTGATGAATTTAGTCTTAAATTAAGGACTTGTTGCCGAATGGCGTAACTTATCAACAATGGGTTTATATTTTGCCATATTAATGCAGACAATATTTTTAGGTTCTTGTATTCACAAGTCCGAGCCGGAAACTTACCTAATTCCTAAGGGGTTTCAAGGCAGGGCTACAATTATCTTTAATCAAAAACTGGGAGTTCCATCCAAATATGAGAATGGCAGGCGTGTCTATGAGATGCCTTTAAACGGAATATTATTATCTCAATGTAAAGATGAATATGGCATTATTGATCATCAGTACTATTATGTCGATAGTAGCGGGAAAAAGGCTTCGTTGCCGATTTATAAATACGAGTATAATGAAGATGGCACTACAAAATGGACAATCAAAAATCAAGGCGAGGTGGGTATTTATTTAGACGGGACAACAGGTCAATACGGAGGAGAAAGTGAGCCCGGGTCCGCAGCATTCCAGCTGTTCATTGTATCTGGCAACAATCGACTTGATAGTTTTTTCACGAAGGAATATCAAAAAAAATTCGAAGACAAAATTAATAAGTTTATTGGTGCGACCAAGGAACAATAATGAATGAAAAGTTTTAAGCTAAAAGAGGGAAGGATATCATTTACATACCCTGATAAATGGGAGGTTGAAGATTCCGGAACAGTTATTTCGATTTATGACAGCAAAAATGGAGTTGGGGCACTCCAGCTATCTGTCTATGACGTTCCTAATCCGAGTAGTATTTCCCTCAAAGATGAACTTGAAGAATTTGTCAAAGGCAGGCACCTGGAGTGCTCAGTGTCTTATAGAGAAAAATTCTCCTATTGTAGTTGCCTGGAAGCCCAAACCAAAAGTTATTGGCGGTATTGGATGTTTTTTGCTGGAGGTACAGTAGTATTTGGGACTTACAATTGTGACATTAAGAATATTGATGTTGAAAAGGAGATAGTTGACGAGATTATTTCTTCTGCATTATAATAACACAATGTGTCACGATGCGGTAAAAGTACATAAAATATTTGATGAAAGCGAACAGAATCACGCATGACAAACATAGAGCGGCGTCCTAAAATGAGAATATGTGAATTATGAAAGTACGGTTCAAATATGTATTATTTGCTTTGCTGCCTTTGGGATGTACCGAGAGTCATAGATCTACATTTGATTTAGGGGACCACGTGTATTCGCAGATTTTCAGATTTAATCCTGCTGGCGTGGATAAGGTCTATTTGACAGACTCGTTAAATTTCATGGTTTTTGTCGGAGAATTTGACACCGAGCATGAAAAATTTAGTTATGAAATTAACGGAGATACGATAGATATTTTCAAGACTACAGCTGGTAGGGGCGGGGTTCGAATAATGCTGGGCACCGTACGTTTGTCAAGAGAATATTTGACCAAAAATAAAGTTGACAGCACAACACCATTATTTGAATTTAGGTGATTTTTTTGGTTCAAATTATGAGATATTTGCTGGCACGAAAGTGGGAGGGAGCCGCTGGGCAGCACTTCAAAGAAAATGAAGGATTCTTTTTGATGCTGAAATTCATAATGGCGCGATGAGTAAGCCCGAATTTTGCTGAAAAGCCGCCAGCTGTGCACGCCGATCAAACTGACCACGTCAGGCCGAAGCAAATTGACCACCTGTTTTGCTGGCGAAGATTTTCAGTTCATGTCTTGTCAGGCGGTTCATAAAAATTGATGTTGTTTTGGCATTTACCTGGGTAAATTTACTTTTTTGCTTCGATTTCGGCGGCTCGTTTTTTCCGGAGTGATTCTCCCTTTAATTCCAGGCGGTGTGCATTATGGACGATCCGGTCCAGGATGGCATCGGCGACGGTTTGTTCGCCAATGATATCGTACCACTTGCTTACCGGAACTTGTGAGGTAATGATCAGGGCACTCTTGCCATGGCGATCTTCCACCAGTTCCATCAATGCCGTCCGGCTGGGCCCGTCCAGTGGCTGCAACCCAAAGTCGTCTAAGATAAGTAGCTGTTGTCGCTCGATCCTGGCGACTTCTTTGATATAGGAGCCGTCGGCCTTACTCATTTTTAGCCGGGAGAAGAGTTTGGGCACGTTGTGGTAGACTACCCGGTAACCCTTGGCGCAGGCATGGTGACCGAGTGCCGAAGCGATATAACTCTTGCCGATGCCCGTGCTGCCGGTGATCAGGATGCTCTCGGCCTTATCGATAAAGCTGCAGTCGGCAAAGCGCATCAGCTGGTTCTTGTCGATGTTGCGGTCGCTGTGATAGTAAATATCTTCCAGGTTGGCTTTGTACCGGAAGCGGGCGTGCCGGATCTTTTGATCGATGCTGCGGTTCTGCCGGTCATCCCACTCGGCCTCCACCAGGTGAGCGATAAACTCGTCGGAAGTTAGGTTTTCCGTTTTGCCCGATTCCAGGCTGATCTTGAACTCCCGGTACATGCCCATCAGTCGCATGGTGTACATCTTGTTCAGCGTTGCTGCATTCATAATGATTGTTTTTAAGTGATTGGTAATAAAAGACTATTGATAATACCCACCGCCGCGGATGTTATCGTGCAGCGGCATGGACAACTGGTCAGTTTCGTCCGGCACGTCTTTCTGATCCAGTTGCAGTTCCAGGATCTTCTGGATGGTTTTATAGTTGTAGGCGCCATAGCCGAGTGCGCGTTGGCAGGCTTTGATCAGCCGTTCATGGCCGACCTTTTTGGCAAAACCGAGTATCCCCATGCAGGATTTGTAAGCTTGTTCGGGGTGCTGCTTGCGGTCGAGCACCTTTAGCACATAGAGTCGGACGTCCTCATGGATCGTGGCTGCCCAGTCAGCGAACCGTTCCGGAGTCCATTCACTGACGAAGCGGTGCGTAGAAGCCAGGTGCTCTTTTTCGGTCGTATACCGGTAGGCGGTTCTATTGCGCCGGTGAAGGGCAATACGCTCGTAGTTGTAATAAATCTCCACCGTGTGACGGGAGTATAAGAGCTTGACCTTCTTACCGATAAACCGGTAGGGCACGCTGTAGTAATGCTTGTCGGGGCTCAGCACAGCGTGTCCATTTTTGGCTACAGTGGCAAACAGCTGTTTCTTCAGCTCATACCGCAACGGCGGCAACGGCATCAGGGCCGCCCGTTCTATTTCCTCGAACTGCTGGCGACGACTATAGTTGCGACCGGTCAACAAGGCGTTATTGTGGGCTTCCAGTCCTTCCCGGATGGCGACATTGAGCTCGGTCAGGCCGTAGTAGCGGCCGGCACGGATCTTCACATAGATGCGGGAGTAAATCAGGCGAACGGCATTTTCTACCAAGGCCTTGTCCCGGGGCCGGAAGGCCCGGGCGGGGAGGATCGTCGTCCCATAGTGACTGGCAAAGTCGGCGAAGGTTTCATTGAGCGTCGGCTCATACTTGCTGCTTCGGATCACCGCGCTTTTGAGGTTATCCGGCACAAGGGCAGCCGGTACGCCCTGGCAGTAATGCAGCGCATTTTCGCAGGCGGCGATAAAGTCTTCCTTCTGTTGGCTCATTACCGCTTCCACATAGGTCAGTTGGCTGGCCCCCAGGATGCTCACGAAGACCTCTACCGGCTGCGGCTGCCCGGTCTTCGGGTCGGTGAAGTGCAGCTTTTCCCCCGCAAAATCAATATAAAGCTTGTCGCCTGCCTTATGTTCCAGGTGCATCGTTGGGTTGACCTGCGCCTTCCACTGGGCGTAATATTGCTTGAACTGTGACAGGCCAAGTCCGTTCGGGTGGGTTTGCCTGTACTGCTGCCATAGCATCTGGCGCGTAACTCCTTTTTTCTTGAGTTCTTTATCAATGGCTGGAAACAGACTGAACAGCGTCAGGAGCTTTTCAGGGAGGGGTTTGTCGTCAGGCTTGACAAACATATCCTCGAGGTCTTTGTCGCTTAAGACGTTGATCTGGTCGAAGGTTAAGCCGCTGGCCGCAAAAGCAGCCAGGTACTTTTTGAGGGTGTTGCGGGCTACACCCGTCTGCACGGCTATGGTTAACTTACCATGTCCTTGGGTGTGCAACCGAAGGATTTGTCGAATCTTGATCATGCTGATCGATTTATTGGCCACCTATCTGTCAAGTTTCCCAGAAACTTACTGATAAATGGACCCGACAGCATGAACTGAAAAACCTCGGATCAGGTGGTCAATTTGAGCCGGCGCGGGGTGGTCAATTTGGATCGGCGAGACCTGGTCAGTTTAAATCGGCGCCAGGTGGTCATTTTCATCGGCGTTTGCAACAAGATTGAAAAGGCTTACAAAAATGGCCACCTAATCTGTATTTGCCTAAATCGAATAGATTGGCAGAGGAGAGTTATAGGTTATGTGAAAAAGTTTGCCAAATCTGATAGCTTCACTTTAGAAGTAATAGATGAATTCGGGCAAAAGAAAGATTTGAGAACTGTTAGTTTAAGTTCCATAAAGTCTTTGGAAATCGGCGGCGTGTATATTGAAAACCTCGAGAAGCTTAATAAAAACGGGTTCAAGAGAACAAAAACTAGGCCAAAATACATATCTATCAACAAACGAAATGCTCATAAGAAATTGAATGAGTTTATGGCTCTATCGACACTTTGCACATTTGTCTTTGGCACGGAGTATTCGGTAGGAATAGTGACGGCTAGTACGGAATCAGAATTTTCCATTTCAAATGTGGGGTTTGACGGATCGGATAACGGATTTTCTGTTTTCGATGTTAACTCGTTGACGCAAATCAGATATGAAGGAAATGCAGAAGAGCGCATTTCATTTCTACATAAACTAGCTAACGCTCTACCTTGATGGGCGATGGCGCCGATCGGAACACCGCCAAAGTCCAGAATTGGAACATTAAAGCCATGTATCGTTCGCTTCATCTCATTTAGTACTTCTTCCCTCTTATCTTGCTTAATGTAAACTCATTAATCCCCAAATGCGAAGCCATGTACTTCGTAGGCACCCGTAGCACAATCTCTGGCTGCGTCTCCATCATGTACTTATATCGCTCTTCGGCGCTCAAGCCTCGCAATCCCTCGGCTTGCCGGACAAACATCTTCAAATACTTTATTGTCAGCACTCGCCCGATATAATTGAACCAGGGAAAATCATGGTATAACTCCTCCAGCTCCTCATAGCTGATATAATGTAATTCACAATCCTCCAACGCTTGGATATTCTCATGGCTCTTTACCTGGTCATAGAAGCTCAATACCGATACGATGGTCTCGCCTTCCTTCATAAACCAGCTCACCACATCCTGCTCATCTCTTTTCGAATAACACCACAGAAGCCCTTTTTCAATGAAGTGAATCTCGCGATTGATTTGACCCGCGCGCAGCACATAGTCCTTCTTTGAGATTTCTTTTGACTTGATCAGCATAGCCAGACGCTGTCTTAGCGCATCTCCCAGAGGGTAAATTGATTCCAGGTAATCCAATAATTGCTCCATATTCCAATATAATAAACCACCCGCGGATGGCCTTTGTAAGTACCCCTATTCGGCAGACAGTTTAAAATTAGACAAAAAGCTTAATTTTAAACTCAAGCAGCATGAAAAAGACACGATTTACCGATACACAGATTGTTGGTATTCTTAAGCAACAGGAAGGCGGCATTCCGACGAAGGAACTTTGCCGGGAGCACGGGATCAGCGCCGCAACGTTTTACAACTGGAAGAGCAAATACGGGGGTATGGAGGCTTCGGACGTAAAGCGG
>JAUZNZ010000054.1 GCA_030706735.1 Bacteroidota bacterium | reverse complement strand
GTACACGGCGCTCCGGGTCTTCGGGCGCAAGGACGATCGTCCGGCCTGTCGCCATCGGGCCGGGAACGATGAACTCATTTCGTCCCCGGTCGTCGAACGTGGTATGCCCCGCGAACTGAGGGATCTTTTTACTCAATGGCTCCATTTGGGTGAATCCCGAGGGGTACAAGGGGAATTCACCGGGCCTATCGTCGACGAGCCAGGTCTTTTCAAAATAGGAGGCCGGGAGGAATTCCAGGTTGAAGCCGGCGTTGCCGACCAGTTTGTCCGGAAGGGGCTTATCCAGGAACACATTTATCTCGACCCCTTTGTCCCTGCCGGTGACGACCACCCTGGCGTTGAAATCAAACTGGTCATATCTCAATTCCACCTCGATGCTGTTGTTTTGCCGGTCCACGCGCCTGCCGATCATTTTCGGGATCTGATCCCATTGTTCGGGCGTGTTCTGCAGGCGGACCGCCCCGCCGGTGGCCGTGCGTACGCCATGGTGGATCAGTTCGATGCCGGAGGTCTTCTCGTCGAAAAACACGCCGTTGTACGGGTTGCTGAATACCATCACGTTGACCCCGCGCGTCTCGAAATAGCCGGAATCGTTCAGGGTCAGTTTCTGACTGAAGCCCGGAATGGCAAGGAATGAAAGGCATGCGAGCAAGCCGCATAGTTTGGATCTACTCATTTTATTTGAAGTTGAAGTACCGTGACCGATAAGGCCGGGATCGTTTGCTGAAAATGTTTGCCGAGGCCTTTGATCCCTGTGGTGACCGGCACGATCTTATCCGGTTCGGCTATACTGTTCGTGTCATCGGGGGAGCCGGCATGGATCGTAATGGCGTTACCCTGGGACTTCAGGTTGACCGGACCTGCCAGATCGATCCGGAGCGCCTGGGGAGCGGTGGCCGCATTGACTATTTTCAGGTAGATCATTCCGGCCTTACTGTCCCGCGTAGCCGAGAAGAACATGGCGGGAATCGTTTTAGGACCGATGCCGGCAGCCGAATCGCGCCTGTTCGGCGGTTTGATCTGGGTGGGCAGATCCGTCGCCTCCACATTCACCACCTGATCGCCAAGATTATTGCTGAACATTTTTTGTACGTGGTAGGAAGGCGATCCAAAACTATGGAGCGCGTCGTAGCCGATGAGGTCGGATTTCCATTGCATGCCCCCCGGGCTGACATTGACAAACAGCGGCGCGAAACAGGACATGATCACCAGATCCGAATTGCGTTCCAGGCCGGTCAGAAAGGCCGCGTCGCCGAGGGCCGCGTGAAAATTCGTGGTCGGAAATCCTTCCCGGCTCGCCCACTCGCCGACAAAGATCTTCGGGCCCGACCGGTCGTGCTTGTCATAGAGCGTGGCCATGTCCTGCATTTCCAGGGACGTGCGGTAGAAATGTTCATCCACCACGTCAACATTCTCTTTGGGCGTGCGGAATCGGGCTGCAAGGAAGTCGTTCCTGCCGCCGACGGTCGAGATGATCTTCAGTTGCGGATACCTGGCGCGGATGGCGGAAGCAAATTGTGCAAACCGTTTCACATAACTGCCCGATCGGTCGAAGCCGTCCTCATTGCCGATCTCGACATAGGAAAGGGGGAATGGAGCGGGGTGACCGTCCCGGGCCCGGATGGCGCCCCAGGTGGTCGACTTGTCGCCGATAATATATTCGATCTCCTCGATGGCCTCGTCGACGAAGGGTTGGAGGAATTTGGGATCGTCGAACTGATCGCCCTTCAGCGTGTAACCGGCAAAGACCGCCAGCAGGGGTTCCATCTTCAGGTCTTCGCACCACATCAGGAATTCGTACAAGCCCATGCCGTCGGTGGAGCGGTATCCCCAGGGACTCGGGTGACCCGGACGCTGATCCAGGGCGCCTAACGTCTTTTTCCAATCGAAGCGGGTGTTGAAATAATCTCCCTCCAGGTAGTTGCCGCCGGGGAACCTTAGGAAGGCGGGCCGCATATCGGCCAGCAGGTGCATGATATCGGGCCGGTTCCCATTGGGCGTATGGTTATAGGTCGGCGGAAACAGAGAAACGAGGTTGAACCAATATTGGCCGGTGTCGGTCGCCGAAATGACCAATCGCGCGTCGGCGGTCGGTCGTACGTCGCCGGCAGTGGTCAGCGTGAGACGAACTTGTTGCCAGTCCCTGCCGATCGTCGCGCTCTGCGCGCTGGCATAGACCGTTTTGCCGTCGGCGGACTCGATGTGCAGCGTGAGCGGGCCCGCCTGCGTTGCTTTGGCATAGAAGGAGGCGGCGTAGGACGTGCCGGGGCGAACGGGTATCCCCCAGTAGCCTTCGTTGGCGACTCCAATGCGTGAGCCGGCATGTTGGACGTCCAGCCGGAGGCAGACCGTAAGGGCGTCGTTGATGGCCTGCGACCGGTCGAGGCTGATCTTGCCTTTTGCGCCGCCTTCCTCCACAAGCGACCAATGATCCGGGTTCATCGGGTTATCCCTGAAGATGCGATTCCGGATCAGTTCGGCATAGAGCCCGCCGTCATAGGAATAATTGATCTCTTCGGTCATCAGTCCATACAGTCCGGGGCTGACCGCATGACCGGGTTGATCGAGACGGAGCGTGATCGATGGCGTGGGTTGGGCGTGGGCCATGATCCCGGTCAACAGACCGGCGAGGATGGCAGGCAGCGAAAGGGCAAGTCGTTTCATTACAGCTGTTTGTTATTTTTTTTCGGATCGTTATTTTCTTCCGCGGTCCCGGGGTGCACCCGGAACCAATCGATATCTACATAACCGCCCGCTGACTGGGTGGCATAGTTGAAAAGGCAAAACTTATTTCCGGTAAAGATCGAAAGACTGAATCGCATAGACAAAGAATCTCCGAGGGGAACGAAAGTTTTGTTATCCAGGCTGTAGGCGAAAACTGCCTTGCCCTTCGTATTGGAGGCGATGGTACGCAGCCAGATCGTCGATCCCGCAAAGGCGGCCGAATCGATCGTCCGGCCGTTATTCACCATGATCAGCTCCTTGCGGCCGGCGGCCTGCCGGACGGCAATAAACGCATAGGGATCCTGGAATACGGCCATTCCGGCGATGTCTCCGTCCATCATTTTGCCGGTCTCCATTTTGGTCACCGCTACCGTTGGAATAGAGGGAGCATAGTACGTGAAGGGGCGTTGCGTAAGCGTATTTCGGGCTTCGCGGAGACTCGCGGCGATCGCACCGGTCGTCAGGCGAAGAAAGCCGGGTCGTTGGGTCAGGGACCAATGCGCGGGGTCGGGATTGTGGTTCCATCCCCATTGCATGCCGAGGACCTTGCCATTGAATTCGTCCGATGTGGGAAGATCGGTGGCGGGATAGGTCTTTCCCACGTCAGGCCGCTTGTATGTTATGACGCCTTTGCCATCGACGCCGACCATGGGCCAGCCATCCGTCCAGGTGACGGGTTGCAGGGAAGGAAAGCGTCCGAATGGCCCGCTGTCGACGAACAGGATGGTCCACCATTCGCCCTTTTGCGTTTGGATCAGGGCGCCCTGGTGCACGCCGAAGTTCACTCCGCGCGTCGTATCGCGGATCACTATCTTTTGTTCATAGGGACCATAGATATTCTTTGAGCGAAGGGCCACTTGTATGCCGTCCCGGCCGCCATAGGTACAATACAGATAATAATACCCTCCGATCTTGTACACATGCGTTCCTTCGAGCCCTCTTCTGATGTCACCGACATATACGAGCGAATCGGGGCCCCTGGCGACGAGGTTCGAATCCACTTCGGTAATGGACAATTTATTGTATCCCTGCGCGACGTAGATCTTGCCGTTATCGTCGAAGAAAAGGCCGGGATCGTAGAACCCTTTGGGAAGGTGCGTGATCTTCCATGGCCCTTCGGGGTTTGTGGCCGTGCACATGAATCCGCCTTCGTTCAGGGTGATGAACAGGAGGTAGAACTTTCCCTGATGGTACTTCAGGCTGGTGGCCCATTGGCCATGACCGTACCGGTTGCAGCTGTCGAGGTCGTAGCACCGGCCGAAATCGAATCGCGGCACGGCATTGCTGCAATATTCCCAGTTCACCAGGTCGTGCGATCTGAGGAGGGGCACGCCGGGGAATACAAACATGGTCGTGGAGACCATATAGTATGTATCGCCGACCCGGATGACGTCGGGATCGGGAAAGTCCGCGGCGATCAAGGGATTGGTATAGGTTCCATCGCCGTTATCGCTATGCGTTTTTTGCGCCTGCAGGCTGGCGGCGGGAACCGCCGCGAGCAGACAAAGCCAAAGGAAGATCGGTGGTCGCATGCGCCTGGCGGGCGATGAAGGTTTAGGCATGTCCTTTTTGCGTTTGAATATCATAGAGAAAAGTCTTTTTCAACTCGGGGGCAGGAAGCAGCCGGAGATCTCGTCGCATCGTTGGATCACCTGTCAAGCATGTGTTAGTCGTTTGGACTTCGCGTGGCGAAGCAAACGGAGCGAATATACACGGCGTTCTTTGCGGGGGGGTATTTTATAAAGAAATCATGTTGTCCCGTAAAGTTAGCGATGGATCTTCTAAATTCCATGACGTGGCCGGGCGCTCCCGTCCTCCTGATCGGGATGGTGGCGAGCAGGGTACCCTTGCCCAGGTCATCGAGCCAGACTTCGACATTCCCACCCACCGCGGATTCGGCCCGGATCTTCACTTCGAGAGGCCGTTTGGCGGACCTGCCCGGATCGGAGGAACTGCCCAGATCGACGCCGGAAAGCATGAACCAGCCGCCATGGGACGAGGTGTTCGTCACGAAGGCCTGCGTACCGCGATCTACCCTTTCTACGCCAAAGTAATTGTTATATCCGGCCGCGGAGAGCGGAATAAACCCGTCTTTGTAAATGAATTCGTCGAAATCGGCCGGCTTTCCCTCGGCGAAGAGGCCGAGGCTCGTGCCCACCCAGGAATTCCAATTGGGTTGCGTGCTGTCCAGCGCCATGGCGCTGACCGGGTCGCCGATCGCGGTCCAGGTCTTTCCGTCGCTACTGAAATACCCCGTCAACAGATGTCCCTGTCTGTCCAATCGCAGCCAAACCGTATTGCCTGCCTGGTTTGGCATGCTGCGGATCACCGAATCGCATTGAAATACGATCCGCTTGCCCCCTTCGTACCCCGTGTAGAGACGGGCGATCTTTTTTTGATTTCCATTCGTCAGGTAGAGGCCAGCCCTGGCGGATCCGGCTTCGGCATCCAGATCGACCCGGGTGACGGCCGAGTAGTCATGATCGGTCTCTTTTTGCAGCAGGTGCGCCCTCAGGCTGTCCGGGCTAAGCCGCAGCCAACCCTTTCTGGCGTTCAGCGAATAATGCGCTGCCGCGTGCCTGTTCAGAAAATGCCAGCAGGGGTTCAGCGTGTCCTTGTCAAAATAGTCGGAACGAACGCTGCGCCAGGGTATCCCGGATCGGGGAAGATCCGGCGCGATCTGAGGCTGGCTGCTTGGAGCCATGCCCCAGGGCCGGTCTCCATCCCAGACCACACGGAACAGCGAGGTCTGGCGTCCCATGCCCGACCAGTCGTCTTGCGAAGGATGTTCATAGCTCTGGCCAAGGGTCCACCAACTGCCATCCGGCAAGCGGATCGGAGCCGATATGTGGTTTGGATTCCGAAAACGGGCGGCCGGATCGGTCACCGGCTTGAAAAAATTGCCCAGCCGTTCCCATTTCGTGGAATCGCTGGTCAGTGCAGACGCGCGGAGCACATATTGTCCACCCGATACATCCCCGGCGGGAAAATAATAGTAGAACCCATTGCGCTTACACATGACCGGTCCTTCCGCCCAGCTGTATTGCAGGTTGGCATTGATCCAGTCGAGTTTGATGACCGTATCGGTCAGCTGACCGTCGTGGCCGAGGGCCTGTATGCGATTGATGTGCTGGCCGTTCTTGATGACCATGTAGGGTTTGCCGTCGTCGTCGACAAAGATCGAGTTATCATACCCCAGCGGACCGGTGGCGGAATTGGTTTTGAGCTGAACGGGGGCGGACCAGGGCCCTTTTGGCGAATCGGCCTTGCAAAACCATTGGCCGTTCGCTGAAAAATAGATCCAGTAGGAGCCATAAAACCGGGTGATGGCGCCCTGCCATATGCCTGCCGATGGACGGTCCGTGACCCAACCGGCGCTGGATGGGGGAACCACGCGGGCAATCACCTCCCAATGTACCAGGTCCCGGGAATGATAGATGGGTAAATAGGGGGTGAAATGAAAGCTCGAACCGCAATGGTAAAAATCATTTCCGACCATGAGGAGGGTGGGATCGGGATGATCACCGGGCAGAACCGGATTTACAAAGGTCCCGACGCGCTGAAAAAATGCGGAAGAATCCGGATCGGCCGAGGGGCCAGATGGGGGCATGGACGGCGCGGGCCGGATCATCAAAAAAGAACAGACTGACAGCCAAAGCAACAGCAGGATCCTCACAGATTATAGAAGTTTACAGCATTCCATATGTAGAACAGTTCCTGCTCCATCCTGGAAAAAGTGGAAAAATAGGACTGCACGAGCCGCGTGCCTGCCTCATATGCGGCAGCCGCCTGCCGCAGGGGCCAGTCGCAGCCAAACATGACCCTGTCCATTCCGAACGCCTTCACCATTTCATCGATGTATCTGTGGAAATCTACTCTGGCCGATGCGTCGCTCCCGGCAATAGGGATCATGCCGGATATTTTACAATATACATGCTGGCGCCTGGCCAGGTCCCAGATATCCTCCCGCCACCGGACGATGTCCAGGCCGCAATGCCGGGAATCCACCAGCAGATCGAGGACCAATTTCTGTTGGGGGAAAAGTCCGGCCAGCCGCGCGGCATATTTCAATTGGTCGGGATAAATGAGGATGTCGTAGGTATAGTCATACCGGCTCAGAGCCGCGATCCCGTTCAGGAATGCGGGCTGGTTCATCAGGTTGCGGCGAGGTTCGTCGTGCAGAAGATGCCTGAACCCCTTCAGGACGGAAAACGACCGGTACCAGTCGAGCCGTTCGATGAGGTCGTCGGCTTGCAGATCTACCCAACCGATGACCCCTTTGATCCATTTATGCTCCTTGGCCAGGACGATCAGCAGGTCGGTCTCTTTTTCCGTTTGGTCTGCCTGAACCGCCATCCCCCCTTCCGCACCATTCTCGACCAACAAGGGCCAAAGCTCCCTGGGAAAAAAGCCCCACCGCAGGTATTTGGCGCCCGGGCCGACCGAACGGCCGTTTGACAGGCTGAATCGCAGGAAATCGGGTCGCGTGTCCATTCTTTTCACAGCAAGCTCGTTTTTGGTCAGTGACTCAGGTAAAATTCGATGAAAGGAACCGTAACCGGTTGTAAAATTGAACAATTTCCGGGTCAAAATGTCCAAATTAAAATTCGATAGATCGTTGATAGTAAATGAATTAATGTGGAACCCCGGCTTATTGAACCGATTTAGGCGGAATGAGCCTTCGACCTTTCGGAATCATCGAACCCTCTTTTTTGCTGGGCGTATTCGGACGGAGAGAGGTTGAATTTCGCCTTAAACGCCTTGGCGAAATAGTTCGGGGAAGAGAAGCCTACGGCATACCCGATCTGGGCGATCTTCATATCGGACTTTTCAAGCAGGAGGGCTCCCTTTGCCAGTTTTATGGACCGGATGAACTCGACGGGCGTTTCCCCCGTCAGTTCGACGATCTTATTGTAGAGCGAGCCCCGGCTCATGAAGAGATGCCGGCTAAGCTCCTCAACCGAGAGGTCGGCACTATCCAGGTGAGACTCAATATATTGGGTGATCCTGGCCAGCAACTCTTCATCTTCCGAACGGACTTCGACGTCCCCGGGGATCACTTTAAGCTGCCTCGTATAGGTGTTCTTTAGTTTTTCGTTGAGGGCGATCAGGTTGTTGATCTTGACGCGGAGTATCTCCGCATTGAAGGGCTTTGTCAGGTAGTCGCAGGCTCCTGTCTCCAGGCCTTTAAGTTGATTGGCGTCGCCCGTGATCGCGGTCAGCAGGATGATGGGAATATGGCCGGTACGTTTATCCGACCTTATCTTCCTGCTCAGGGCAATGCCATCCATATACGGCATATTGATGTCGCTTATCACGAGCATGGGATGGGCGGAGAGCACCTTTTGCCATCCCTCTTTGCCATTCGAGGCCTCCACGATCCGGTAAAAGGGCTTCAGGCTATCCCGCAGGTAATGCCGGAAGTCATCATTATCCTCGATCAATAAGACGGTGACATTTTGAAAAACCGGGGCGGGTTGGATGGACCGACCGGTTGTCATGGCGCGGTTTGGCGGCGCGGGCAGGTCCGGGGATGCGGCATTGCCCGGAAGCAAGGGGCAGGGAAGCAGGATGGTAAAGGTGCTGCCATGGCCGGGAGCGCTAGTTACGTTGATCGTGCCTCCATGCAGCTTTACAAATTCTCTGGCAATCGAGAGGCCGATCCCGCTGCCCTGGTTCAGTACCGGCCCCTTTTCGTTAGCCTGGAAAAAACGGGTAAATATCTTGTCCCGCACCTCGGCAGACATGCCGATGCCGGAATCGGAAACCGACAGCTTCACGCCTTCCGATCCTTCCGCCCGATCCACGCCGATCCGGATCTTTCCCTGCTTTGGCGTGAACTTGAACGCATTGGAGAGGAGATTGAGCAAGACGCGATCGATCTTGTCCCGGTCGAACCGGGTATAGTACTGTTCAACGGAACTTGAGAAGGAAAAATCGATCTGCTTTGCCTGGGCCGTATCATGGAACGATTCGGCAATGTCACGGAGGAAGGAAATGAGGTCTCCCTCGGTGAGATGCAGGTTCAGTTCGTTCTTCTCCAGTTGTTTGAAATCGAGCAGCTGGTTGACCAGGTTCAGGAGCCTGTTCGCATTCCTTCTGACCATCGAGAGCTGGGTCATTTTTTCCGCGTTCTCTTCCTGGCTGAGCAGCCTGTCTATCGGCCCGACCATGAGAGAGACCGGCGTCCTGAACTCGTGGCTCAGGTTGGTCAGGAACTTGATCTTCAGTTCGTCAAATTCGTGCTGGCGTTCGGCCTCCTTTCTTTCCTGTTCGATCATTTGCCTGGTCCGGATCCTCTCCTGCTCAATGGCGAACCGGTTCTTCAGCCGCCGGATCCCTATGAAACGCAGCAACACGACCAGCAGGATGGCCATGAGGACGTATAACGCATACGCATATGCGGTTCGGTAGAAAGGGGGCCTTACGGTGATCCGGATGATCTTCTCCGGGGTGCTCCATGAGCCGTCGTCGCTGGTCGCTTTGGCTCGAAAGGTGTACTCCCCGGGATCAAGATTGGTATAAATGGCCGTATGGGAGCTGCCCACCAGGTTCCAGTCCCGGTCGAAACCATCGAGTTTGTAGGCGTAGCGGCATTCCTGCGGCGTGGTATAATTCAGGGCGATGAAATCGATCGAGAAATTCTGCTTGAATGCGAGGCGAACTTCCCTGGCGTCGGAGATGTGCTCCCTGATCGGTTCATTCGGTCCCGGGATCACGGTGCGGTTGGCGATCTTCAATGCGGTGAATTGAAGGGAGGGTATGATCTTGTTGCCGGGCAGGGAAAGCGGATCAAAGTAATTAAAGCCATCCAGGCCGCCGAAGAACAGTTCCCCTGTTGCCGATGCAAGGCCCGCGCCTCTCGAAAATGTACTCCGCTGAAGCCCATTCTGGTAGGAATAGTTCTTAAAGCGGCGGGTTTCGCGGTTGAAACTGCTGATCCCCCTGTTGGTACTGACCCAAAGCTTGCCACCAACGTCTTCGAGGATCTTATAGATGACGGCATTCGAAATCCCCTCCTGCTCGGAATAGGAGATAAATTTTCCTTTTTCCTGTTCGAATAAGCTCAGGCCTCCGCCCTGCGAGCCGGCCCAAATCCGTCCATCGCGGTCCAGATGGAGGCTGAGGACGACGTTCGAGGGAAGGTTATTATTATCATGATCGAGTACTTTTGCCGACTTCCGGACCGGGTCGTAGACGATGATCCCCGCACCGCTGGTACCGATCCAGATATTACCATGGGCGTCTTCTTCTATTGCCCGGATAAATGCATTCGACATCAAAGACCCACCCTGGCCCGGCACCGATGCGCCCGGCCGCTCAAACCGCTGCGAACCGGCAGGGCACATAGCCACTCCTTTGCCGTTGGTGCCTATCCAAACATTGCCATGACGGTCCTTTTTCAGACAAAACACTTCATTCCCGCAAAGGCCGTTGGGACCGTCGCCCTGCGTGTAATGCCTGACGCCTCCCGTTATCAGGTCGAGGACGTATACGCCCTGCTGATAGGTGCCGATCCACAGATCCTTCTCTGCGCGTTCCAGGGCCAGGATAGAAAGCGTGTTACTTTCAACCCCCTTCGTCAAAACGGGATGTTCAAATAATCCGGTCTGCCGGTGGTATAGGTTGAGGCCGCCTCCGTCCGTTCCGACATAAATGTCTCCAGAAAGGCCTTCCGCAAAGGAAGTCACGATGGGCGAGCGAAGGCCGGCCGGATCGAATGGATTGCTGCCCCGGAAATTGAAAAAAGCGAGGTTTTCGTCATACTTATTGATGCCCCCCTGGTAGGATCCGATCCAATAAAGACCGTTCCCGTCAATGAAAATACTGCGTACGGAATTGCCTACCAGGCTGTATTTATTGCGTTGGTCCCTTACGATCCGTTGAGACCGTCCGGACCCGGGATCGAAAATGATCAGCCCTTCTTCCGTGCCGATCCAGAGCCGGTTCTCTTTGTCGGCCCTGACGGCATAAATGCGCTCAAAGCCCTGAGAGCCGGAATCCGCGCCGCTTCTCACATAATTGGTGAAGCTCCTGCCGTCGGGCCGGAGTTCGCTCAGGCCGCTACTGGTTCCGAACCAGACATGCCCGGCGGAATCCTCGGTGATGCTGCGGACAATATTGCCCGCAATGGAATTCGGATCGCCTTCGGCGTGTCGATAGGTCAAAAAATCATCCCGATCTCTTTGATAACAATTGAGGCCCGCATTGGTGCCGACCCACAGCCGCCGGCGCCTGTCTTCGAAGATGCAAAGGACGGTATTGGAGAGGAGGTGTCCGGGTTTCGGGGAAGCCCGGAACATTCGTACACTGTCATTGACGGGATTGAACCGGTAGAGGCCCGAATATCCCCCGACCCAAAGATCGCCGGTATGATCTTCACAAATGGCGCGGATGGCGCTGTTGCCCATGAAGCCGTAATTGGTAAAGGCGTCCTTTTCGCGATCATAACGTGACAGGGCATGATTGGCGCCCACCCAGAGGTTCCCGTGGCGATCTTCGCAGAGGGCGTTGATGTCATTGCCTCCGACCGTCCCGCTGTCATTGGCGTTGTGGCGATAAATGGTGAAATTTGCGCCATCGAATTTGTTCAGGCCGTCGTCCGTGGCAAACCACATATAGCCGTGGCTATCTTTGCAGATGGCGGTGACGCAATTGGAAGAGAGGCCCTCCTTATTGGAAAAATTGATAAAATTGGGTTCTTTCTGCTGCGCGCCGATGATCCCCGGGATCAAGATCAGCGCAAGGGCAGTGCCGGGAAATTTTTTCATGGCCACGTAAGATTGGTTATCGCAGTGGGCTGCCTTAAATGTAGCAAGATTTTCAGACTGTGTAACAGATTTCATGTATCATGGGCGCGGGCCTCGTTGCGTGACTTCCGTCAAAATATAAATAAAATTACTATTCATTATTCTAGTATACAGGGGTTTAAATTTGTCGCAATCGATTTCGGTATTTTGAAAAATTTCCGTTACTTAGCTTCCCAATCCACTGTACGTATGGGGCAATCCAAGGAGGTAACGATCTACGATATTGCCAGAAAGCTCAACATTTCTGCGGCCACGGTCAGCCGGGGGCTGCAAATGCATCCTTGCACGGCCAAAAAGACGATGAAGAAGATCCTGGATGCGGCGGAAGAGATGGGATACCGGACGAATCCCTTTGCGCGGAACCTGATCAGCAGGAGAACAAAGACCATCGGAGTGATCGTCCCCGGGTTGACGAGTCATTTTATGTCGAGCGTCGTCGAGGGCATCGAGCGGGTCGCCAACAAAAAGGGGTATAATCTGCTCATTTCCCATTCCTCCGAATCAACGGCCAAGGAAGCGGACAGCGTGAAGGCCCTGTTCAACAACCGGGTCGACGGGTTACTGGCTTCCCTGGCGCATGACACGAAGGACCTTGCGCACTTTGACCTTTTCTTTAAAAAGGACATCCCCGTCATCTTCTTCGACCGGGTGCTGGAGCATGAGAACAGTACCAATATTTTGATCGACAACCATAAAGCGGCCTATATGGCGACCAATCACCTGATCAGCCAGGGTTGCAGGCGGATCGTCCACATCACGGCTCCGTCGTTACAGAGCGTCTATGCCGACCGGTGCAGCGGGTACAAGCAAGCGCTCCTGGATCACCAGGTAAAATTCAAGAAGGAATATGTACTCGTGGAAGACCTGAACATGCAGGGAGGCGCCCATGCGGCCGAGATGATCCTGAAGATGCGGCCGGCGCCGGACGGGGTTTTTGTCGCCAATGATCTTTGCGCCATCGGGTGCATGCTGGCATTAAAACAGAAGGATGTAAAAATACCGCAGGACATTGCCTTTGTCGGCTTCAACAATGATCCCGCGTCGAAAGTGATCGAGCCCAATCTTACCACGGTCGACTATTCGGGCCATGACGTCGGCGAAACGGCCGCGCGTTACCTGATCAATCACCTGAGCGGCCTTTCAACGATCCAGGATACGAATACGGTCATGCTCCGGTTCGAGCTTATTGTAAGAGAATCATCTACAAGGCACAAATGAACAGATTTGACATGAGAGAAATATGCCTGATCTTTTTGATGGTTACCGGCACGATATCGATGACCGGTCGGGAAACCCGCGAGGGCGCGCAACCGCGGGGCAAGGATAATCTGGCCTATAAATGGGGCGAGGTGGCCATGGATTGCACGGCGGACGATACGGAAAAATTCAAGCCGCGGCCGACGGTCACTTCCAGGTACCTGGGTCTGATCTGGACGGCGGTATTCGATGCCTGGAGCCGATACGATGAAAAAGCGATCCCGGTGTTCCTGCATGGCGTGGGCAGGAGGCCTGTCGCCGAGCGTACGCTGCGCAATAAGGAGATCGCGATCAGTTATGCCGCTTACCGGACGATGATGGAGTACTATGGCGCCGACTCCGCGCTGCTGACCACCAAGATGAAGGCATTCGGGTTCGATCCCGGGAATCATACGCTCGATCCATCCACGGCGGCCGGCATCGGTAACCTCGCCGCCAGGACGGTCATCGGGGCGCGCATGCAGGACGGATCCAACCAGACCGGAACCATGGCAGGCTCGGATGGCACGCCGTATTCCGATTATACGGGATATTCCCCGGTAAACAGCGCGGACAGTCTTGTCGATCTGAAACACTGGCAACCGAAATATTTCTCCGATGGGAAAGGCGGCAAGTATGCACCGGGCTGTCTCACGCCCCAATGGAACCGCGTCAGGCCCCTGATGCTCGATTCCGCCGACCAGTTCAGGCCCCCTCCCCCACCCGCCCTGGGATCGGCAGAGATCAATAAGGAAATAAAGGAGGTCGTGGACATGCAGGCCACCCTGACGAATAAACAAAAGGCGCTTGTCGAGTTCATGCGGGACGGGCCAAAATCGGTTCAGCAGGCCGGGCACTGGTTCATTTTTTCCGAATACGTTTCGTTACGCGATCGCCATACGCTGGATGAGGACGTGAAGATGTATTTCCTGGTCGAAGCAGCGGCGATGGATGCGTTCATCGCCTGCTGGGATGCCAAGATGTTCTATGATTTTGCGCGACCCTACAGCCTGGTTCATGACTATTACCGGGATCAGATCATTAAAATATGGGGAGGACCGTCGGAAGGCATGATCGCGGCCAATGGACAAAAATGGCGGCCGTACTCGCCCGATACCTTCCTATGTCCGGCTTTTCCCGCGTATGTTTCCGGGCATAGTTCGGTCAGCGGGGCGTGCAGCGAAGTGCTGCGTCTGTTCACGGGCAGCGACTTCTTCGGCGACGAAGTGAAGCGCGTACCTGGCGAGCTGACCGAACCGGAGAACCGGGGCGATACGGTCACGTTACGGTTTCCTACCTTTACAAAGACCGCGGACCTGGCCGGCCTTTCCAGGGTTCTCGGAGGATACCACGTGTCTTCCGATAATGTGGAAGGGCTGAGGCTGGGCCGAAATGTGGGCCATTTCATCTGGAGAAAGTACCTGCACTATACCGGTCAACAAAAATAATCACCTGTTAAATGCCGTCATATGCGCTACCTGCCATTCATCGGGATCCGGACCTGCCTGATCTGCCTCCCGATCGTCCTCGCCTTCTCCTGCTCGCAGAAGCGGGAGAGTCAGGAAGAACAACCGCTGTTCCAAAAGGTGCTCTCTTCTCAAAGCGGCATCACGTTCAACAACCTGGTCGAGGAGAATGCCTACCGGAACAACTTCGATAATTTCGCCTACGTGTACAATGGGGGCGGGGTGGCCATCGGCGATATCAACAATGACGGGCTGGAAGACATTTATTTTACCGGAAATGAAGTGCCGAACAAACTCTACCTGAACCTCGGGGGAATGAAATTCAAAGATATTACCGAATCGGCGGGAGTGGACGGCGGCAAGGGCTGGGATAATGGCGCGACGATGGTCGACATCAATCATGACGGCTGGATGGACATCTATGTGTGTAAGGGAGGATTCGGCGATAGTGACGACGAGCGGAGAAATCTGCTGTACGTCAATCAAAAGGACGGCACTTTCAAGGAGGAGGCCAAAGAATACGGCCTGGATGACGATGGGTACACGATGCAGGCCGTTTTTTTCGATATGGACAATGACAACGATCTCGATTGTTACCTGATCGCCCGGCCGGATTCCTTCTATCTCGGGCTGCCTCGTATGGTATCGGGCAAAAGGAACCCACCGGAGAAATGCCGGAACAAATTATACCGGAACGACAACGGCCATTTCGTGGAGGTGGGCAAGGAGGCGGGGATCGGACAGACTTTCGGCTATGGTCTATCCGGCAGCAACGCCGACCTGAACGGAGATGGGTATGACGATATGTATGTCGCCAACGACTATGCGGACAATGACTATATGTTCATCAATCAGCGAAACGGCAGGTTCAAGGATGAGATCAAGAAGGCGACCAACCATGTGTCGCTCTTTTCGATGGGCAGCGATATCGCCGACATCAACAATGACGGCCTGGAGGATATACTGGTGATGGAGATGCTGCCGGAAAATTACAAACGTTCCAAGATCTCGATGCCGCGCATGGATGTCAGCGGCTTTTGGGCGATCGTGGACAGCGGATTTGAAAAGCAATATATGCACAATGTGCTGCATCTGAACCAGGGGAACGGTTTCTTCAGCGACATTTCGCAGCTGGCCGGCATCTCAAAGACGGATTGGAGCTGGGCGGCGCTGGCCTGCGATTTCGATAATGACGGCAAGCGCGATATCTATGTGGCGAACGGATACCGGAGGAATACCTTCGATGGGGACATTTTGCAAAAACAGGATGCCTATATCAAGGCAAACATGTCCAGGTACAAATCGGCGGATGAGATGTTCGAAAAGGGCTTCAAGGACTTTGTAAATATCTATGACCCGCTCAAGGCCCGGAACTATCTTTTCCGCAACCAGGGCGATCTCCGGTTCGAGAATGTATCGCAGGCCTGGGGGATCACGGACAGTACGTTCTCCAATGGAGCTGCCGTGGCGGACCTGGACAATGACGGCGACCTGGACCTGGTCGTCAACAATCTGGACGGGGAGGCCATCGTCTATGAGAACAAAACGGGCAACCGGAACAACTATATCCGCCTGAAATTGGATGGGCCGGAACAAAACCGGGATGGCATCGGCGCCAAGATCTCGTTGTATTATGAAGGCCGGATGCAACAATTCTTTGAGCAGAAGGTGGTCAGGGGGTATCTCTCTTCCAGCGATCCCATTGTGCATTTCGGATTGGGCAAGACGCCCCGCGTCGACAGCGTCGTCGTCCGGTGGCTGGACGGGAAGGAGAATGTCCTGCGGAATGTGGACGCGAACCAGGTTGTCCGGGTGAACTACAGGGAATCGACGAGCGGCGTCGACCGGTCCAGGAAATACCAACCGGCCTTTGCCGAAGCGGGCGGACTCCTGTCAAAACCCTTCGTACACAAAGAGAACAAGGTGGACGAATATAAGGACCAGGTGCTGCTGCCCCATATGTTCTCGCGAAGCGGCCCCTGGATCGCGACCGGCGATGTGAATGGCGATGGGCTGGAAGATTTTTATATTGGCGGAGCGTCTGGTCAGGCCGGCAGGCTATACGTGCAGACGGCCGACGGACATTTTGAACCCAAGCCGGAGCCCGCCTTCGAGGCGGACAAGGCTTTTGAGGATATGGGAACCGTATTGTTCGACGCCGATCACGATGGGGATCTTGACCTGTATGTCGTGAGCGGGGGCAGCGAATTTCCGGACGGCTCGCCGATGTACCAGGATCGGTTGTATCTGAATGACGGCAAGGGGAATTTTACCAGGGCTCCCTTGCCAAAGACTGAAAGCAGCGGATCATGCGTCGTGGTCTGCGATATCGACGGGGATGGTTATCCGGATCTGTTCCGCGGAGGCCAGGTCATGCCGCATGGCTATCCCCGATCGCCGAGGAGCTATGTGCTGATGAATAAGAAAGGGAAATTCGTCGACGCCACCAGCGAGCTCGCTCCGTCGCTTGTTCATGCCGGGATGGTGAATTCGGCGATATGGGCCGATCTTGACGGCGACAAAAAGCCGGAACTGGTCGTGACCGGGGAATGGATGCCGATCAGGGTCTTTCAAAATGAAGGAGGCAAACTGGTGGAAGAGACCCGAAAATTCGGACTGGAGGGCACGGAAGGATGGTGGAATACCCTGTACGCCGTGGATGTCGACGGGGATGGGGACCTGGATATCGTTGCCGGGAACCTGGGCGAGAACTACAAATTCAAGGCCTCGGCAGAGACCCCTTTCGAGGTTTATGCCAAGGATTTCGATCATAACGGCACCAATGATATCTTTCTGGCAAAATATGCCGATGGCTTACAGGTGCCGGTCCGGGGCAGGGAATGTACAAGCCAGCAATGCCCCTTCATCGCAAAAAAATTCCCGAGCTTCCTTTCCTTTGCCGAATCGGATCTCAAAACGCTGCTGGGCGACGAGATCGAGACGGCGGTACACCTGAAGGCGCATTTATTCTCGAGCGTTATCCTGCTGAACGACCATGGGAAATTCACCATAAAGAAATTGCCTGTGGAGGCCCAGCTCTCCACGGTCAATGGCATCCTGGCCGCGGATTTCGACCGGGACGGCATCAACGACCTGCTGATCTCCGGCAATAAATTCGACGTGGAGGTCGAGACCACTCCGGCGGATGCTTCGCCGGGCCTGTTCCTGAAAGGGCTGGGGAACCTGAATTATCAATCCACCAAGCCCCTGGAAAGCGGATTTTTCGTTCCTTACAACGTGAAAGATATGAAGGCGATCAAAGTAAAGGATCGATGGGCCGTTCTCGTCAGTTCCAATAACGATTCGTTGCGCGTGTTCACTACCCTCAAATAGCGGAATGTCCAAATCACTTCTTTCCGGCGCCGGAGCCAAGGGGCTGGCGCTTTGCCTGTGCCTGCAATTGTTTTGCGGTGGATGCCGGGAGAACCATGGCAATCACCTCTCCGGCGCAACCAGTCCGTACCTGCGGGGGCAGGCCGGCGATCCCGTCGATTGGTACGAGTGGGGGGAGGAGGCGCTGGCCAGGGCAAAAAAAGAAGACAAGCCCTTGCTGGTCAGTATCGGATTTTCGGCTTGTCATTGGTGCCACGTGATGGAACGGGAGTCCTTCACGGACAGTTCGGTGGCCCGGATCATGAACGAGCGATTCGTCTGCATCAAAGTGGACCGGGAAGAACGGCCGGACGTGGACCAGGTATATAGTACGGCCTGTCAACTGATCACCGGGAGCGCAGGCTGGCCGCTCAATGCCTTTGCGCTGCCCGATGGGAAACCTTTTTTTGCCGGCACTTACTACTCGACGGCGGGTTGGAAGAATCTCCTGCTGAAGATTTCGGACGCCTATCGGGATCAACGAAGCAAGGTCGAATTACAGGCGCGCGCCCTGGCTAACGGGGTGGCAGAGCCGGGCCTCTCGTCGGGGGCGGGGGCGGATAGCAGCGCCGGGGCAGGACCAGGGCCGGGGGCGGGGCCGGAGCCTTTATTCCGCGGTCTGTATGGCAAGATGGATCTGTCCCATGGCGGATTGCAAGGCACGCCGAAATTCCCCAATCCCTCCATGCTATCGTTCGTCCTGCAGTATTATTTCGCCTCGAAGGACACACGGGCGCTGGACGCGGCCATGATCAGCCTGACCAACATGGCGTTGGGTGGTATTTACGACCAGGTTGGAGGCGGTTTTGCGCGATTTGCGACCGACAGTTCATGGCATATCCCTCATTTTGAAAAAATGCTGGGGGACAATGCCGCCTTATTGAGCGTCTATGCGCATGCGTACCAGATCACGCGGGACCCCTTCATTAAAGACATCCTGCAAGGCATCATGGCGTTTACCGAGCGGGATCTCGCAAACGGCAGCGGAGGGTATTTCAGTTCAGTGGATGCCGATACGAAGGCCGGAGAAGGAGCGTACTATAGTTGGACCGCGGAAGAACTCAGAAAGGAGTTGCCGGACGAATATGGGCTTGTGGCGGACTATTTCCAGGTCTCTGCGGAAGGGAATTGGAAGGATGGAAGGAATATTTTGTTTGCGGACCAAACCCCCGTCGCCTTCGCCAGGTCGAGACATCTCGATGAAGCGACCTTGTCCGCCAAATTGAACGCTGCGAGAAAGCGCTTGTTGTCGGCGCGGGAGAGAAGGGAAAAGCCCTTGGTCGATAAAAAGATCCTGACCTCCTGGAACGCTTTGCTGATCTGCGGTTACCTGGATGCCTATGCGGCGACCGGCGAAGCCGGCTGCCTGCGAAGCGCAGTGGGCATCGGCCGCTTCCTCGAAACGCATGCCTGGCAAGCGGATGGCGGGCTCAGGCATGTCGTCCGGGAGGAAAGGGTGTCGTCGGGGGAAGCCTTCCTTGAGGACTATGCGTATTTGGCAGAAGCTTGTCTGCGATTATACGAACTGACGTTTTCCAGGCATTGGCTTGATCTGGCGAAGCGCCTGGCCGACCGGGCGATCAGCGAATTCCACGATCCGGTCAGCGGGATGTTCTTTTTTACGGCCGGCCGATCCGATAGCGCCGTCATCCGGCAGATCGGGATCATCGACAATAACCTGCCTTCCGGCAATGCGGTGATGGCCGAAGTCCTGTACAAGCTGGGGCATTATTTCGATGATGCTCATTACCTGGATCGATCAGCGAATATGCTTGCCCGGGTCGGCGTTCCTTTGTCGCGGGACGGCGCGGCCTTTTACGGACGTTGGGCCTGCCTTGCCGGGCTGTCTGCCCATGGAGTCAATGAAGTCGCGGTTGTGGGGCAGGACGCGCTCGCCAAGGGTCTGGCTTTGCAAAAAGCCTATTTGCCGTTCTGTCTTTTTATGGGGTCGACGAGTTCGGGGGGTTCGGGCGGAGGGGGGGGTTCGGGCGGAGGGGACGAGCTTCCGCTCCTCCGGGGAAGGAGCCAGGGCGATGAAACCCTGATCTATATCTGCACGAATAAGGTTTGCCAGCGGCCGATCGCGGACACGGTTGCCGCGCTGGATCAATTGAGCAGGCGGCACTGAGCAGGCGGCCCGGAAGTGAGATGGGGGGGACGGAGCATGGGGCGGACGGAGCAAAAAAAAGGGGAGAGTGAAGCCCACTCTCCCCGCTCGAACTGCTGCTGCCGAGCTTGTATTATGACAAGTTTAGTCTATCAGTAGCCGAGATTTTGCGGATACTTGGGGCCTTCGGTGACCAGGTCGATCTCCGATTGCGGAATGGGTCTCAGCATATTGGTCGACAGGACTCCGGCGGCTGCCTCCGAATTCCAGGCCTGCACCCGCGTCACCAGTGTTTGCGTCCGCGACAGGTCCCACCAGCGGCAATCTTCGGCGAAGAGCTCGCGGCTCCTTTCATCCAACAGGAAATCAATGGTCATCTGCCCCGCCGTCACCTGTTGTGCGGCGACCGCAGCGGCATATTGCGCCGGGGTTTGGCCAAAGCCTTTGTTGGCGGCCCTTGTGCGCAGGACGTTGATCAGGTCCGCTGCATTCTGTAAGGTGCCGCCTCCTTTGATGGCGGCCTCTGCCGCGATCAGGTACACGTCCGAGAAGCGGAACAGGATATAGGGCCTGTCCGAATAGTCGTTCTGGTCGGCGCGGGTGGAGTCGTCGAATTTCCTGACGCTCGGGAAGTAGCTGGCGGTGTATTTATTCGCCGAAGCCGCCGAATCGTCGGGCTCGAATATGATCCCCTTGAAGGTGCTCCGTTGGGCAGGGCTGACCACGTGGTCGGCCACCCAAATCGCGGTATCCACGCCGTTGATGAGGGTTCCCCTTGGCGTCGTTACACCGGTAGAACCTTTTACCGAAAGCTGGCTGCTATTGGAAAGCCATACCGTCTGGAAGGTGCCGTCGTACCGGGAATCATTGGCCCGGTTGGCAAAGGCCTGCTCCAGGACATACTTGGTATTGGGGCGGATGCGCTGGAAGGGTCGTCCGTTTTGGATATCCCTGACGCAAACCGATGATCCGCCGCCGGCCGGGTAATTGGCATTCACGGTCGGATAGTTCGGCCTCCAGAAAAAGTTGGATTTATTTTCCGAACCGTTGGTCGCGCCGGATCCGGGTGCGGAGTTCTGGCCATACTTCTGGTCCTTGGTATGGTCGATGACCATCAGCACTTCCGTGCTGTATTCGTTGCCTTCCTTGAAATTGCTGCCGAAGAATGGCAGGAGGGCCAGATTATAGGTCGCCGCGTTGTCAATGATTCCTTTTGCCGTCGTATAGGCCGAGGTAAAGTCGCCGGCCTGTGCTACCGAAGACCAACCCCGCCAGAGATAGGTTTTGGCCAGGAGGTATAATGCGGTGGGCTTGGTCGCCGGTTTGCCTGTTCCCGCTGCCGGCGTGTTCGGCAGGTCGGCTGCTGCGTCGGTAAAGTCCTTGATTATTTGTGTGTACAGGTCGGCCAGCGGCGCGGGCGCATCAGCGGACGAAGCCGAGGTGTTGAAGGTCGTGTGCAGGGGAACCTGGCCAAATGTGGTGACCAGGTAGAAATAACAGAACCCGCGCAGGAACTTCGCCTGGGCCAGCAACTGTGTTTTCGTTGCGGCCGGAATATTGGCCGTCGCACCGTACTGTAACACGCCATTCGCCGTGTTGATATCGATGAACAGGGTATTCCAGAAGCCGGCGTAATCGTTGGTGTTACTCTTGATGGTCGGATTGTTATAGGTGAACCACCATTGTACGTCGGCCGCGCCGCCTCTCATCGACTCGTCCGTACCGGAATTGAACAACTGGGTCCAGATCTGGGTCGCCCATTGACCGCGGAAACTGGAATAGATCCCGTCAACTCCACCCTGGAGGCCATCGACCGTCGTAAAGAATGTCGGAGCAAAGAACGTTCTTGGTTGCTCCTGCAACAGTTTCTTACACCCGCCGGCCGCAAAGAGCGTCGCGGCAAGCAAGAGGCTGTATATCTTTAATTTCGTCTTCATTATCTTATCGTTTTAATAGATTAGAATTTCAGATTTACTCCAAAAAGTATCTGACGAG
>JAUZNZ010000053.1 GCA_030706735.1 Bacteroidota bacterium | reverse complement strand
TGCCCAGGTGACGGTCATCCGCGATCCCGAGATCGAGTCGATGGTACGGGAGGTCAGTCCTGATTCCCTGCAATCCTACATCAAGAGCATGGTATCCTTCGGGACGCGCAGCACGGTCAGCTCGACCACGGACCCTAAACGCGGCATCGGCGCCGCGCGCAACTGGGTGCTGTCCAAATTCAATGAATTTGCGGCCGCCGCGCATGGCCGGATGAGCGCTTTTGTAGACACTTCCACTTATGCCTCCGATGGTCGCCGCGTGACCGGGTCCATCAGCCTGGGGAATACCGTCGCTACCTTAAAGGGCACGGACCCCCAGGACAAACGGATTTTCATCATCAGCGGGCACCTCGACAGCCGGCGGACGGACGTCATGGACGGCAAGAATGACGCCCCCGGCGCCAACGACGATGGCAGCGGGAGTGCCGCTGTGCTGGAATGCGCCCGGATCATGAGCAAACATGGATTCCCGGCCACGATCATCTTTGTTACCGTCAGCGGCGAAGAGCAGGGATTGCTCGGCTCGGCCTATATGGCGAAGAAGGCAAAAGCTGAAGGCTGGAACATCGGGGCGGTGCTGAACAACGATATCATGGGCAGCAATAACAGCAATGAAACGAATATCATCAACAATACGCAGGTGCGGGTCTTCAGCGAAGGGCTGCCGGCCTATCAGCTGGACAGCCGGCTGGCCCGGGCGATCCGCCAGCTGGGTCTGGAGAATGACAGCCGGTCGAGGCAACTGGCGCGCTATGTCAAGGAGACCGGGGAGCGCTATGTAGACAACCTGGAGGTGGTATTGGTCTATCGCCCGGACCGCTTTCTACGGGGAGGGGACCACATACCGTACCTTGACAGTGGGTTTGCCGCCGTGCGGATCACGGAGATGAATGAGAACTTCAATCACCAGCACCAGGACATCCGGGTAGAAAAGGGGGTCCAATACGGGGACCTCGCCGAGTTCATGGACTTCGAATACCTGCGGAAGAATACGGCGCTGAACCTGTGCAACCTGGCGAACCTGGCCAAGGCGCCGGGCGTGCCCGAGGCCGTGAAGGTGGAGGTCAGGGGATTGGGCAATGGCACCCAGCTGTCCTGGAAGGCGCCCCTGTCCGGCAAGCCCAGGGGCTATTATATCCTGATGCGCGAGACCAGCAGCGCGGTCTGGCAGAAAAAGATCTTTACGGCAGGCACTTCCATCGACCTGCCTTATTCCAAGGATAACTATTTCTTCGCCGTGCAGTCGGTGTCCGATGGCGGGAATGAGAGCCTGCCCGTCGTGCCGATGCCGGATAGCGGGCGGTAGGGTAATCGGGCGGTAGCTTCATTCGGCGGTGCTGTAACCTATTGGCGGGTTCGCGCGTCTCAGGGGGTTTACGAACGTTCAACCCGCCAACATGCTCCGGAATTACTTCAAGACCGCCTTGCGGAACCTTTGGAAGAACAAGGGTTTTTCCGCCATCAATATTATCGGCCTGGCCGTCGGCCTGGCGACCTGCCTGCTCATCATGCTCTTTGTGATGGACGAGTTGGGCTATGACCGCCATAACAAGAAGGCCGACCGGACCTACCGTCTGGATGGGGAGATCAAATTCGGGGGCAACCATTTCATCCTGGCGGTGGCGCCCGCGCCGTCAGGGCCGGCCATGCTGAAGGACTACCCAGAGATCGAGCAGGCTACCCGGTTTCGGATGCGCGGGGGGGTCCGGGTGCGCAAGGGCAGTCAGAACGTCCAGGAGGACCGGGTGGTCTGGGCCGACTCGACGCTCTTCGACGTCTTCACCCTGCCCATGATCGCCGGCGATCCACATACCGCGCTCGTCGACCCAAGGAGTCTGGTCATTACGGAAAAGGTCGCAAATAAGTATTTCGGCAGCGCATCGGCAGCGTTGGGCCATAATCTGACTGTCGACGATACGATCACGTACAGGATCTCCGGCGTCATCCGGGAGGTGCCCGCCCAGTCGCATTTTCGTTTCGACTTCTTCGTGCCCATGTCCGGCAACCCGGACAGTCGCGACCAGAACTGGCTGAGCAATAACTACAACACCTATATCGTCCTGCGTCCGGGCGCCGATCCCAAACGCCTCGAGGCCAAGTTCGGCGGGATGATCACCAAATATATCGGGCCCCTTTTGCAGCAGGCCGTGCACCAGGGGGTCGATGAGTTCTTCAAAGCCGGGAATTCCGTCGGCTTCTCCCTCATGCCGCTGACCAGCATTCACTTGCGAAGCAACAAGGAAGGGGAAATGGACGGGAACGGCAGCATCGAATACGTGTATATCTTCTCCGCGGTGGCGGCCTTCATCCTGCTGATCGCCTGCGTCAACTTTATGAACCTGTCGACGGCGCGTTCCTCGAACCGCGCGCGCGAGGTCGGCATCCGGAAGGTGCTCGGCTCGCTGCGACCGCAGCTCGTGATCCAGTTCATCCTCGAGTCCACCCTGATCAGCCTGATCGCCATGGTCTTCGCCCTGTTGCTGGCCTGGCTCTTTTTGCCCTTATTCAACCAGCTTGCCGGCAAGCAGATGGGCATCGGGCTGCTGAGCCGTCCCTGGCTGGCCCCGGGCCTGGTCGGGCTGGTCATCGTCGTGGGCCTGCTGGCGGGCAGCTATCCGGCCTTCTTTTTGTCGGCGTTCCGGCCGATCGCGGTCCTGAAGGGCAAGATCGCCTCGGGTTTCCGTACGGGCTGGCTGCGCAACAGCCTCGTCGTATTTCAGTTCGGCATCTCGATCTTTCTGATGGTGGGTACCGTCGTGATCTATAACCAGCTACACTATATCCGCACGCATGACCTCGGGTTCGACCGGGAGCATGTGCTGATCGTCCAGAATTGTTATCCGCTGGGCGATAATGTCCGCGCCTTCAAGGATCGGCTGCTGAAGGAACCCGGGGTGGTAGGGGCCACTATGACGGGGTACCTGCCGACGGGGTACAACCGAAATGATAATGCTTTTTTCCTGAGCCCTGCCCTGGATCCGAAGACGGCGATCTCCATGCAGGTCTGGTCGGTGGACGAACAATACATCCCGACATTGGGGATGCACCTGCTCGCAGGTCGGAACTTTTCCAGGGAATTCCCAACCGATTCCACGGGCATCGTCATCAATGAAGCGGCGGCCAAGATGCTTGGATCCCCCGATCCGCTGAACAGGAACTTGTATGAGCTGCGGGATGTGCAGTCCAAGGACCTCAGGAAATGGCATATCGTGGGCGTGATCAGGAATTTCAACTTCAATTCCCTGCGGCAGGTGGTGACGCCCATGGGCCTGTTCCTGCAGGAGGACCGCGGAGGCATCGCCCTCCGCGTGCGTAGCGCCCATATTGCCCAATTGGTCAGCCATGTGGAGGATGTCTGGAAGTCAATGGCACCCGGCCAACCCTTCCATTATTCGTTCATGGATGACGACTTCAATAATCATTATCAGACCGAACAGCGGATGGGAAGCATTTCGCTATCCTTTTCGCTGCTGGCGATCTGCATAGCCTGCCTCGGGCTTTTTGGCCTTGCCACGTATGCCGCGGAGCAGCGCACGCGCGAGATCGGCATCCGCAAAGTGCTGGGCGCGACCGTGGGTAACCTCGTCAGGTTATTGTCCACGGATTTTCTGTTGCTGGTCCTGATCGCCGCGGCGATCGCCTTTCCGCTGGCCTGGTGGGCCATGCATTACTGGCTGCAGGGCTTTGCCTACCGCACCGGCATCGGCTGGGAGGTCTTTACGCTGGCCGGCCTCCTTTCGGCCCTCATTGCCTTGCTGACCGTCAGCTTCCAGGCCATCAAGGCGGCGCTGGCGAATCCGGTGAAGAGCTTGCGCACCGAATAAGTGTTTTTGTGGAGTTAATGCCCCGGTTCCCGAAGGCGGGGAGGACGATTGCGCCTGAAAAGGGAGTGGCAGGGTTATTGACCTACTCTATGGAAACAACTATGACCATGAAAAAACTTTTGATCGCAGGGGTTAGTCTCCTGTTAACCCAATTTACCTTCGCACAGAACCGACACGAGCCGCCTGCCCCGGTTCGGGAGTCTTTTCAAAAAGAATATCCGCATTCGCAGCCGAACCAATGGATCCGTTCCAGCGCAGGTTGGAGCGTGAGCTTTGAAGACCGTGACAATGATAATGGTTTCGTCACTGCCCATTTTGATAGCCGCGGACGGCACATGGACACGCATGTTCGGTATGACAACCATGACGTGCCTGATCATGTGGTGAAGACCGTGCAGGATCGCTATCCGGGCGCTGAAGGTTATCGATACGTCCATATCGAAAGGCCGTATGCACCGGACCTCTATGAAATCCGTTTCAGGCACAGAGGCAGGTATCGCACCACGTACCTGGACGAGAACGGCAGAGTAGCGCACTATAATGGTTGGCGCTAAATAGATTCCTACCCACTATGTTATACTACAGTAGCTGCGTCGATGGCTTATGCCTTCGGGGCAGCTATCTTTTTTCGTACGGCGGCGTCTTCGGCGGCGTGAATCCCTTTGTCTTCAGCAAGGCGATGATCTCCTGGATGCCGCGTTCGAGCTGGTTGTCCACACCTTTGGCGCCCTGCGTCAGGTCTTCCGCAACGGGAATATCCGGATCGACGCCATGTCCCTCCTTGAACCAGGTGCCATCGGGATTGTACATGCGGAAGGTCGGCACGGTGATATTGCCTCCATCGATCAGACCGGGCGCGCCGCTGATGCCGATCAATCCACCCCAGGTGCGGTCGCCGATCAGGGGGCCAAGGCCCGCCTTCCTAAAATAATCAGGGAACGCATCACCGCCAGAACCACTCCATCCATTGATGAGCATGACCTTCGGCCCGAAATTTCCCGAGGGCGGCCACTGCCAGGGCGTGCCGTCGCGGGTCGCCCAGAAGGCCAGCGGTTTGCGGTCCAACATTTCGATGAAGCGATCCGGGATCTGCCCCCCGCTATTGAAGCGCTCGTCGATGATGAGCGCCTTCTTGTCCAGCTGCGCCGTAAACTGGCGGATCAATTCATTCTGTCCGTCGGTGCCCGTGCTGCGGACATAAATATAGCCCACCGCGCCGCCGGTAGCGGTTTCCACGCGACGGCGGTTCTGCTCGATCCAGGCAAGATGGCGCAGGCGCGACTCATCGGCCATGGCCTCGACGACCACCGTGTGCGCGCCGGCAAGATTTGGCGTGCTGTTATAGGTCAGTTCGACCGAATGACCTGCGAGATTCTTGAACAGTGCATAGGGCTCGGTTCGGGTAGTCAGTTCCATCCCATTCACGGCGAGGATATAATCCCCCTCCTTGACGGCGACGCCCGGCTCGTCCAGGGGCGAACGCGCCTCCGCGTCCCAGGGAGCGGGGCGAATGATCCGTTTGATCCGGTAGTGATCCCCATCGGCCTCCCAATCCACGCCCAGGTAACCGACGGTAGCACGCAGCGTCTCTTCACCCGCGCCACCACCGTGATAGGTATGCGAAGAACTGAGCTCACCGATCATTTCGCCGATGATGAAATCCAGTTCCTCGCGGGTCGCCGCGCCTTCCAGCATGGCGAGATAGCGTTGTTTGACCAGGTTCCAGTCCACCCCATGCATGTGCGGGTCATAGAAATAATCGCGTTCGATGCGCCAGGCGTCCACCAGGATCTGTTTCCATTCCGCGCGCGGGTCGACCCACATCTGCATATCGGCGGTGGGCAATTTCTTTTCGAGTTTTTGGTTCTCGTCGGCCGCGATGATATAGAGACTGCCGTCCTTGTTGACGAGGAGGTGCTTGCCGTCAGCCGCCAGTTGATATCCATTGGCATCGTCGAGGATCATCTTCGATTTGCGTTTGTCCAGGTCATAGAACATCAGTGGCCGGGCCTTCGTGGCGGCGCCGGTATTGGGTCGCTGTTGATAGATCAGGCGGCCTTCGGCGCCGGATTGCAGGCTGGCATAATTGGCCGGATCTCCGGGCAGGAAGATAAGCCGCGACTCGAGGCCGTCGAACTCGATGTCCACCGGCTGGGGCGGCGTGTTCTCTTTTTTGTCTGCTGCCGGCGGGGTGGCCGGAGCGGCGGGCGTGGCGGCGGCCTCATCTTTTTTCATCGCCACCGTATCATTTTTTGGATACAGGGGCGAGCGGGTGCTTTTTTTCAGCACGATCGCGGCCAGGCGCGTCGAGTTCGGATAGATGAAGGTATTGTCGAGGTCGCTATAGATCGGATTAAAAGACTGGCTGGTCAGCAGGAAGAGATACTTGCCTTCCCGGTCGAAGACGGGGCTGGAACCGCTGTAATAGCCGGCGGTGGCGGCGTGCAGCATCTTGTTCGTGAAGTCGAAGAGGAACACGCCGGTATGTCCGTTGGGCAGGTCGCGGTCATAGGTGAGCCATCGGCTATCGGGCGACCAGCTGGCGGTAAAGGCTTCACAGCCGCCGTGCATGAGCCGCAGGCCCTGGTCGACGTCTGTCGTCTTGCCGGTCGTGCGGTCATAGATATGGATCTTCATGGCCTGGTCGATGAAGGCCAGGAGCTTGCTGTCCGGGGACCAGAATAGTTGATAGCGGAAGCCGGGACCGTAATTCGTGACTTGCCGTTCCGTGCCGGCCTGTCCCGCGTCGCGCAGCATCAGTTCATATTCCCCGGAGCGGTCCGACCAGTAGGCGATCGTCTTGCCGTCGGGCGACCAGGCGGGGTAGCGTTCGGCGATGGCCGGCGTCTGGGTCAGGTCCTTGACGGGGCCATTCTCTGCGGGAACGGAAAAAATATCGCCGCGCGCCTCGACCAATATGCGTTTGCCATCGGGGCCGATCGTCGAATGGCTCCGGTATTTGTCGGCGGAAGTCATGGCCGGGCGAAGGGGCATTTCGTCGGTGACGACCTGCACGGAAACTTCTTTATAACTCTTGGCGGCCAGGTTGTAGAGGTATAGTTTGCCCGCATTTTCGAAGACGATATCATCGGGCCCGAGGGAGGGGTAGTGGCTATCGTAATCGGTAAAATGCGTCAGTTGGGTAAAGGTTTTGGCGTCGAGTTCATACTGCCAGAGATTCATGCGCTTATCCGAGCCGCGGTCGGATAGGAAGTAGATGCACTGTCCGTGCCACATGGGGAGTTCGTCGTCCGCGTCGCTGTTGCCGGTAATATCCTGGGAGGAATAATCCGCCAGGTTGAACAGGTGGATGCGGCCATTCCAGCCGCCATGGTAACGCTTCCAATTGCGGAATACCTGCGATTCAAAGGTCAGTGCGACGCTATGACCATCGGGGGACAGCGTGCCGAACTCGGCATAAGGTATGGGCAGGCGTTCGGGGAGACCGCCGCCCGCGGCGATCTTGAAGAACTGGTCGAAGCGTTCGCGGCCGCTTGCCCGGCCGGAGGCGAACAATAGGGACTTGCCGTCGGGGTACCAGTCCACGACGCGTTCCGTGGAACCCTGCCAGGTGATGCGGGTCGGGATGCCGCCGCTGGACGGGATCGTATAGATGGAATTATTTCCGTCATAGTCCGCGGTAAAGGCGATGGTATTGCCGTCGGGCGAGAACCGGGGGAAGCTCTCCACGCCGGGCGGCGAGCTGATGCGCGAGGCGCGGCCGCCCTCCTTGGCCACGATCCAGAGGTCGTTGGCGTAGGTGAATACGATCTGCGTCCTCGATACCGCCGGAAAGCGGAAGAGGGCCGCATTGATCTGGGCGGAGGCGGGGGAGGTTGCGGCGATGGCTACCAGGAGCTGAAGGATAAATTTACGCATAGAGGAAATTGATTATTAGTGCAATGACGGACTAATTTATTGGAAATTTGAATAGCTAAATCACGAAAATGATGAGTGGGCACTGAAATTCTTGCCTCTTCAGTTTTCTCATGTGTGCATTAATACCTACCCGTCCGGGTTTGCCCTGGATGGGTTTTTTGTGCTTATGGGTATCCTTAATCTTTTACGTCTTTCATCCCCGGCAACCTTTTCTTCAGCCAGGAGATCTGACCGCGGTGATGCGATTCGTGTTCGCAGACATGGAACCACTTCCAGTAATTGTTGAACTTCTGGTCCTTGGAAAATAGATAATCGACAGCCAGCAGCCATTTGTCATCTTTGGTCTTCAACGCTTCGAGGGTCTGGGCGCGGGTGGTTGTCATCAAGTCAACATAATAAGCCAGGTCCTTGCCCTTAATTTCGGCGCGTCCTTTCTCATCCAGATCAAGGGCCGGCTCCCAAAACTTCTTTTCCTCGTCGGTGAATTCGCGGTTCTTTTCAAAACAGTTCATGTAATACACTTTGTCAACGACTGCCAGGTGCATCAGCAAGGCCCCGATCGTATTCGACTGCGGGTCATGCAGGTGGTCGAGCTGCTCCATCGTCATGCCGGCCGTCAGCTTGATGATCGTCGAGCGATTATAATTCATCATCGAGACCAGGGAGCCGATATAGGGTGAATAGCCGTCGCGCGGGCCGATCATGTACAGGCTATCATCGGCCTCAGGTGAGGAGGGGATCGGCATCCTGGGAGGGGCTGCCAGCAAGGGTTCGAAGGCCATCAGGCCCGAAGTCGCCGCCGTAGCGGCAAGCAAGGCGCTCGTCTTGAACCAGCGTCTGCGTCCGGCATCGTGAATAGGTGCATGCATAGTAGTGATTTTAGCGACGCTGAAAGTACGGATTTCGTAGGTTTGGACCATGAAAGATCTATGCATCGCCACCGCCCAATTCGAGAACCGATCGGGGGATAAGACCTATAACCTGGGCATCATCCGGGAGCTCGCAGAAAAGGCCGCACGTGCCGGGGCGCAGGCCATTGCCTTCCACGAATGTTCCCTTACCGGCTATAGCTTTGCCCGGCATCTGACCAGGGAACAAATGTTCGATCTGGCCGAACCGGTCCCCGATGGACCAAGCACCGAGGCCTTAATTCAAATCGCCGCAGAGTTCGATCTCGCGATCCTGGCCGGCCTGTTCGAAAAGGACGCAGATGATAATCTGTATAAGCCCTATATCTGTGTCGATGGCCATGGACTGATCGCAAAACATCGCAAGCTGCATCCGTTCATCAATCCCTACCTGACGCCCGGAGATCAATATACCGTCTTTAACCTGCACGGATGGACCTGCGGGATATTGATCTGCTATGACAACAATGTCATCGAGAATGTACGTGCCACGGCCTTGTTGGGCGCAGACATCATTTTCATGCCGCATGTCACCATGTGTACGCCTTCACCCCGGCCAGGGGCCGGCTTTGTCGATGCGGGTTTGTGGGATAACAAGGAATTGAATAAGGAACTGCTGCGAAAGGAATTCGATGGGTTGAAAGGAAGGAGCTGGCTGATGAAATGGCTGCCGGCCAGAGCTTATGACAATGGTATTTATGCCGTCTTCTCCAATCCCATCGGCATGGATGACGACCAGCTCAAGAATGGCTGTTCCATGATCCTCGATCCCTTTGGCGAAATTATCGCCGAATGCAGGAGCCTTGACAACGAATTCGTCACGGCCGTGCTCACTCCGCAAAAGCTGGAGCAGGCCGGGGGACATCGCTACCGGAAGGCGAGGAGGCCGGAACTCTATCGCGATATCATCGGCAAAGCGCATCAGGCCGAACAAAAAGTGGCCTGGCTTAATCCCCGCAGTTAAAATGCGCCGCCATTTCTACAATGTGTTGGGAATAAATAGGTTAGCAAATTAGGAGGGCGGCAGCGTATCCGGTTCCGAACGCAGACTGGGCGGTTTTGAGTTCGCCGTCGAAATTTCAGATCGCTGAAATTTTTTCAGCATGGAGGGCGGGGATCCCGTTATCGAAATGTCAATTTTTCATATTGCCACATTACGGCATTCAGATTGATTGGGGCAAATCAGATCCACAAAACAAAAGGAGGATATCATGACAAACATCATCAAGAAAGACAATGCCAGGACGGCAACTTTTGGAAGTGTTGTTGACCAGCTCTTCCAAAACAACCTGAATCGTTTTTTCGACGACGATTATTGGGGTTTTAATGGATTGGCGTCTCGCAACCAGGCGCCGGTCAACATCCGCGAAACGGAGAAAAGTTTTGAGATCGAATTGATGGCTCCCGGCCTGAATAAGGAGGACTTCCAACTTCAGGTTAGCAATGGCACCCTGACCATCTCAAACGAAAGTCAGCAGTCGACCCAATCCGGGGGGCAGCAGGAAGGATGGCTGCGCCGGGAGTTTAAACGGCAATCGTTCAGCCGGAGCTTCACCCTGGACGACACCGTTGACGCCGATAATATATCGGCCCGTTATGAGGGAGGCGTCCTTTATCTCAGCCTGCCGAAAAAAGAACAGGCCCAAAAGATTTCCCGCAAGATCAATGTGCAGTAACCCCATTCTATAAGGGAAATTTCATCACATAAGGGCGGCGGGATTTGGCAGCCGTCCTTATGTCTTTTGTGGACCCAAAACCATTTACAATGAAAACGTCCTATTTTATCAGCCTGAATATGCGAACGGCCAATGGTTTCGAATGCTTCGGGCGCTTTGACCTTGGCTGCGACCGTCAATTCGCTTACTCGCTTTTTGACTCTTTGCGAGGTACCGATGCTGTCAATGAGACGGACATGCTGCATATGGACCTGATGGAGGTGCCGAATGGCCTGCCGGTGAACCTCCGGGTGATCGGGTGCACCTCGATGGACATCGCCCTGAACGGTAAGATCATCACCGAGGCGATGTTCAAGCTATTGAACCTTGGAGAAACCATGATCGAACGAGAGTAGAAAATGCTCATTGGCCGGCTATTTGCGGGACATTCCTCAAACCCAAGGCCATGTCTACAGATCCATTTCAGATCGAATTCACCTACCAAAATGCACCATTTATCGGCCTGGTGACCCCTTTCGAAAGAGCAGGGGAATGCCGGTATTCCATTGATTTAGAGAGCGAAAACCAGGAAAGCCACCTGCGTATCCAAGGCAAATTGTCCAACCACGTTGCGGATGTATGGGACTTTACCTGTGGGGATGGAGAACCCGCGACGAACTACTATGATAAGGACCTGTTGCAGGAGATCGGCGAGGCGATCGAGAAGCATTTGGTGGCCGGATCGGATGCCGCAACGCAAAACTAGAGGAAAATCTATAAAAAAATTAAGTGGTCTAATTAGACCAATATTCGAAAACCTTCCTTATATTTGACCCGGCGCGAAGGGATTATTTCTTATCCAATAACAGGGACAAAAAAAAATGACTATGTAGAATTTATTCTATCCCTATGTCATTTCTGTCCTATTTTGATTAATTTGTATAAGTGCTTTGTTTAGCTAAAATGAGAAAATTAATTATTTTGGCCTAAACTTGTCACCTAGTATCCTGCCGCAAGACTGAACCTATCTATTAGCGCGCCATTCGGTAAGAACTGTGTCCTTTTATTCCTTTTAGTAGCGATTAACCAGTTTGAATTAGGTTCTGACTATGCCATCACGTATTGTCAAAAAGGCGGAGTATATCATGATCCAGACGGGTGATGATAATGAATGGCTTGCCCGATTCAGGCAGGGTGACGAGGCGATCTTCCGCGAGGTATATGAAACGCACAAGGTCGCCATCTATTCGTATTCGCTCAAACTCCTCAACTATAATGTCTCCGAAGCCGAAGATATGACGGCACTGGCGTTCGTTCGCCTGTGGGAGAACCTGGAGAATATCGAAAGCCTGGATCATATCAAGGCCTTTTTATTCATGGTCGCCCGAAATGCCATCGCCAATCACTACGTACGAAACAAACGCCGCCGCAACGTGTTCCGGGATGTGAAGTCCATTAGCACCGAAGTGGAAGAATCAGCCATCGACTTCGAGCGGATGCATGCCGAAATGATCTCGCAGCTCATGAATGAGATCGAAGAATTACCCGAGCGAAACAGAGAGATCTTCAAAATGCATTTCTTCGGGAAGAAGTCCGGTAAAGAGATCGCTTCGGCGCTCGGCATCAGCGAAGCCAGTGTATCCCGCGAGAAGAATTCCGCACAAAATACGCTTAAATCCACCCTGCTTCGAAAAGGGCTGGTCGCTACAATTACCTACCTGTTATACCTCCTTCCTATCCACTAGAACTAGAGTTTTCTCTAATTATTATCATTTTGTGAAGTTTCTGTGAACTTTTCTGAAATTCTTTTATCTGTCGTTGTAACACTTATGGAAGGATTTCAGCGAGGTCTTTTTTCACTTATAGATGTATCGCATGGCACAAGAATCAAGATGGGGTCTGCTTTGGAAGAAATATCTAAGCGACGAGCTGACCCCGGACGAATGGACCGAACTGACCGACATGCTGAAAACCTCGGATGAAGGCAAAAAGTTCTTTGTAGACAACAGCGAAGAGGCCAAACTGCTCATGCACCTCGGCTATATGCACAGCGTGAACGACGAGTCGATCCGGCGCAAGATCGAACAAGGTCGTCGCGCGAGTTCCGCGCCGCATCGGACCTGGACTTACCTGGCAGCGGCTTGTATGGCCGGAATGATATTCATGGCGGGCTGGCTCTTTTACGGCCCGAAGCCGAAGAGTTCTGCGCCTGTCGCAGCGAAAGCCACCGCGCCGGTTGAAATTGCTCCCGGTGGAAGGGGCGCGATACTGACCCTGGGCAACGGCAACCGGATCGACCTCGATATAGCCAAACAGGGGCTGGTCGCCGAAGAGGGCAAGAGCAAGGTGTCCAAGGTGGCCGGCGGACAATTGGCCTACGCACCCGCGACGACGGAAGCACTGGTTAACTTCAACACCGTGACGACTGATCGCGGAACCTACCAGGTCACTCTGCCGGACGGCACGAAGGTTTGGCTCGACGCGATGTCCAGTGCAAAATTCCCGACGGCCTTTACCGGCCGAGAACGTGAGATCGAAGTCACCGGGCAAGTATTCATCGAGGCCGCGAGAGACAAACATCAACCCTTCCGGGTAAAAATACCTGACGGAACCTATGTCAACGTGCTCGGCACCCGTTTTAACATCAATGCCTATTCGAAAAATGCCAAGGTGACGCTTGTGGACGGAGCGGTCCAGGTGGGGAGAGAGAAAGAAGAGGTGATCCTCCATCCCGGACAAGAGGCGCAAGTCGGATCAAAAATCAACGTTCTTTCAAATGCAGATATCGATCAGGTGACCGCCTGGAAGGAAGGATTCTTCCAATGGCAAAGTGCCGATATCGAGACCGTCATGGACGATCTTCAACGCTGGTACCCGATCGACGTCAAATATGAGGGCGGAAAGAGCGCCAGGCACTTAACCGCACACGTGAGCAGATCGAATTACCTGTCAGATGTGCTGCAGATCCTGGAATCGAGTGGTTACCGGTTCCGGGTCGAAGGCCAGACAGTGACCGTATTGCCCTAAACTTTTAGTTTTCTCATGTGTGCATTTAATTGCTGCTCTAATTCAGCCATTAACCATTAAGAGAGATGGTGTCTACCATCTCTCACTTTTGACGCTTTATTTGCTCTTGCCATATAAGTACGACCATTTTACCTTATCGTAATCATTTGACCTGTCCCCTTTCTATTCTAATCAATTCAAGATAAACAACTCATAAGACATTTAAGTTTTTAATAGAAAGGCCGTATGCTTGAGATCCTACACCGTTCTACCTTGGAACGACGTTCGAAAATCTTCTGCCGGATACTGATCAAGTTGTCAGTGTTACTTGTCATTCTCTCTATTCAAGTTAACGCTGAGTCGGCTCATGCGCAGGGAAAAATTACCCTCAATCTTCACGATGTCACTATCGAGACCATTTTGAAAGAGATTAGTAGGCAAACAGGATATCAGTATGCTTTTCAAGATCAGTGGAAGGATGTGGAAAGAAGGATCGACATAGCCATGACGAATGCAAGCCTTCAAGAGGTTCTGGATGTCTGTTGTCGAGATCAGCCCTTTACCTATTCTATCGTAAGTAGAACAATAGTTATCAAGGCTAGAGAAATTAAATCAAGAAATTCTGAAAAGATTGGTAAGACAATTAGCGGTACTGTATCAAATGAAAAAGGCGAACCACTTGAGGGAGCATCAATTGGGATTAAGGGCACAAAGGAAGGAACTACCTCAAATAGCGTGGGGTTTTTTTTACTTAAGAATGTCCCAGATAAATCAAAAATTGAAGTTTCATATTCTGGGTATCAATCGAAAGAAGTTTTGGTACACGGAGACATGTCGTTGAATTTATTTCTAAGCATTTCTGCAAATTCGTTGGATCAGGTTCAAGTAATAGCATATGGGACGACTACGAACCGTCTGAATACTGGAGCTATGACTACCGTTACCAGTAAAGATATCGAAAAACAGCCCGTAAGTAACGTATTACAGGCAATGACGGGAATTGTACCCGGGATGCAAATATATCAGACGACTGGACTGCCAGGGTCATCGATTTCCATTAATCTTCGGGGCATTAATAACTTATCTGGGAGCAACTTGCCACTGTTTATTATTGATGGAGTGCCTTATCCCGGGCAAAATGTTTTTGCATTAAGTGGAGGCACATTGGGCACAAGTAATGGGGGTGGACAAGGAAATCCATTAAGCTATATTAATCCGGCGGATATTGAGTCGGTTAATGTTCTTAAGGATGCAGACGCAACTGCAATTTATGGCGCCCTCGGCGCAAATGGTGTTGTTTTAATTAGTACCAAGAAGGGGAAAGCCGGAAATCTGAATACTTTAATTTCGGCAAAGAGTGGATGGGGCAAGGTACCTGATAAAATGAAGCTTTTGAACAGCAGGCAATACCTGGATATGCGCTATCAGGCATTTAAGAATGACAACGCGAAAATAAATCCGTATGCCGATTACGATCTGACTCTCTGGGACACGACGCGGCAAACGGACTGGCAAAAAGTACTGTTAGGTGGGAGTGCTCAGTTTACAGATATTGAGTCATCGCTAAGTGGGGGCAACAGTAATACACAATTTCTGGTGAGTGCCGGATATGATAAAGAGACTACCATATTTCCAAGTGCTTTTAATTATCAAAAGGGTTCCCTACACTATAATCTGAGTACTGTTTCTCCTAACAATAAATTCAAATTTTCCCTTTCTGGCATCTATGCCCTCGGGTACAATAATTTACCGGCAATTGATCTCACAACTTTAGCTCTGCAATTAGCGCCAGATGCACCTGCCCTATATCTGCCAAGCGGTGACTTAAATTGGGCGCCTGGTCCTTCTGGTTTCACTTCCTGGCCGAATGGAAATCCGTTGGCCTTATTACAGGCTAAGTTTCTTGTTAAGACAAACACTTTTCTAAATAACGCATTGTTAAGCTATCAAATCCTACCCGGCTTAGAAATAAAGATCAGTGCGGGATATACAGATATTGAAACGGACAATGCGCAACTGGTTCCATTGCAATCAAGAGATCCTGCTATTTGGGCGACTATCCAGCGAACATCAACATTTAATAACAATTCTGTGAAGCAATGGATAGTCGAACCGCAGATCACTTATACGCGAAAGATAGGTAAGGGTATTTTGAATCTCTTAGTAGGATCAACCATAAATCAGAGCAACAGCCTATCACAGTCTATAACTGCTTCTGGCTTCAATAATGATTTGGCGATGCAGGACATCATGTCTGCAACCACGATTGTTCCAATTTCATCTTCGCAGGCAACTTATAAATATAATGCAGCGTTTGGAAGGATCAACTATGTATGGAATAGGCAGTACCTATTGGACATTACTTCGAGACGTGATGGAAGCAGTCGGTTCGGACCTCTAGCACAGTTTCATGATTTTTTGGCTATCGGAACTGGCTGGATATTTTCTGAAAATAAATTCATAAAACAAAAGTTGCCGTTCATCAATTTTGGAAAATTGAGGGGTAGTTATGGGACAACTGGAAGTGATGATATCGGTGATTATTCATTTATGGATTTGTACGCACCAATTGTCGGAGGTGCCCCTTATCAAGGGGCTGTCGGCATTCAACCTACTAGGATTTATACACCCGATCTGGCTTGGCAGGAAACCCGAAAGCTAGAAATTGGCTTAGAGCTTAGCTTTTGGAATGGGATGTTACTCATAAATGGAGACTATTATAGAAACAGGTCATCTAATCAATTACTTCAATTTCCTCTGCCTTCGATAACGGGGTTTACAGCAATTAATCGAAATCTAGATGCCATAGTCCAGAATCAAGGGATTGAATTTGAAATTAAGTCGACGAATGTGCAGTCGTCCAAATTATTGTGGACCTCGACATTCAATTTTACATTGAATAGGAATAAGTTATTGTCTGGGGGTGATATAGCGAATTTGGCCAGACGGATTGGCAACTCGTTATATACCACGTACGTCTATCGTTTTGTGGGCGTAGATCCGATAAGCGGGATTAACAAATTTTCGGATTTCAAAGGTTATCCGACAACGTCGCCAAATATTGCGACGGATATGGTGCGAAAACTTGATGTGTCTCCTCAGTTTTTTGGGGCAATTGTGAATTCAATTAGTTATAAAGGTTTGGAGGTGGAATTTACAATGGATTTTACAAAGCAATCCTTGGCGGCTTCTTACTTATTCAATGGGATTCCAGGATATTTTAATGCTGGCGAATCCAATCAGCCGATTTATGTGCTTAATCATTGGTCTAAACCTGGGGATGTACAACCTAATGAAAAATATAGTCAAGATCTACGTCTCCTAAACTCAATTACGGATGCCAGGAATAGCGACATGATATACAGAGATGCTTCTTATCTGAGACTTAGGAACATTAGTATAGATTGGGAGATGCCAAGTTCATTTAAAAGTAGGGTTCATTTGAAAGATATTACTTTTTTCGCTCAAGGTGAAAATCTATTTACCATTACAAATTACCAGGGATTTGATGTCGCAACTAAATCGATATCATCTCTACCTCCATTGCGCGTGCTGACATTTGGCATTAAAATAGGAATGTGATGTGGAAAAATCTGAGAATAATTATTATTCAAATTATTTTGGTTTATACACCGGCTACGTTGATTTTTGAATCATGCAAGAAGTTAGTTGTGGTATCGGGCCCGAATACCGCCCTTACAAGCGATAATGTCTATACAAACGATCAGACTGCGTCGGCAGTCTTAACAGGCCTTTACGAATTAATGAGTCAAGCATCAGTATCTTCTGGTACTAGTGTTGATGGCATTTCCATTGCTTGCGGGCTCTCTTCCGATGAGCTTTCATTGTATGGGGGCGCACAGAATGGAAATCAACGGCTAGCTCAATATTTCCTAAATCATTTAAATTCCGGGACTGGAACAAGTGGTGATGCGGGTTCAATATGGGGTGATTTATATAGTAAAATCTATACAGTCAACCTTGCTATTGAACGACTCGAGGCTGCCGACAAATTGAGTGTTTCTGTGAAAACCCAATTACTTGGGGAAGCTAAGTTTATGCGGGCTTTTTTTTATTTTTATTTAACTAATTTGTATGGAGAGGTCCCATTGACAACGAGCAGCGATTATCAGCTAAATAGTCAGCTCCATAGGTCTCCCCAGTCTCAAGTATATAGTCAAATAATAGGGGATCTACTTTCTGCCTCAAGTCTGCTATCCACCAATTACGTTGGCTCTGATGCAAAAACTCTAACTACGGAGAGATGCAGGCCTAACAAGTGGACCGCTACTGCGTTGCTTTCCAGAGTATATTTATATAATAAGCAATACGATTCTGCAGAAATCACCTCGACTAGTATTATTAACAACTCATTGTATGGGCTTGATTCTCTTAATAATGTTTTTTTGAAAAACAGCCATGAGGCGATTTGGCAATTACAACCAGTAAATCCTGGATGGAATACTGAAGACGCAAAGGTTTTTTTACTTCCTATAAATGGACCAACCCTTGGCCCTGGTTATCCCGTGTATATTAGTTCCTTGCTTCTACATGCATTTGAACCCCAAGATAGACGGAGGGCGAGTTGGATAGATAGTGTAGGTACCCCTTATGCTACAGTTTACTATTTTCCGTATAAATATAAAAGTGCTACTCTGAATGCGCCTGTTACGGAGTATTTGATGGTATTTCGGCTCGGTGAGCAATTCCTAATCAGATCCGAAGCTAGGGCAAAACAGAATGAACTTACCCTTGCTGAGAATGATCTTAATGCTATACGCGTTAGAGCTGGGTTGGATAGTATCAAGGGGAGCAATATGAATTCATTGTTGTATTCTATAATGCATGAACGGCAGGTTGAATTATTTACGGAGTGGGGCAATCGGTGGTTTGATCTACAAAGAAGTGGTTGGATGGATAGTGTGATGCAGTCGGCTGCCCTTAGTAAGGGCACTACATGGAATGAAAATGCTCAATTATTTCCCGTTCCATTGTACGATATCATTCAAAATCCAAATATAAGCCAAAACGTCGGATATTAGATATCCTTCCTTTCAATATTTCTGATCTTAATCCTTTAGGCAGCTTTTGTCCGTACCCGAGAGCATTTTGTTAATTTTTTGAACCCAAAACACAAGGACATGAAACGTATTTTACAAGGAGTAGTCTATCTCCTCCTATTTTCTGCTTGCAAAAAGGATAACTCGACAATTGCAACTTTAACTACCTCATCTGCCAGTAATATCACTGCTAGTTCTGCGCAAGTAGGAGGAGGTATCACGAGTAATGGGGGCTCGGGCATCACACAAAGCGGAGTCTGTTGGGCGTTGCACACAAATCCCACCGTGGGGGATAGCTTGTCGCCGGCAAGTGCTGTTTCCGGCAATTTCACCTGTAATCTTTCCAATTTGAGCGCTAACGTCACTTATTATTATAGGGCTTATGCTACAAATGCGGTTGGAACTGCTTATGGGCCTGAATTGAGTTTTATTACTTTAAAGGGCTTGGCTTCGGTCACAACTGCAGCCATTTCGAATATCTTACCTCTTGTGGCAACGAGCGGGGGTACTGTCAGTAGTGATGGGGGGGCAAGCGTGACGGCAAGGGGATTAGTTTATGGGACTAGTGCACATCCTACTTTGGGTTCTAATTTTTTCACAGTCGATAATTCGGGAACTGGAAATTTTGTGGACAGTCTTAAGCCACTGGCTTCTCAAACGGTATACTATGTGCGAGCCTATGCAACCAATAGTTATGGCACTGCTTATGGTAATGAGATTAGTTTTACGTCAAGTTCTGCGAACACAGTAGTTGATGTTGATGGCAATGTGTATAGCTATATAACAATAGGAGGACAGTCATGGATGACCTCAGATTTGAAGGTCACACATTATCAAAACGGGGATACTATCATTAATGGTTTCAGAGATAACTTTGGATGGTGGGCTACTTTATTGAATAAAACCTATATAGGAGCATTTACTTATCCGAATGGTGATTCTACTCTGAAGTCTCAATATGGACTGCTATATAATCCTTATGCAATTGATGATCCTCGCATTCTTGCGCCGAAGGGATGGCACGTAGCTACGGATGCTGAATGGGAGACGTTGGAGTATAATCAAGGGATGCTTGCATCTGATACAGGACTAAACGGTATTGCTAGTAGAAACATGACTAATCCGATAGGATCTAAATTATTAGTAGGCGGTTCTACAGGCTTGAATTTGCGGCTTGGGGGTAATCTGACGGCCAGTTCATCTTCGTCGACATATGTAGGCTTTGGAACAAACTTTTGTTATATGACTGGAACATCTACTACTACAGGGGTTGCCAGATTGGCGAATTTCGTCCGCTTTTTTGGAGACCCCTCTGCTATGAATGTTGATCGCCAAGCATCGTATCAATTTGCCGGTGCTGTCAGATGTGTGAAGGACAATTGACTATTAGATTTAATAAAATACTTGCATATGAGTTTGAGAATTTCTTTCGCTGTACTATTAATTGGTTTTGGCTTCCCAGGTCTCGCTAAAGAACACCAGGCTGGTGCGTATCGTCGGGATAGTGGTATTCTATTCGAGAGGCGATTTGCATGGGATGCGTTAGTTGCCAAAGCAAAAGCAGAAAAAAAGTGCATTTTCATAGATTGTTACGCAAGTTGGTGCCAGCCATGCCGACGGATGGATACTGAAGTATATCCCCAATTTAGGGTGGGGAATCTTATGAACGAGCGGTTTATTTCGGCAAAAGTTCAGATGGATACGACTAATAAGGATAACGATGATGTAAAAGCCTCATATTTTGATGCTCACGAATTGGCTATTAAATATAAGGTAAATGCATTTCCAACGTTTCTGTTTTTTGATAGTCAAGGTCGAATCCTGAACATGAGTCTTGGTTTTGTCGTACCGGATGATTTTATTAAAGTGGCTATTGCAAGCACCGATTCGAGCAACAATTATTATTTAATGTTGCAGAAGTATAAAGAGGGGGCGAGAGATTTCAGTTTAATAAAGCGTCTGGCAGAAAAAGCCTTGATATTGCTTAATGATACAGGGATGATAGATAACTTAATCGGCTCGTATTTTGGTTCATTGCACGAGAAAAGTTGGCTAAGTTCTGAAAACATCGAGTTTCTTAAAGAAATGACTTTTACTTCAAGGAATTTTGGATTTAAATTCTTCTTTAATAGAGCAGATCAGATTGATAGTGTTATGCACGATCCATGTTTTGCTCAAGATCTTGTATATGCGAAATTGTACAAGGAATTATTAAATGACGAACCCAAACTAATGGGAAAAGGAGTAGAGCCGCCAGACTGGAATAGGATATATAAGATAGTTCAAAGTGGGTATAACGGGTATTATGCGGATCGCATTGTTACGGCTTCTAAAGTGACTTGGTATTTTCGTAAGAAAGAGTACCCACATTACCTTAAGGAGTTTATCAAGTATATTGATAAATATACAGTCATGCAAAGTAGCGCAGATACGAACAGTTCTGACGATTTTGCCTGGAATAGCAGAGCTTGGCAGGTATTCAAATATAGTACCGACAAATACGAATTGAGTAGAGCACTGGAATGGAGCAGTCACGCAATGACTATTAATCCAATGGGAGAATATATTGATACCTATGCTAATATCCTCTATAAGTTAGGGGCGTCTAAACAAGCAATTGCATGGGAGGCGATCGCGGTGAAGCAAAGTCCCTACAATGAAGAAATGAAGAAGAATTTGGAGTTAATGGAAAGGGGGAGTGCAACCTGGGAATTATATAAGGAATCGGCAAAATAACACAAAGAGGTAGAATACTAGAATGGCGTCTGACTGCGGTGGAGTTTGGCGACAGCCTGCACTCTTACCGCAGTTTAATTTTGATCTTTCTTGATATGCCGAACATTTTTTTAGAATTTTATTTACCTCTATTTTAGTGTATAGAATAGAGCAAGTACACTATTGTAAAAAGGATGTATTTTATGATGAGGAAAGTTTGTTTAGTGGTCTTCCTTGTTTTTATTTTGGTTTACGGTAGAGCCCAAAAACCGCCGATGGATACTAGTGCAATAAGGGAATGGCCTGGCATTGGTCCTGCTGGATTGAGTCCTAATGGTTGTTTCGTATATTATACACTTTCTTCAAACCGCGCCGAATCAAGCGTGATCAATGTGAGAAACTTAATTTCTTCTCAAGAAATTGCGATTTTAGGCGCTTCAAATGAGAAATTTAGCAGAAATAGCGAATTATTTGTTTTTAATACTTCTGCAGATAGTATTATTATACTTGAGTTAAAAACAGGAGCTAGGAGGAGTATTGCTAATGCTTCGCGATATAGCCTTTCAAATTCACTTTCAAAGGAGTGTATAGCCTATGTAGACAACAAGCATCCTGACTCACTAACTATTAGGTCTTTGACTTCCAGCGAGCAGAAGTCCTATGCAAATGTTGAAAAGTACCAATTTTCTGAAGATGGGAACGTTATCACGGTTGAAACTAATAGTTCTGGAAATAGGCGAGTGACGCGCTTGGATTTATTAAACTTCAAAGATAGATGTATTTGGTTGGGCAATAGCCATTTTAAGACTATTGAACAATTGACACTTAATAGAACTGGATCAAGCATAGCCCTATTAGTAAATGATCGTGCTAAAGGTGACGACACCCGTTCTCTGGTATTGTATAATGTTGAAAGGGATTCGATGGTAAGTTTAGTAAAAGGAGGAATTGAAAGAAATGGGGTAATGTACGAATTAGCAAATTCTTCTATTAAGTTTGATCCAAACGACAGAAATATATTTTATGATCTTAGAATTGCAGGAGGGACTAATAATCAAGAAAGTTCTTCTATAGTGCATATATATAGCTATTTGGACTTCAGGTTTAATTCTTTTTTTGGGAAAGATTACGATGTACACAAGAATATCTTCAAAGCCAATGTAAATCTCGCTTCAGGTAATATCAATATTTTGGAAAGTAAGAATGAATTTCTGGTTGCTTGCTCAGGTGATTTTTGTCTTTTAAGCAATAGTCATGATGTAGGGGGGCATTATGAGTCATTTTGGAACCATAATACTCGAATTTCCTATTACCTTGTATCGCTTTTTGATGGCACAAGGAAGTTAGTAAGAAGCGCCTTGGATATTAATAACGCATCTATTGAGTTATCACCTACGGGAAGGTGGATTGTTTTTTATGACAAGAAAGAACAGAATTATTTTACTTATGATTGCCAATCCGGCACAAAAAGGAATATTACATCAGGAGTTTTAATCAAGTGGAATTTACACGATAGAGACTGGTCAGTACCGACAATACGAAGTGGAATAAAGTGGAGTAATAACGATGGATGTCTTTTAGTTGGATCGGATTTTGATATTTGGCAATTGGATCCTTATGGAAGCAAAAAACCTATTAACATTACTGGTAATTTTGGAGAGCATAATTCTATTCGATTTGAGATCCCTTTTTTGGAGCATGATGTAACTGGATACTTAGATCATGAGAGAAGACTTATTGTAAGAGGATTTAATTTGGGCACGAAGGATATGGGTTTCTATGAAATAAAACTTGACAGAACGCAGAGCCCTGATTCGTGCTTTGTGGGCCCATATGTATTTGGATTTTGGAATGGTGAACAGTCCGCTTTTTATCCACCTCAGAAGGCTACAGACACAAATGAGTATTTGATCATTAGAATGAGTTCACAAAGCGCTCCTAATTTTTATATTACCAGTAATTTTAGAAGTTTTTTGAAATTGACGGATTTCGAACCGCAGCGAAAATATAGATGGCTTAAATCAGAATTAGTAAAGTTTAGTGAAGATGGAATATCATACACGGGACTAGTATATAAACCTGAGGATTTCGACCCTAGCAGGAAATATCCGGTCATATTTTCTATTTATGAACGAAATTCAGACGAACTGAATTTATATTTATCACCCGGAATTAGCCATGGGCCGATAAATATACCCTGGTTTGTCAGTAATGGATATGTTGTTTACAGGCCCGATATATACTATCAAATTGGTAAACCTGGCAATAGCGCTTTAAAGGCCGTCCTTGCCGCTGTGAATTATTTAAAAAAGCAACGGTGGGTAGATAATACGCATTTGGGTATTGAAGGCCACAGCTTCGGTGGATTTGAAACAAATTATATCATTTCCCATTCTAATGTTTTTGCTGCTGCTTGTACTGCCTCTGGCGCCAGTGATATGATTAGTTTATATGGATCCGGTGCAGCGGGAGGGTTTAGCCAATATCATGAAGAGATGCAACAAGGAAGAATGGGTAAGTCATTATGGGAAGTGCCAAACCTATATATCGATAATTCTCCCATTTTGTTTGCAAACAGGATTAAAACGCCTTTGTTGCTTATGAATAATAGAGATGATTCGAGCATCCCGTTTTCTCAGGGAGTAGAAATGTTTACGGCTTTGCGTAGGCTTGGAAAAAAAGTCTGGATGTTAGAATATCCAGGAAGTGGGCATGTTGTATATCCACCAAGCGATATGGATTTCCATGTGCGGCTAAGCGCTTTTTTTGACCATTATTTAAAGGGGTGTCCAGCTGCTAAATGGATGACAACAACTGGTCTTTAAT
>JAUZNZ010000052.1 GCA_030706735.1 Bacteroidota bacterium | reverse complement strand
ATCAGAAAATAGGTCAACAGTTCGCCTGGCCCCAGGTCGGGTGGCGCGACCACATAATAGTCGGCGATCTGCGCGCCTCTCCATCCCTCCGGCACCCTGAAAACGAAATGATTGAAGTGTGCGGGATTGGCGGCCGGTTGAGCGCAAAGCGCCAGGCGGAAAGAAAGGAACCCTATGGTTATTAGTTGCTTCATGGCTGTGTCCGGGGGCTTGTCACAAAGTGGCCTGACCATAGTTATTCTTCCAGGCCGGTTCGGCATATTTGCCTACCGCGTGCGCCCAAACCTTGACCGGACTGGTATTGGTGGCAAATGTGAATTGGATGGTCATCACCTGACCCGCGTTCATATGTCCGATCACGATGTGGGCGGGCGAGGCGATCACCAGGGCATTACGCACCGGCGTGCTGCCTGTTTCCAGTAAGCCATTCGTGGGCAATTGCAGGATGGTCGCTCCGACGGGAATGCCGAGCTCGATGACGATACTGTCCTGTTCGCTGAACTCGTCATTCAGCACAATGCTGCATTCCACGGCGGGATTGGACGAGCTGGTATTGGCAGATCCTTGTTGGCTGCCGTTCGGGTTGTTGAGGATCGGCGTTTGCCTGGGTATCGTCGCATGAGTCAGGGTCATGGAACTGATCCGCAGATCGGGCGCCGGCCTGGTTGGCAGATTGACTGGCGCCGATACGACCTGGGACGTTTTTTGTCCAGCCGCAGCCTGGAAGATGGCCAGACACAGCAGTAAGAGCAGGGGCTGTCTCATGTGGAGGAGATTTGAAGGGTGTTCAATATATGGAGGCTTCCTTATAATTGTTCGTGGGATTAGGATCCGGCGAACCACTATAAGCGAAGGCGCCCACCTTGTTCGTGTATTTCGATTTGGTATAGGTGAAACTGACCGTACTGTTTTGTCCCACCGTCATATGGCCAAGGTCGAAGCTGAGGTAGGCGATGTATTGCGTTCCGGTGCTGGCCGTATGCGTGGTTCCCCCGGAGGACATCGAGAGCACCGAAACTTCTACGGGCAGGCAAACGACGAGCGTCGTTCCGTAGGCGTCGTCGTCGTTCTCATTGTGGACGGTAATAGTACAGACCACGTTGGATGAGGCGGTCGGAGTGGTCGTGCCTGAGGAGGTGGAATTGGGCAGTTTCGGGTTGGTCAGGATGGGCGGTTGCTTGGTGACGGAGGCATACGCGAGGGTCATCGAAGGGATGCTGACATCGGCTTGCCATCTTTCCTGCGCGGATGCACAAAGACCGGAGAGGGCGCATAGCATAACAAGGGCTAAAGGTTTCATGTTTGTAGATTTTAGAGCCTCCAATTCCAGAAGGCCGGATCAAAAGTAAAAGGAGAAAAATGCGATTACAATCACCTGAAACAGTGATTGTGACTAGGATTGCGCAAAATCACCGGAAAGAGGGATTTTTGCGGGATATTTGGAAAGCTGGCAGGCGAATGACTAATTTTAGAAAGCCGGTATTTCAGCGGCCTTCCCCCGGATGCCCTCCTCTCGAATCTATATCATCCTGCTCATTTCGTTGTTGCTTTTGCAACCGGTGATTGCACAGAATCGCCGGATCGACAGCATGGAGAATGACCTGAAGCATCCGGGCAACGACACCGTTCGGCTGGAACTCCTGTATAATCTGGCCGATGAATATAATGGGTATGACACGGTCAAAGGCGAACGCTACCTGGAAAGGGCGCGGGCACAGGCAGAGAAAATGCATTACCTGTATTACATCGCCGACTACTACGAGGTAAAGGCGAAACTCCTGATGGGCAGACGCACCGAAGGGATCATCTCCCTGCTCGATACGGCGATCCTGTATTATCAACAGGATCTGGCACAAAAGATCCCGGGCAGGAACTATGCTCAAACCAAGCTGTCCATCGCCACCTGCCAGGGACAGAAAGGGAATATCATGAACGGAAAGGGTCAATTCAAGGAGGCCCTTGCTGCGTACATGGAGGCGCTGCAGGCCTGGAAAGAATCCGATGACCCACAAAAGAACCAGGCTATCGCCACGTATTATGCTAATATTTCCACAGTTTACTACGACCTGAAGGAGATCGACAAAGCCCTGGAATATGATGAGGCGGCGATCCCCTACCGCATCCTGGATGGAAACGAGGAATTTCTCGCTATGGGTTATATCTATGTGGCCGATGACCTCGCTATGCTGTCGAGGAATGACTCTGCCCTGGCCCGCCTGACAAAGGCCCGCCCCCTGGTCGATAAGCTCAATAAGCCTATTTTGAATTATACTTATTTTTCCAAACTGGCGAACGTGTACAAAAACCTCCATCGATTTCCGATAGCCATTTTGCATTATAAGCGGGCCCTCTCGGTATCCTACCTTTTGGGAGGTCTTTTTAAGCAGTGCACGACCTTGCGAAGCATGGGCGAATGCTATGAAGCGGCGGGCGATTACCCGTCGGCAAAGGGCGCATGGTTAAAGGCTCTCAAGATCTCCGATGAGGGAGATATTCAAAAAGAGAAGCTGCTGATCCTGCGGAACCTCTCCCGTGCAGAGAACAAGGCGCATCATGAGGCGATGGCCTATAACTATCTGAAGCAGGCGGATCAGATATCGGACAGTCTGAAGAAGATCGAGTCGACGACGGCCATTGCCGAGATCGAGAACAAATACCAGGCGGCTCAAAAACAGAAAGAGATCATACGATTGCAGAGCGATACTGCGTTGCAATCGCTGGCCATCCGGCATAAATCGATCTTGAATACGATCCTGTTCGGCTCGATCGGCCTGTTATTGATATTGGCCTTACTGGTATTCCGGAACTACCGGCAGAAGCAACAGTTGCAGCAGCGTAAGATCGGAGAACTGGAGAAAGACCGTCAGCTTATGGCGGTCAATGCCATGCTGCGCGGGCAGGAGGAAGAGAGGAGCCGGCTGGCCAAGGACCTGCACGATGGGCTGGGAGGCATGTTGTCGGGCGTGAAGTATTCGCTTAGCAATATTAAAGGCAACCTGATCGTCACCCCGGACAATATTGCCGTATACGAACGTTCGCTGGACATGATCGATTCGTCGATCCGGGAATTGCGCCGGGTGGCCCATAATATGATGCCGGAAATGCTGATGCGGTTCGGCCTGGATGAGGCATTGAAGGATTATTGCCATTCGGTGAGCGCTACCGGGCTGGTTGCCGTGCAGTATCAGTCTTTCGGCATGGAACAGCGGCTGGAGGGTCAAACGGAGATCATTATTTACCGTATCGTCCAGGAGCTGCTGAATAATATTCTGAAACATGCGGCGGCCGGCGATGTGCTCGTGCAATTGGTGCGGGAGGGAGCGCGGCTGGGCATATTGGTGGAAGACAATGGCAGGGGATTCGCTTCCGACAACCTGGAGAACAGCAAAGGGGCAGGCTGGACGAACATACGGTCCCGGGTAGATTATCTTAACGGAAAGGTTGACGTGCATTCCGAATTGGGGAAAGGGACGTCGGTAACCATAGAATTCACTGTATGAAACTCCATGCGTTCTTACCCAGCCTGACCGCCGGTTTGCTCTTGCTACTGAGCAGCTGCCTGATCTGGCCATCGGGAGCATCCTGCCAGAACCGGCGGATCGACAGTATGGAGAATGATCTGAAGCATCCCAGGAACGATACGTTCCGCCTGGACCTGCTGATCAATCTTGCAGATGAATATTATGGGTACGATACGGTGAAGGGGATGCAATACCTGGAAAGGGTAAGGGCCCTGGCGGAAAAAATGCATTACCTGTTCTATGTCGCGGACTATTACCAGGAGAAGGCCAAACTCGTGCTGACCCTGCACAATGATGTCGTCATTCCCTTGCTGGACACGGCGATCCGGTATTATGAAAAATTCCTGGCGCAGCCTATCCGGGGACGTCTCGCCGCGCAGGCCAGGCTATCCATCGCCACCTGCAAGGGACAAAAAGGGGTTATCATGGCTGAAGCCGGGCAATTCAAAGAGGCCATTGCTGCCTACATGGAAGCCTTGCAGGCCTGGAAGGATTGCGATGAACCGGAAAAAAATGCCGCCATTGCCACCTATTATGGCAGCATATCGACCGTTTACTATGACCTGAAAGAACCCGACAAGGCCCTGGAATACGACGAGGCGGCCATACCTTACCGGGTCGCGGACGGGAACGAGGAATTCCTGGCGATGGCGTATATCTATGTGGGAGATGATATGGCCAGCCTGTCCCGGAATGATTCGGCGCTGTTCTACCTGGAAAAAGCCCGTCCTTTTGTCGAGAGGGTAAATAAACCCAATGTCAATATCACGTACTATTCGAAACGGGCGCTCGTCAGTCGCAATCTTCATCAGTTCCAGAAGGCCATCGACTATTATGAACAGGCCATTGCGGCATCTTATGCCATGGGAAATCTTTTCAAGCCCTGCAGTCTGTTGCGTGCAACCGGCGAATGCTACGAACTGGCGAATGATTACCTTGCGGCAAGGGCGACGCTGTTAAAGGCGTTGAAGATCTCGATCGACAAAGACATGTTGAAGGAAAAGCTGGAGATCCTGCGGGACCTGGCACGGATCGAAGGCAAGACCCATCATGAGGCGATAGCATTCAGATACCTGGTGCAGGCGGATCAGCTCTCGGACAGCTTGAAGAAGGTCGAATCGAAAGCTGCCATTGCCGAGATCGAGAACAAATACCAGGCCGCAGAAAAGGAGAAGGAGATCATACAGTTGCAAGGGGATAAAGCCTTGCAGGCCTCGTCGTTGCGACAACAATCGATATTGAACCGGATCCTGTCCGGTTCGATCGGCCTGCTTTTGGTACTGGCTTTTCTGCTTTACCGGAACTACCGGCAAAAGCAACAATTGCAACTGCAAAGGATCGGTGAACTGGAGAAGGACCGGCAGCTGATGGCTGTCAAGGCTATGCTAAAAGGGCAGGAGGAGGAGCGCAGCCGGCTGGCCAAGGACCTGCATGACGGTTTGGGAGGCATGCTATCCGGCGTGAAGTATTCGCTGGGCAATATGAAAGGAAACCTGATCGTGACGCCGGACAATATGGCCGTTTATGAGCGCTCCCTGGATATGATCGATTCGTCGATCCGTGAATTGAGGCGCGTGGCGCACAATATGATGCCGGAAATGCTAATGCGGTTTGGGCTCGATGAGGCTTTGAAAGACTATTGCCATTCTATAGGCTCCACCGGTGTCGTCGCGGTACAGTATCAGTCATTCGGCATGTCCCGGCGGGCAGATCATTCCGTGGAGATCATCGTGTACCGGATCGTGCAGGAATTGCTCAACAACATTCTTAAGCACGCGTCGGCTACCCAGGTCCTGGTGCAACTGGTGCGCGAAGGTCCCCGGTTAAGCGTCGTGGTGGAAGACGACGGACGCGGGTTCGCCACGGACATGCTTGAAAATAGCAGGGGGGCGGGATGGACCAATATCCGGTCCCGCGTGGACTACCTGAAAGGAAAGGTAGAGGTGCATTCGGAGGTGGGCAAAGGAACATCCGTGACAATGGAATTCAATCTTTAAGATATGATCAGGGTATTTATCGTCGACGACCATCCGGTAGTTATCGAGGGCATTCATTCTCTTTTGCAGCATGAGAAAGATATTGAATGGGTGGGGCATGCCATGAACGCACAGTCCTGTCTTGGGTATTTTGTACATAATACGGCGGATATCATTCTCATGGATATTAATTTACCGGACATGAATGGGGTTGACCTCTGTGCAGTCATCAAGGAAAAATATCCAGGTGTCTTTGTACTGGGGCTCAGTACCTCGAACCAGGGATTATATATCAAAAAAATGATGGAGAACGGCGCATCGGGATATATATTAAAGAACTCTTCCAGAGAGGATGTATTGAAAGCCATTCATGCGGTGGCCGACGGCTGTATTTATTTCAGCGGAGAGGTCGGGGAAGCGCTGAAACAATATCAAAAATCAGCCCCGGTCGCTCTTCCGGCCATCAGCCGCAGGGAACGGGAGGTATTGGGCCTGATTGCCGAGGGCTATACCAACCCGGAGATCGCAGAGAAGCTTTTCGTAAGCCAATTTACCGTGGACAGCCACCGCAAGAATCTGATTGCCAAGCTTAATGTGAAGAATACCGCGATGCTTATCCGGTTTGCCGTCGAGCACAAACTGGTATGATCTCCATGTGCTATGGACGAGGCCTGCTGTCAGCGGGATCTTTGTCGCCGCCGGCCTATGGCAGCCAGTATGGCCAGCACGGCCAGCAGGACATACCAGCCTGGCCAGATCGTGTGGTCGCTGGCAGCTGCCGGCAAGAGGGCTCCGTTGCGCAATGCCTCGGGATCCCCCTGGAAACTGAGAGCCGCCCAATAATAGGGTAATTTATGCAAGTAGGGAATGGCAGGATCATTAAGCCATTGCAGCTTGGATTTCTGTAAGGCTTCTGCGGCATTTATCCTCCCTCCGCGCTTATCCTCCTCCGCGACGAGGTTGGAATAAAAGCCCTTCATCAACTGTGCCGCTGTTTCATCATTTACGTTCCATTGTCCTGCCACTACGGCATTCGTACCGCCCGCGATAAATGCACGAGCCAGGCTTTGCGCGCCCTCGCCGGTGACCAATCTGCCATCTCCCGTCCGGCACGCGCTCAATACGACCAGGGCGGGGTGACGCGACAGGCCTTGCAGTTCGAACAAATAAAATGGTTCATCATAGAGCTCGACAAAAGGAACGTCGAAACTGTCCTTTTTCGCATAAGCATGAGAACTGACATGAACAACGGATGATGACGTCAAAGCATTTCTGAATCTCTCCGCGGTTGCCTGTGCATCGACATACCAATAGCCCCCCTTTATGACCTGTTGGATATTGCCTTTTTCACCGGCGACCGATCCCAACCGGATCGAAGATCGCTGGTTCCCTGAAAGAAAAAAACCGGATAGACCACTGTCCACACCGGTTTGAACGTGCTGTCGGATCAGTGTTTGGAGCGACCACCCATACGAAATGACGGTTTGTCTGAGGACGAACGGCCATTCAGCGGGAGAGGCTGTGAACCCGGCCTGCGTGACCAGGGCATCGACAGGCAAGAGGCTCAGGGCGCCATCGGTCAAAAGGATATACTCTATTCCGGGGTCGAAGGGATGGTCTCCGAACAGATTGCGGTAGAGTGCATAGGCCTGCCGGTAATAAAGTGCCGGATGATCGATCATGGCATTGGCGCCCTGTCCGAACCAGGTGCTGATGAAGTTCCGGATGCTGTCCTGCCATCGGCCGTTCATCGTGAGCTTGTCGGCAAAGCGGATCCCGTCCGGGCTGCACTCGATCATGTATAATGCGTCCTTCCCTGCAAAATAGGACCTTATCGCCTGCCCCTTCTTCAATAGTTGCCTCAAGGAATCCAACGAGACACCCTGCTCAACCCCGGGGTCGAATGTTGCGGCCCGGCGCGGGGCTCTGCCCTCCCCGGCCTTACGCAATTGAGCCAGCTCCCAGGCGACCTGCCCGGCCTGTGAGGCATCGACGGCGCGCAAGCTATCATTCCGGCCGGCCTGCATTCTCTCTTTTTCATAATAAACCTGCGCCTTTTGCAGCAGACGGATCCGATTGGCGATAGGGTCTCCCGTCCTGCTATTATTCAATTCCTCCTGCTGCAGCACTTCTTCCAGCAGTAATTGGGCCTTGCTAACTTCCATAAAGCGCAGCATGGCTTGCAGATCGTTATTTTGCCGAACCTTTTTCCAGGCATCCCAGGCCACGCCAATGGCCGTCTCATAACGAACCCGCGACTCGGCAGCCCAGCGCTCCTTTGAAGTGCCGGTGATCAGTTCATGCTGTCGCAGTCTTTCGGTGGCAAAGCTGAGGTCATACAATCGTATCGCCTCCTCGGTTTGACCAGCCGTCTCCGCCAGTCCGGCCCGGGCATATAAGAGGTCGGCCAGTGTGTTCTCTGCATAGAGATCGGATGCACGCAATACGGAAAAGGGCTTTCCGGGCAGCAGCACCGACAGGCATTGATCCATCCAGTATTTGGCCGGAGCCGGTTGATGGAGCCGCGCGAAGAGGGCGCCCAGACGCTGAAACAACTTTGCCCGTTCCCGCTCCCGGATATTTCCCTGTTGATGCAGCAGCTTGTCTTGCAAGACCAGTGCCTGCCTAAGGAAATCGAGAGATCTTTCGGGATGAACGCCGTAGATGTCCCCTGCCTGCTGATAGGCAGTAAGCAACCAGTATCCCGCGGCGGGGTCTTCATGATTTGCCATCGCCTGCCTGAGCGCGGCGATGCTGGCGATGATGCTTGTCCTTGCGTCATCATCCTTTTGAAGTTGCATGTAGGCGTCTGCCTGTTCGGACAACAGTAATCCGCGAAGCGCTGAATGGGCTCCTGCCTCCGCCAATCCCTGCCGGCAATATTCCAGCGAATGTTCGGGCCTGCCCATATTGCTGTATGTATTGGCCAGGTTGCTGCAAACGCCGGCGATCTCCCTGCGATCCTTCGCGGCAACGGCCATGGTCAGTGCTTTTCGATGGATGATCAGCGCCTGTTCATAGTCGCCCAGGCGGGTGTAATTATTGCCGAGGGGTTTGAGGATATTTTCGAGGATCAGCCCTTCGTCGGCTATCTCGGGATGTCCGCGGGCCCATTCATACGCCGCCGAATAGGCGTCGGTGGAGGGTACGATGGCGCCGGTGAGCAGCATGGCGTATCCCTCATTAGTGAGCAGATCCTGCCAGGCTTGCATTTCTTCCATGCTGCGAGGTTTTCGCCATGCTTGTTTGACGGCCAGCGGCAACAGACCCGATCTGCGGGCCGGCGCACGGGAAACCCATTGGATCTGCGCATAGACCCATCCGGACAGATCGTCTTTGTCCCGGTACTGTTGCAATGATACGCGCAATTCATCGGGAATAACCTCTTCAGGATGCGGGGAGATTTGTCCAAAGCAGATTGGAACTGGCGCAAACAAGATCGTGCCGTATATTAGGTAACGAAGGAATATGGTACCTGCCCTTGTAAACATGCCCTGGCGGTTTGCTCCGGGCATTGAAGATAACGAACATTACAACTTGAAACCGGCGTACAGAAAAAAGCGGTCGGTGATATTGCCACTTAGTAATCGGATATACCGGATGCCTACGACAGGACCGCCCTTCACCCTGCCGATCTGGAGGTCGGCGAAGGGCGCGGCATTCCAACTGCCCAGGTATCGGACAGCAGACTTTTCCTTACTGACCGCCGTCATGACATTGAGCGGCAATTGCTGAAGGCTGAAGTAAACCTTGTGCTCTACCGTCGTCTGCTCTGAAATATTGATCTGGGCCATTGCTCCCAGACCTATCCCGATCCATTTGCCTATATTATAGCGGTAGTGCAGGGGAGTTATTTCGAAACTATTTCGTTGCACTGTCGTTTTCGTCTGGCGTCCGGAGATCAGGTAAAGCGCGCCGCCGATGAGCGTATCCGCCTGATCTTTCACGATAGCGCCGGTGAATGCATCCTGCTGCAATAGTCCAACAAAGGCCTCTGCCTGAAAATAGGGCCTTGAGGGTGCGTAGGGCGCCAACACATAACCGAACTGCAGCGGGCCCGTTGCCGAATAGCCGCCCCCGGACGGGAGCAGACTATAACCGACCATAATGCCGGGTGACAGACCCTTGATAAAGCGTGCCGTAGCTTTATTGGTAATCACCGGCGCATTGTGGTCAAAAATGATCGCGGCCTGCGTGCTGAAAGGTATTTTCTTCGGCTTCTTCCTAAACTTTACGGCATATTCAATAAATCCGATCGTGGAGTCTTTATCGGTGAATCCCTGCTGAGAAAGGCCCGGGAGATATATATTATTAAAGACAAAATAGAGGCTATCCCCCCGGCGCATCGTGTCGATGCAGCTTTCACCGGCTTGGACCGAATCACACCATCTGCATGCAGGGCTCATGGTCTTCAATTGCACGCTTGCCGGATCCAATTGGTGCGGAATGCCGATGCCGATCGCGACTCTTCTGGCGGGGCCATTACCTGTATTCTGAAATTGAACCCTGTAGACCAGTTCCTTTGTTTTTGCCATGAACCGGTAATTGATCCGCCTGCTCTTCAATAAGATCCGGTTTGGATCATGGGAAGCCACTACCTGCATGTCCATCTGGTAAAGCTCCGGCGGCGCTGCCGCGTTATCCGGAACCAGCATGGCGGTGAAACCGACTGTGGCATTTGTATCCCGGATCATGCCGGGCAATGTATTCATGTCCAGGAAGACGAATTTCTCCTCCCCCGGATGTATAGCATGAAAATGCAGTACCGTATGTTGGGAATAGGTATTCTCCAACGATCGCAACATCGATTGCGCTTCCGCAGCAGATCCGGTCGTCTCCTCCCCGATGAGGTCCAATCCAACCTGACCAAGGGGATCGCCGGAGCCTGCATTTACCATTTTCCATCCCCCATTATGGCCTCCTTCGGGTCCGGCAGCGGCCAGGTCCTCTCCGGGACGGCGCGGTGCAGACAGGGATGCCATCAGCGATTGCAGCGTAGAGCTGTCTTCCCGGTTATAATACCTTTTTTCGGCCAGTGCAAAACCTGCCTGTCCGAATTGACGCTCGTTATAAAAGAGCACGATCGATCCGCTCAGGCTGTCACTTCCCCGGTTGCGGTAGCCGATCACGGTCACGAAATCCTCCCCCGGCCGGGGATAGCGGTTGATCTTCATTTCAATTCCTCCTTCGCCATGAAAAAAATGCGAGGCCCATGCATCCCTGCCCGGCGCTTTTTTCCGGATCTTCACCGGGCGTGGCCTCGTTGGAGGAGCCTTGCCATCGTCGTAATTATTGGTGGCATAGAGCCGCAGTTGGTAAACCCCGGTATCCCTGTAGGCATACACCGGCGTCTTGTCGAAGCTGAACCGCCCGTCGCCAAGCTCCCAGAAATAAGTATAAAAGCAGCTTGGCGCGCCGGCGATCTGATGCAACGGGCGAAGCTGCGCCGAGAATTGTACGCTGTCGCCCTGCTCTTCCATCCTGATCACGGGTATGGAATCCTGTGCCAGGCAGATCCTGCATGTGGTCAGTAACGAAACGATGATCAGAACGGCCGTTCGCATAATGGCGGAAGATTAAACAAATCGTAAATTAACGAAAAATAAGCCGGTACGATGACCGGCTTATCATTGTCCCGAATTCATCCGGTCCTCTATCCCTCCCCTTATTTTGTATTAAGCTGAAGGATGAGACTTATCATGGCGCTTTCCGAAACCTCCTGCGGATCGAAGCTGAGCGTGGTATAGTTATTGCTTCCCGAAGGCGCTGCAATGGTGACGTCCTTCATGTCTGCATAGAATTTCCCATTCAGCGTGGTCATTGCCAGGAACGTGCCTTGCATGCCTACCGGTATGGATGCCTGGTAGCTGATGAAGCCCTGGTGAGTGCCCGTCGCATTCAGGATGATATCATAGAATTTGATCAGGGTATTTTGACCTTGCGGCTTGAAGAACAAAAGGGTCGGTTGATCCCCCGAATAATCCGTGGCCGTGGCGCTGTTAAAATGACTATTGAAATAGCCCAGTACCGTTGTCTTGGAACCGGAATTACTCAGGATGGCGTCGCAATTGCGCCACTTGGCCAGGCTGTCAAGCCGGAAATCCAATGATCCATTCGCGGAATTGAAGAAGGCATATCCTGCGGAAAGCTGGTCCCACACGATGCCTTTGCGAACCGGGGTTTGCACTGTGACGGAGACCGCCGTATTCAGATAGTCATAACCGCTCAAGGTCAGGCTGGTCGAGGAGTCACCGCTCCACATAGGCACTTCCTGCCCGTTAATGGGCTTCGCGGGGATCTGCACTTTAACGGAGCTGTCTTTTTTCAATTGAAGGTTCTGGTTATTCTGTGCCGCGGTCACGAAGATCTCGCCATAGGAGACCAGCATACGCCCGTCGCCCGTCAGCGTGGGCCTGTCAGCCAGCAGCATGTCGCCGGCAGAATTGATCTCTTTGACAGCGATCGTGACCGACCCTGTAACCGAAACTCCAGCCTGCGTGACGAACGCCCCGCCCGGAATTGTGTATTTAATACCTTTGGAAGAGGTGATGACGGCTCCCGCGCCGGCATCGATGGTAAAGCTTTCAAACCGCGGGCCATGGGCTTGCATGAACGCCGTCATGGTTGCGCCGTCATTCCCGTTATTGGGTGAGGAGCTGTCATTGTTCTTCTTACAGGAGAACATGCTGATGGCCAGGGCCGCGCTACATAATAGGGATAACTTTTTCATATTCCGGTGTTTTAGTTGAATAATGAACGGATCATTGATAGATCAACAGCAAGGGTCTTTTGTTACCCCTCTTTTGCTCGTTTTTTTGGATATTCGCCAAAAAACAGCCGAATGGTTATTCATGCCGATCAGCGCTTTATAGAGGGTTTATTGCGGAATGACGGTCAGATCGTGGAAGAGATTTACAGGCGGTTTGCACCATCCGTCCGGGCGCACATCCAAAAGAACAGAGGCAATGAGGAGGATGCGGCGGATATTTTCCAGGAGTCTCTTATTGACCTGTATAACCAGGCAAAATACAAAGATCTCAAACTGAGCTGTCCATTTGAACCCTTCCTGTTGCTGGTATGCAAAAGGAAATGGCTGAATGAGCTGAAGAAAAGGGGTCACAGCCCGGTAACAAAGTCGGCCGAAGATTTATCTGATTGGGGAGAGGATGTATTTGCGGCGACGGAAAAACTGGCTCATGAGGAGGATAGGGCACGCGTCTTTATCCAACAGTTCGAAAAATTGGGGGAAAGATGCCGGGAATTATTACGCATGATCCTGACCGGCGAAAGGCAGGAAAAGATAGCAGAGGCCCTGGGCGTCAGCTATGGCTACCTGCGAAAAAAGAAATCGGAATGCATGTCGACACTATTATCCTATATACAAGCACAGAAACCCTGAGTTATGGCCACTTATGATAAAGAATATATTGTCCGCTATATAGATGGTGAACTGACTGCAGATGAAAGGCAGGAGTTCGAGGCCGAACTCCGGAGAAACCCGGCGCTTACCGCCGAAATATCCCTGTACCGGGAACTTAAAGAGACACTCGGACAACGACTCAAGCCCGACGAGCATCGGGATGCATTGCGTGCGCGGTTGGCTATTTTGGGGAAGAGTCATTTTGATCGGGTTATCCCGTTGGCTCCCCGCGGGGCCAGGCGGATATCGTTGAACCGTTGGCTGGCCGGCATGACCGCGGCCGCATCGCTGATCGTTGCCACCTTATTATTATGGCCCTCCGGCAAGGGCGACCTGATCGACAAACTCGGTCATACCGAAATGATTGGAACTGCGGAAAGAGGCGGCCAGGCTGATTCCCTGTTGCAACAAGCGGCCACCTATTTTAACAGGCAGGAATTTTCAAAAGCGCTGCCCTTGCTCGACCGTGCCGTCAAGGCGGACAGCAGCGATCAGTTGGCCCTATTCTACAGAGGTATCGCTGCATGGCATATGGGATCCACCGGCAGCGCCCGACAAGACCTGCAGCATATTTACAGCAGCGAATCTTTGCTCCGGTACGAGGCGGCTTTCTATATGGCGCTCACCTATGCGGCGGAGAAGAAAAATGCGACCGCCAGGGAATGGCTGGAAAAGATCCCCGAGGGCACTCCGGTGACAAAAAAGGCGAAAGAGCTGAATGCCGGTCTTAAATAATCCTCATTTTTCCTGGAATAGGCGGGGTAACAAAAACCCGTGCAGGTTGATCTGAAAGTAAGGGCTTGGTTCCCTGATTTTCTAACAACAAAAACAGGATTTATGAAACGGCTAGCAATTTTTTCGTTCATCATGGCTTTAGTGGCCATCTCCAATCATTCATTTGCACAGGTCAGGCTCGGAGTAGCCAGTTCTACGCGGTTGACCACGGCGGCCGGCATCAATACGTCCGGTGTCAATCATGCCCTGAAGGCTTCCGGACATGCGACCGCCGCGACCGCGAATACGACTGCGGCAACAGCGAAGGCCAGCACATCTGCAGCAAGCGCCAAGGCGTCCGCCACAAAGGCGCAGGCGGAATCGACTACTGCCGGTACGGTGAATACCAGCGGCCGGGTCGCCGCTGCGGCTGCTAACCATGCAGGTCAGGCCAGTGATAATGGCCGGGTCCATGGCGATGCGGGCGTCAGCGTAAAGACTTCGGCCGGGACGTCCGCAGGGACTTCGGCCGGCGCATCGGCAAGAACCAGTGCAAAGAATAAATAAACCCCTATGGATTGCGGCTGCCGCAAGGCGGCCGCAATTTCCCTGCACGCTGCCATTTTTTTCACTCCAACAGATCGTTATGCGTCTATTACGAATATTATCGCTCCGATTAGGAGTATTGGCCCTCTTTGTTGGTTGCTCCTGTCTTGCTTTTTCACAGGAAAAGGACTCCGCAGAAACAAAGGGGAAGATGCATTTTACTGCCGGCATCGCCTGCAACTCGGGACTGAATTACTATGGACGGGTTGATAGCTTGCATAGCCGGGCCATCTATCCGTTCGTCGGTCTGGCGCTCCATAACGGTTTATACATGAATGCCAGTTTTGTTTTCATAGACAACAGCCTTCAATCGCATGAATACGCGGCAACATTGTTGGAAGGCGGTTATAATTTTACGGATCACAAAGGAGATTGGGCCGGCAGCTTTTCCCTGACAAAATACTTTTATCGCGAGGACGTCAACCTGGTACAGTCCGCGATAAAAGAGACCGCTTCCGCCAGCGTAACAAAGTTGAGCAAGATCATCGACGTTACCCTCGGCTTAAATGCAAAATGGAGCGATCGGCCCGATGCCGGTGCAGAAGCCGGCTTGGACCATATCCTTCGTTTTCCGCACGTTATCGGCAGCGGCGTTCTCGTTCTCGACCCCTCTGCATATATCTATGCCGGAACACAGAATTTTACCCGCACCTATTATGAACAACAGAACCTGCTCATAGTTCCTATAGCGGAGCAGCAGGTTACGACGAATAGCCGCGCATTCAATGTGCTGGCTTATGAATTCAGCATGCCGGTCGTATACGGCTATAAGAAATTTAACCTGGTCTTTTCACCAGCCTACATCCTGCCTCAAAATCTCCTTGTCATACCGGGTCACCCCGAACTTTCGGAACAAGGGACCAACCTGTTCTACCTTACGGTTTCGGCCAGGTTCACCTTCTGATGCCATGAGTTGATGCCGGGCTCGTGGTTCAAATACTCCACAAGCGGCCATCGGAAAATGGAATATTGTCTTATCTTGAACGTCCTAATATCAATAAAAGCCTAATTATGAATCGTTCAAGGGAATTATTCCGGATCCTGGCGATCCTTTCGCTGATCTCTCCATTGTTCTCCATGGCGCAGGAAAATCCATTATGGATGCGCTATCCAGCGATCTCTCCGGACGGTGGTTCCATCCTGTTCAGCTATAAAGGAGATATATACAAGGTGCCCGCGGCGGGGGGAACGGCCATACCGCTTACCTTGAGCTCATCCTACGAATTTTCGCCGGTCTGGTCCCACGACGGGAAGTCCATTGCGTTTGCATCGGACCGTTATGGCAGCATGAATGTTTTCGTGATGTCAGCTACAGGGGGGGAAGCGCGGCGGCTAACCTTTCATTCCCAGTTCGGTGAAGTGCCAAGCAGCTTTTCGGCAGACGACAAGCAGATACTCTTCTATACTTACAGGCAGGACCCCGTGACGAACGCGCAATTCCCCACGCCGGGCATGGGAGAACTGTACAGTGTTCCGGTAGGCGGCGGCAGGGTGAACCAGGTGCTGCCCGTTCCGGCGATCGCAGCAACGGTTAACAGCCATGGCGATAAATTGATATTCGAGGACCTGAAAGGCTATGAAAGCGATTGGCGTAAACATCACAAATCCTCCGTGACCAGGGACATCTGGTTATTTGACATAAAGACATCCGCCTATTCAAAACTGACGAGTTTTGACGGGGAAGACAAGAACCCGGTCTTCGACACCAACGATCAGGATTTTTATTATTTGAGCGAGCAGGGCGGCTCATTCAACGTCTATAAGAGCTCGATCACCGATCCGGGGCATTCGATGGCCCTGACGCACTTTGCCAGGAATCCTGTCCGATTTCTGACCCGTTCGAATGACAATACCCTTTGCTTTGGCTTTGACGGCGAGATCTATATCAAGCGGGCCGGCGCGGAGCCCCAAAAAGTGGCCATCCGCGTGGCCGAGGACGGTTTATCGACGCTCGACAAGATCCTGCCGGTAAACGGCGGCGTCACGGAAATGCACTTGTCCCCGAATGGCAAGGAGATCGTATTCGTATTCCGGGGCGAGATCTTCGTCACCAGCGTGACCGGCGGCATCACCAAGCGGATCACCAATACCCCATGGCAGGAGCGTAGCGTGAGCTTCAGCCCGGATGGCCGTTCGATATTATTTGCCGCTGAAAAGAACAGTAACTGGAACATCTATACCATTTCCATCGCAAGAAAGGAAGAGCCCTATTTCTATGCTTCGACCGTATTGAAGGAGGAGACGGTCATTGCCACCCCCGCCGAGGAATTCCAACCCGCCTTTTCGCCGGACGGAAAGGAAGTGGCCTACCTGGAGGATCGGGTCACCCTGAAGGTGGTGAACCTGGCCAGTAAACAGAGCCGCACGATCCTGCCCGCTGACAAGAATTACTCGTATAGCGATGGGGATCAATATTATCAGTGGTCCCCGGACGGCAAATGGTTCCTGGTACAATATGGTCCCCCTGAACGCGTAATGACCTCGGAGATAGGCCTGGTTGCCGCAGACGGCAAGTCAAAGGTCATCAATCTGACGCTCAGCGGCTATTCGGATTACCTCGCGAAATGGGCCATGGGAGGCAAAATGATGATCTGGGGATCAGACCGGAACGGCGCCAGGCAACAGGCAGGCTACTCGCTGACCGGTGACGTTTTCGGGATGTTCTTCACCAAGGATGCGTTCGATCGTTTCAAGCTGTCCAAGGAGGATTTCGCGCTCCTGAAAGAAGTAGAGGAAAAGAAAGAAAAAGACAAGAAGGCGGAGGAGGAAAAGAAGGGAGATAAAAAGAACGGGAAGGACAGCGCAAAGACGAAGAAGGACTCGGTGGTGAAGGAAGTCAAGATCGACTGGAACAATCTGACGGACCGGAAGCTTCGCCTGACCACCCATACCTCCGATGCGCAGGACTGGTTGTTGTCGCAGGATGGGGAAAAGCTCTTTTACCTGACCCATTTTGAAAAAGGCTACGACCTCTGGGTGACCGAGAACCGGACAAAGGACACCAAGCTCCTCGCCAAACTGGGCGCACAGTTTGCGAGCATGGAAATGTCCCCGGACGGAAAGTCCATCTTCGTATTGGCCGAAGGCAAGATCATGAAGGTCGACGCGGAGAACGGGAAGCAGGAGGGAGTGGGGATCAATGGAGAAATGGTATTGAACGATGCTGCGGAAAAAGCCTATCTCTTCGACCATGTCTGGAGGCAGATCAAGGAGAAGTTCTATGTGGTCGATATGAACGGAGTGGACTGGGACTATTACTATACGGTTTATAAGAAGTTCCTTCCTTACATCAACAATGACCTTGATTTTGCGGAAATGCTCAGCGAAATGCTGGGTGAATTGAATGCATCGCATACGGGTTGCTATTATATCGGGAACGCTCCTTCCGGCGGCGACCGGACGGCGGCCCTGGGCGTCTTCTATGACTATGGACATAAAGGTCCCGGGTTGAAGATCCAGGAAGTCATCGCGGGAGGTCCGCTGGACCGGGATGGGGAGAAGGTACGGCCGGGGGTAATCCTGGAAAAGATTGACGGCATGGAGATCACGGATACGGTGGATCACTATCAGTACCTGAATCGTAAGTCGGGCAGACTGATGCTGTTGTCCTTCTTTGACCCGACGACGAATGCCCGCTGGGAAGAGACCATCAAGCCCATTTCGCTCGGGGAAGAGAACGAACTGTTGTACAAGCGATGGGTGAACAGGCGGAGAAAGGAAACGGATTCGCTTTCGAATGGCCGGGTCGGGTATATCCATGTGCGCGCAATGGATGATGAAAGCATGCGGACCGTATTCGAAGAGGCCCTCGGACGGGATATCGGCAAGGAGGCGATCATTATCGATACCCGCTGGAATGGCGGCGGCAACATCCATGAACAATTGTCCGATTTCCTGAACGGGAAGAAATACTTCGATATCATTCCGCATGGGCAATATGTCGGTTCCGAACCCTATGACAAATGGGTGAAGCCTTCGATCGTACTCATCGGGGAAGCTAATTATTCGGACGCGCACCTCTTTCCGGCTGCGTATAAACTCAAGAATGTCGGCAAGACCCTGGGCATGCCGGTTGCGGGCACAGGCACGTTTGTGTGGTGGGAGGTACAGATCGACAAAAACCTGGTCTTTGGGATGCCGATGGGGGGCTGGCGGGCTCCGGACGGACGATTTGAGGAAGGCCATCAATTGGAGCCGGACATCAAGGTAAGGAATGAGCCGGCCGTCCTGTCCGGGGGACGAGATCAGCAGATCGAAGAGGCCGTCAGGGAATTGATGAAAAAGAATTAAGTTGGGGACCGGGAAGGGCCTTGGGTTTGCCCCATCGCAGGATCGCCCGGATCAGGAATACCAGGCCAAAAATGACGGCTGCGAACCCGGTGAAAAAGACAAAAATAGCGAGCCCGGTCGATCCGCTGCAGGATATTTCACATGCCAGTCCGGCAAGCAGGTAGAGCAGTCCGATCGCCGCCACGATGGAGGCAATGATCAGCAAGGCTTTCTCGGCCGCATGCTTATCTCCGGTAGCCTTGGCTTTGATGTAAATCTTTACCTGCCGCCGGAATTCTTTTCGAAGGACTCTTTTTTCTTGTCGCGTCAGGGCTCTTTTGCCATCCGAATGCAGGGACGCGAGGATCTCTCCGGCCGTGGGCTTGGTGGCGCCGGGTCTTGCCCATTCTATCTCTGCTTTATGGCCGGAGGCCAGGGGAGCCGCCAGTCCAAATAGGTTGTCGAGGTTGCTGAGGCTGCAGAGAGCCAGGAAGCCGGCTGCAGCAAGCAGCAGGTCGCAGGTCTTTTGACGCCAATACCTGATCCTCGTGCCGTCCGGATAGGCCGTGGCGGCCGCTAGAAATATGCCCATTCCGCATAGCAAGACCCATGATGATATCTGGAGCGACATCGATGACAGGGTGCTTCCTATGTAAATGGCCAACGCGGCCAGGAGCAAATGGAGAAAAAGCACTGCCAGACGCGCCTTTCCTTGATGGTGCCAGGCCCAGAGAGAGATTCTTTTCATGAGCAAGCTTTTGGTTTTGGGTTCTTGCGGACGACGGAGGGCAAACTGTCTTGACAGGGGGGACCAAATCAAATTAGTCAGAATTTCCCTATATTTCAATTAATTTCCCTATTATTTCCCCCATGGATAATTTACCCGCATATGTAGGTATTGTATTTGCATTAACTGCCTTCCTGACGATCTGGATCTTTTATAAAGCGACGCGCCGATCGATCCTGGCCCTGATCCTTCTGTTCGTCTGGCTGATCTTGCAGGGGTTTGTGTCGCTCACCGGGTTTTATACGAACACGAGCGGCATGCCTCCCCGGTTTATCCTGCTGGTCCTTCCCCCTTTGCTGGTGATCGGCATCCTTTTCGCAACCAGCCCCGGCCGGAAATTCGTCGACAGCCTGAACCCCGGAATGCTGACCCTGCTGCATATCGTTAGGATCCCCGTAGAAGGGGTGCTGCTCGTGCTAAGCTGGAACCTGGTCGTGCCCACCCTGATGACCTTTGAAGGCAGGAACTTCGATATAATCGCCGGTCTGACCGCGCCATTTGTCTTTTATTTCGGCTATATCAGAAAAAAGAAGAAGCTCAATAAGAAGATCATCCTTCTATGGAATTTCCTTTCTTTGGGATTGCTCTTCAATATCGTCATCAATGCCGTCTTGTCGGCCCCCTTCCCGTTCCAGCAATTTGCCTTTACGCAGCCTAATATCGCCATGCTGTACTTTCCCTTTATATGGCTGCCTTGTTGCATTGTGCCCCTGGTATTCTTTGCCCACCTGGCTTGCATTCGCCGCATCTTCCGTCACCCGGCGCCGGGGAGGTAGCGACCCGGGGAGGTTAGATCACTAAGGAAAAAATGAGTGTTTGCGGATTCTGCGGAAAATCAATCTTGCAGGGGTGGAATCTCCACCGGACTGAAAATTTACAAGTATGTATCTGCAAAATCTACATGCGCGACTGCTGCAAAGATCCTGTATGGTCCTCCTTTTCATGACGCTTGGCCAAAGCCTGGTCTTCGGTCAGTCGGGGCCGATAGGTCAATTTGAAGATCATCAGGATGTCGGCGGACCGGCTCTGAGCGGATCCGCTGTCTATAATGCGGCGGATCAAACCTACCTGCTCTCGGGCGCCGGGAAGAATATATGGACAAACGTCGATCAATTCCAGTTCGTCTGGAAAAAGATCAAAGGAGACTTCATCATCAAGGCTACGGTACGCTTCATAGGAGCCGGTGTCGCCGGTCACCGAAAGATCGGTATCATGGCCAGGGACAAGCTCACGACCGATTCGCGGTACGCCGATGGCAGCGTCCATGGCGGGTTGCCGTTATTGACCGCCCTTCAGTACAGGGCCGCCGATGGAGACACGACGGGACAGGTCATCATGTCCTCCTATCATCCGACGGAGATCGAATTTGCCCGCTCCGGCAATACTTTCAGTTTTTCAGCCGCTACGTTCGGAGAGAACTATAAGACCGTTACGAAGGAAATGCCGTTGAATGAAGAGGCCTATGTGGGCCTTTATATCTGCTCACATGTAGAAAATGTGATCGAGCAGGCGGTTTTCAGCAATGTACGCATCATTATTCCGGCCGATAGGAATTTCAAGCCCTATACGGATTACATCGGCAGTCATCTGGAGATCATGGACGTGGCGACCGGCAGACGGAAGATCCTGTACAGCGCGCCCAATTCGCTGCAAGCCCCGACCTGGACTCCCGATAATAAGTACCTCATTTATATTTCCGACGGTTTGATGTACCGTTATGAGTTGACCGGTGGCAACATCTCAAAGATCAATACCGGAGACGTCCGCGACCTCAATAATGACCATGTATTATCGTTCAATGGAAAGATGATCGGCATCAGCAATCACCTGGGAGACCGGTCGGTCATTTACATCATGCCGGTCAGCGGTTCGGACAAACCGATACAGGTCACGTCCGATAGCCTGGCGCCCTCCTATCTGCATAGCTGGACATTGGATGGCAAGAACCTGATCTTTACCGGAAAGAGGAACGGGTCATTCAATATCTGGTCGATCAATATTGACAGCAGGAAAGAGACCGCCCTGACGTCTACCACGACCCTCAATGACGGGCCGGAACTTACGCCAGACGGGAAATTCATCTATTTTAACTCGGTGCGCACCGGGACGATGAAGATCTGGCGCATGAAGGCGGATGGGAGCGCGCAGGAACAGGTGACTTTCGATGAATACAACGATTGGTTCCCGCATATTTCCCCGGATGGGAAATGGATCGTTTATGAATCCTTCCCCAAGGATATCGATCCGACCAGTCATCCCTTTTATAAACAGATCTATTTGCGCCTGATGCCGGTTTCTGGCGGAGTACCCCGCACGATCGCCTATATCTATGGCGGACAGGGAACGATCAATGTGCCGAGCTGGTCGCCGGACAGCAAGTCCATTGCGTTCATCAGCAATTCAAAGCTCTAGCGTCGTCCCCTGGCCGGGAGGTCGTCCCGCGCCCGGAGGTCTTCCCCTGGCCGGGAGGGTGACAAAAGAATAGACAATAAATTGCAAAATCGAAAAAGGCTTTATGCAATTTGAACGGCGCCGGCATCCCATGGGCAAAATACCGGCCCATGCCATCCTCAGTGAGCGTCCGCGATCCCCGTTACTTCCAGGTTTTCTTTCAGGCCTTGTTCCTCTGCTATGGCATTTTTTTTCTGCATTGGGATACGAATGCCCTGTACTATGCCGTCGTCATTGCGGGCTGTCTTTGCTTTAGTTATGCGGCGGAGTGCATCAGAAGGCGGAAATGGCTGGGCCTGCGGGGGGGCAGCGGCTGGCAGACCTGGGGACTGAGCGTACTGATCAGCGCAATGGGCCTTTGTCTTTTGTTGAAGACCAACCATTGGTGGACGGGATTATTGGCAGCGCTGCTGACCGTCTCGTCCAAATATATATTTCGCGCCGGCGGCAAACACCTCTTCAATCCTTCCGCATTCGGCATTGTCGCCACCTTGTGGTTAAGTGGCGATGCCTGGTTATCGCCAGGCCAGTGGGGCAATACAGCCATACTCATTTTCTTTATCGTCACGCTGGGAACCGTAGTGGTCACCAGCGTGCAGAAACTGGACACGAGCCTGACCTTCCTGCTGACCTATGCGGGCCTGGTCTATTGGCGGCAGGTGTGGGTGTTGGGATGGCCAATGGATTATTTTCTCCACTCTGTCGGGACGGGCGGGCTGTTGTTGTTTAGCTTCTTTATGATCAGCGACCCGAAGACCTCACCCAATCATCCCGTCGCGCGGATCGTCTGGGCAATGGGCATTGCCGTGATGAGCTTCTGGCTTGCCGCCTTCCATTGGAAATATAGCACGCCGGTCTGGATGTTGGTTGCGGCGGCGCCTGCGGTCCCGCTACTGGATCTTTTATTTAAAGCAAGGCCCTTCGAATGGTCGGCCTCGTTCTTTCGCCCTCTCCTTTATTCAAAAATCAAAAATAGCATTATGCGATCCTTTACAAGAAAAGCGGCCGCTGTCCTGATCCTGGTTGCAATGGGCAGCGACCAGGCGATGGCCTTTTGCGGCTTTTATGTCAGTAAGGCCGACGGCACCTTAAAGAACAAGACCTCACAGGTTATCATCGTGCATGATGGGGACCGGAATACGATCACCCTATTCAATGACTTCAAGGGCAACCCCAAGGACTTTGCCATGGTGGTCCCTGTCCCGGTCGTTTTGAAACAGAGCGATATCAAGGTCGTCGATCAGCAGATCTTCACCACGCTGAATGAATACAGCAAGCCCCGGCTGGTGGAGTATTATGATGAGAATCCTTGCCAGTCAGCCAGGCTCGAAGAAGACCGAGCCCTTTCAGGCATGGCCCCGGGGGTTGTCGTTATGGGATATGGCACGGCGAAAAGAAAGGACCTTGGGGTGAAGGTCGAGGCGAAATACCTGGTCGGGGAATACGATATCCTGATCCTCAGCGCGAAGGAGTCATCGGGCCTGAAGACCTGGCTCACGGAAAATGGCTATAAGATACCTGAAGGCGCAAATGAAGTATTGGACCCGTACATCCGGAGCAATCTAAAATTCTTTGTGGTAAAGGTGAACGAGGAAGAAAAGAAGAAGTTGCCGGGCGATTTTCTTCGTCCCATCCAGATCTCGTTCAATTCCCCAAAATTCATGTTGCCCATCCGGCTGGGCATGGCCAATGCGGATGGCGATCAGGACCTCATCGTGTACGCCTTCAGCAAGAAAGGCAGGATCGAGTGCGCCAACTATCGCACGGTCGCGCTGCCGACAGGCCGCAAGGTGCCTTTGTTCGTCGTGAATAATTTTCAGAATTTTTATGGGAACCTCTTTCAGTACCAATGGACAGGCGAAGGGAGGTCGGTGGCCATGCTGGAATATGCCTGGGACGTAAGTCCTTCCAATTATGTCAAATGCGACCCTTGCGTGGCCACGGCTCCGTCCACGCAGGATCTGCTGCAGTCGGGAGTATGGTGGGTCAGTCGCGGGCCGGAATACCAGGGTTACGGCGGCGACGGGGATGGCTCGAACAATGTGTATTTTACGAGGCTCCATATCCGGTATAACCGACGAGCTTTCCCGCAGGACCTCATGTTCCAGGAGACGCCGAACAGAGAAAACTACCAGGCGCGGTACGTCATTACGCACCCGGCCACGGGAGACCTCAACTGTGAAGCGGGGAAAGCCTACCTAGCAGACCTGAAGGTCCGCCGTAGGGAGGAATTGGAAACACTGACCTTTCTTACAGGCAAAGGATATACCGATTGGGATGCCACGATGAATGAACCGAAAAACGGCGATGTACCCGAAGAGTATTCATATGCGCGGATCGCGACCGACATCAGTAAGGAACGGCATGGAAGCAAGGGGATCCTGTTTGCTGCGGTAGGCATGATGAGCCTCTTGTCCGTCGCGGGAATGCGTAAAAAAAGACGATCCTAAAAAAATGTTTCGAAAAAATTGGCATCATCAAAAAATTAATTGCATCTTTGCGTTGTCAAAAAAATTTAACCATGCGCCAGATCATGTCAAATAGTAAAACAGTGGATCGGCTCTTCCAGGAGCCCGGTCTTACCGTTTGCGGAGCGCATGATTATATCTGTTAGCATAATACCTAATCACATACAATGCAGGCCCCGCAAGAGATTGCGGGGCTTTTCGTTTTATTGGGTTCGGGGCGGACAGGGCTAATTGAAAAGGAATGCAGCGAAAATATGAAAATACAAGACCAGCCGGTTCCTGGTGGTTCGGCAATGACCGGTGCAAGACCGTTAGGGGAATGGAGCGCTCTTACATAGGAGGGTTTCGTCAGCGATGGTAATCCGAGAGTTCGGATTAGCGAGGTTGACCCGGTCTGATAAGAACCGGGTTTTTTATTGGGAGGTCGACAAGGTTGGAAAGATGCGTCCAGGGATGCAGGGCATT
>JAUZNZ010000051.1 GCA_030706735.1 Bacteroidota bacterium | reverse complement strand
CTATGAGATCAGGGAGGATATCCTGCTCGGGCAATTGGCGGATGATGGCGCGCAATTACGACCGCATATCGTTTGGTTCGAGGAGGCGGTGCCGATGATCATGGAGGCGGCGCCCCTTGTCCGCTCCGCGGATATTTTTGTCGTGGTGGGCACATCGCTGGTGGTTTATCCCGCGGCGGGGCTGGTAGACTATGCCCGGGCGGGGATCCCCAAGTTCATCGTCGACAAAAAAGTACCCTATACGCCGACCATCCGCAACCTGACGGCCATCGAACGTCCCGCGTCTACCGGCGTGGCGGAACTCCGAGAAAAGCTGGCCTTGCTGGTTTGAATGAATTGCCGGTGGCGCGGCCGACGGGAGGCCGTTCAATTTAAGGTTTCACTAACAAAGCATTGGCTAACATTGCAGCCACATGGAGCTTATCAAAAGGACGCTGGCTGCGGGGTCGTTCTTGCTTGTTGTCGCGGTGGCAAGCGGGCAGGTTTCGCCGTCCGTGGTTCAATTGCAGGACTATTGCCGAAATAACCGGCCCCCGGGTTACAGTCCCCGTTTTTCTCAACTCACGCTGACGCCGGGCGGGAACCTGCATTACCTGTTCCCTTTCTATTATGCGTTCAAGGACGAGGCTAAATTCCGTAAAATCTATCCCGACGGGGAATACGAGGAGAAACTGAGCCAGTTCTTTGCATTTGCCGGGGATTACCGGACGGCATTGAGGTACCAGGTGGCGACCTATGACAGCATCGACGATGCCACGCGCCGAAAGATCTTTCGCGCCGTCGATGGATTGAAAGACATTGTCCATGCCGATGCGCGCCGGTATATCCACTTCAGGGCCAGGACGAGCCGGGTGATCATGATCAATGAGGCCCGGGACAAGCCGTTGCATCGTGCCTTCACCCTGAGCCTGCTGGCCGACCTTTATCATGAAGGGTTTCGTTACCTGGCCATGGACCTGCTGGACAATTCCCCTTCACGCGACTTGTCCAGCCTGAATGTGCGCAGCGGCTATTATTGCGCGGAGCCTGTCGCGGGAGAATTGGTCCGGGCCGCGCTTGCTCTCGGGTATACCCTGGTATCTTATGAGGATACGGCAGCCTATCGCCATACGCCGACGGAGCGCGATTCGATCCAGGCGCTGAATCTCTGGAACGTGATCCGGCGCGATACGGGAGCGAGGATGCTGGTGCATGCCGGATACGCTCATATCAGCAAGCGTCGCGCTCCCGATGGCTATATCCCGATGGGTCTCGCATTCAGGAACCTTTCAGGCTTGGACCCGTTGACGATCGACCAAACCGACATGACCGAAGAAAGCAATTTCGGTTATGGCCGGGTTTTCTACCAGGCCTACGTGCAAAAATACCCGCTGACATCGGCGTCTATTCCGATGATCGGCGACGAGCCGGTCAACGTGACCAATAGCGACCTCTACGATCTCGCCATTATCCATCCCCCCACGCAATACCAGGATGGCCGGCCCAGTTGGCTTTCCCTGGGCGGGTTGCGTCAGCCCGTGTACGTCAAGCCAACGGTTCCCAATAGTTTTTTGGTTCAAGCCTATTACCTGGCCGAGATCGAAGGGCATGATGGGAAGCCCTGGCATGTCGTGCCTGCCGACCAGACCTACACGGCGACATCGAAAAGGAATTTTCTCCTCTATCTGAAAAAAGGAAAGTACACGCTATACTTCCGGGACATGGACTACCGCATCCTGAGCAGCCTGAATATCGACGTGGATTGAATGAGGCGGGGGGAGGTCGCGTGGTGCTTAACCGGCGCCTTCCTCGAAGCGGATGCCCTGTTTGGCAAGTTCTTTCAGCACCGGTTCGTAGATCGCGGGCAGGATCGGGATGTGAAGGCCTGTCAGGGTGATCCGTCCCTCCAGCATGAGCGTTGCCGCGATGCCCAGTGGAAGCCCGACGGTTTTCGCCATGGCGGTCCGGAGGCTATCTTCGCCTTTGACGATAAGGTGGCTTCGGATAAGGCGGCTCCGGGTCTTATGCCGTGGGGCCTCCGGGCCGTCTTCCCCGTTCTCATAGCCGATCTCGTGGAGCATGACGATCATGTCCTTATCGTCAGGGCGCATAGCCAGCCTGGTCTCGAGAAGGTATTGCAGGATGTCGGCCGACGTGCGGGCCTGATCGGGGACGCGGGCCTGATCGAAGAGTCCCAGGTATTGCAAGGCGGTACGGTTGCCTTCGTCGATGAAGGGAGAAAGGGACGATGACCAACCGGCGAAGCTAAGCCCTTGCGGAGGGCGTTCCACGGAAAGCTGATCATTGGTCAGTCCGGCCTTCACCAGGGCGCCCCAGGCCCTGCAATAAGACGGATGGCGCAGGGTGGTACGAACGAAGCTGTCGGCCTCCCCGAGCCCGTAAACGGGTATATAGCTCAACGAATCGCGGTTTGGATACCAGGCCAGCGCGCCGAGACCCGGGATGTTCACCTCTTCGTTACGCGTGAACAGGTCGGGGTAAGACAGGGCGACGACCCGACCGTGCTCCTTGTATGTGGCGCCTGAGGAACCGGCGAGCACCACATTGCGGGGGTTCCAGCTGATCTTGTAATGCCAGGGGTTGTCATCGCTTTCCGGGGCGACCAGGCCGCCTGTATGGGAGCGGAAGGAGCGGATCTTTCCGCCTTCCCTGTGGATCCGGTGGATCAGGTCCATGGCGCTCATGTGGTCGATCCCCGGATCAAGACCCATTTCACAGAGGAAGAGCAGCCCTGCATCCTTTATGGCCGGTTCGAGCGCCCGGATCTTTTCATCGAGATAGCTTGCGGTCAACAGGTCTTTCTTCCATTTCAGGCAGGAGCGCGCAACCAGGAAATGCAAGGCCGGCGGCAGGAGGGAGATGACGATGGAGGCCTGCCTGACCAGCGCCTCGCGAGCCTCTTCATCCTCGACCTGTATGGCGACCGCCGTAGCCCGTTCCCCGGCGTCCGTTCCGATCTTGGATCCGGCCAGGGAAAGGTCATTATCGGCGACGACGAGTTGCCAGTCGCGGGATTTTGCCTGTGCGACGAGGTAGCTGATCAGGCTGGTTGCCGACTTGCCGGCGCCGAACAAAAGGATCCTGTTCATGAGGACGCAAGGTACAATAAAAAAAACCCAGCCGGATGCTGATAACCGACTGAGTCTTAGTAAACCGTCCCTATAATGAGGTTATTTTGTCAATTGGATGTCCCCGAGGTCCTTGTTCGTGCCGGGCCGCAGATCCGTATCGATGCTGACATCATGGTAGGGGCTCCTTGCACTTACCCAGACGCGCCAGGTTCCCGGGGGAAAGGTGGTCAGGTAATATTGTCCGTCGCTGCCCTGCATCGGGATCGAATCTTTGCCCTGGATCGCCCAAACCTTTTCAACTGCACCTGCCGGAAATATCCGGGCGTGGAAGGAAGCACTCTGTAACAACTTGACGGCGTGGACGCTGGATACGCCCAGCAAAACCAACCCAAGTTGTACCAACGCATTTTTCATACTAGCTACATTTTACTATTCATATTAACGGATAAAGCCAATCAAACGTAAAGTCTTGCTGAATGAACAGTATGTACTGAACGAATGTACAGGAAGGTAGATCCTTGCGAACAGAATTTTCAAGGACTATGCCAAATAGGGGGGAATGCGGGGAAAGCCCCGTTTTTTATTTGTTAATAAATCCTCAAAGGGCGGAGAAAGAAAGGTTAAGATCTTTAGAGTTGATAAGAGTTATCTTGTATTGGACCTTTATCCCGCGCGGACTTTTGGGCGCCGTTTGCATGAGTGCCGCACCGGGGCCGATCCCACGGAAATACATATCCTCGGTCTTAAATATTTTCTTGTTAGCCTGGACGTAATCCACCTCTACGACGACCAGGTCAAGCGGGTAGATGGACCGGTTGCTAACCGTCACCTGCAAGTCGGAAATGCCGCCGAAGGTACCTACGTTGTAGGTGTTGTTGCTGACCGATACCAGGTTGGCAATATTGGTCCGGACGGCCTCTTTATCGGGAGCCGTCGCATCGCTCCGGTGAACCGCCTGCCTGTTGATCATGGGCACCGGCGTGAAGGCGGAATCCCGGACAGAAGCGGTACCGGGCGTCTTTTGCGTGATCAGCGGCTTTTCTTTGGCCGTGCCCGCTTTCTTTTTGACGACGAGCGGAAGGATGATTGACGATTGCGGTTTCTCCTCCGAAGGCTTTGTGGCAGCTACCGTATTGTCAGGCGGCGGATTGATCGTTGCGTTAGCGGGCTGGGCGGCTTGAATGACTGGCGTGGACGCCTGTTGTGCATGCTGATCCGTCGATTGTGCGGGGGTCGCCGAAGATGGAGCAGGCGAACCGGAGACAGGGTTTACCTCCTTCGGATCGTTGCTTACCGGGACGGTAGCCGGTTGCGCGTGATCGTTATGACCGGTTACCGGTTGCTGGGCGATCTCTTTTGACCCGATCTTTTTAAGGAACCCAAGTGAATCCTTATTAATGGACAAACCGATAAAAACGCCGGCCGCCACGAGGGCAAGGATCACTACTGCTGCTGCAACCGGTTGCAGGATGCGTCTAAGTACATTATTCTGCGACCGGGGTGCAATTTCTACATTGCTCTTCCACATGTCATCGGGGTGCTGTGCAAAATTTTCCTCAAGAGACGGATCGGTTATAGCCCGGAAGGCTGTTCTTGAAGCCGTTTCCCGAATGGGCGCCGGCTGAGGCGCCTGGGAAGGCAGGGTTGCGGGTATGGGTGCGGCAAACGGGGTCGTCGCTACGGGCGCTGACGATATCGGCGCGGCAGGGGTGGCAACCGGAACGGGGGATGCGGAAAGGGATGCTGTTGCCATAACAGACTGCGCCTGCGATAGCGCCGGCTGCGGTTTCAGGGACGGAACGTTCCGTCCGGCCGGTAAGGTCACGTAGATGATCCTTTTGCCGGGTATGCTCGAAGGAATGCCCGATGGTTCGGCCTGCACCGGATTGCTTGCGGCAGGCGCGGGCGCGCTGGCGGTCATGGTCTGTTGGGAAGGAGCCACGGAGGCAGTCTGTGAAGGCTTTTTGAAGAAGCGGTCGAAAGGCTGTTCTTCGACGGCCGGAGCGATCGGCTTGAATTCGTCGACTTCGGAAGGGTATCGCCATGCGGCGCTTTTTCCATTCACCCAAATGAGGTCGTAGGCCTTGAGACCTTTTTGCTTCAACTCGTCAAAAGAGTAGGGACCACTCTCTTTGTTGTCACGCAATAACAAATAACTAGTCATCCAATCCGGTTAAGAGGTACACGAAAAACAAAATTTAGCTTTAAACCAGTACAGAACCATGATCAAATTTCCCACCGGATATTGTGAAGACTTAGTTATACATGTGGATATTGCGAAGATCTGTGTAGAACGCAGATGCAGGAGACGCATCACAAGAACAAATTTAATCATTTTATCCCTGAAATAAAAGCTCCCGGGCGGGAATCTTTGCACCCGAATTTGTTAATTTTCTCAATCTTACCGAAATTACACGCCCGGGTCGGTATAAAGCATTCAAACAGAAAAAACTATACATATGGACGCTGCTATTCAGAAAAAAGTGGATTCGTGGCTAAAGGGCAATTATGATCAGGCGACTAAGGATGAGATAGGCCGTATGCAGCGGGAAAACCCCACCGAATTGACAGAGAGTTTCTACAAAAACCTGGAATTTGGCACCGGGGGACTGCGGGGGATCATGGGAGTAGGCACGAACCGGATGAATAAATATACGGTGGGGATGGCCACGCAGGGGTATGCTAACTATCTTAAACGGTCCTTTCCTAACCAGGAGGTTAAGGTCGCCATCGCCCATGACAGTCGTAACAATAGCCGATTCTTCGCCGAGACCACCGCTAACATATTCGCTGCCAATGGGATAAAAGTATTCCTCTTCCAATCCCTCCGGCCTACGCCGGAACTGAGCTTTACGATCCGCACGCTTCACTGCCAGGGTGGCGTGGTTTGCACGGCTTCGCATAATCCTAAGGAATACAATGGATATAAGGCCTATTGGAACGATGGCGGTCAATTGGTGCCGCCGCATGACACCAATGTCATCAAGGAAGTGGAGAAGATCAATTCGGTCGACGAAGTAAAATGGAGCGGCAGCGAGGCCAATATTTCCATGATCGGAAAGGAGATGGACGAGGCATACATCAGTATGGTGCGCGGGTTGTCCGTTTATCCGGAGATCATCGAAAAGCAACACAATCTGCGCATCGTGTATACGCCGATCCATGGTACGGGCATCAAGCTGGTTCCCGAAGTATTGCAGCGGTTCGGATTCAGCAACGTGCATGTCGTCGACGAGCAGGCGCAGCCTGACGGCAATTTCCCCACGGTGATCTATCCGAACCCGGAGGAAAGCGAAGCCATGAGCATCGGGCTGAAAAAAGCCAAACTGATCGATGCCGATATTCTTTTGGGAACGGACCCCGATGCGGATCGGGTCGGGATCGGCATCAAGGACAGGAAAGGCGAGTGGATACTGATGAATGGCAATCAAACAGCCGTGCTCGCATTCAATTATATGATCGAGGCGCGCAAGGCCAAAGGCATTGCGGGCGCGAACGATTTTGTCGTCAAGACGATCGTGACCACGGACCTGATCGATGAGATCGCGCGGCGCAATAGCGTCAAGTGCTACAATGTGCTGACGGGCTTCAAGTGGATCGCCGAATTGATCAAGGAAAAAGAAGCCACCGAAAATTATGTCATCGGCGGTGAAGAGAGCTATGGCCTGATGATCGGCTCCAGTCTGCGAGACAAGGATGCCGTCAGCGCCGTCGCGTTGCTTTGTGAAATGGCGGCTTATGAAAAGGATAAGGGCCGCAGTCTCTTTGACAAGTTGATCGAATTGTACGTTCAATACGGTCACTATAAAGAATCGCTGATCTCGATCACCAAGAAGGGCATGAACGGGCAGAAAGAGATCGCCGACATGATGGATGCCTACCGTAAATCACCGCCTGCCACGATCAATGGTTCGCCGGTGGTGCAGCTCCTCGACTATGAATTAAATACAGGCAAGAACCTGCAGACCGGCGAGGCATGGACGATTTTGCTCCCCCAGTCCAACGTACTCCAATTCGTGCTGGCGGACGGCAGTAAGATCTCTGCGCGCCCTTCCGGGACGGAGCCCAAGATCAAATTTTACTTCAGCGTCCACGGTTCGTTGAAGGATGCGGACGGCTTCGACAAGGCGCAGGCCGAACTTGCCGCCAGGATCGACGGGATCATCAAGGATATGAAGTTGAAGTAGGTCAGCGATAAACCACGTCTACGCGACTTCCTGTATCAGCCGCCTTGTATATGGCCTCCATGATGCACATGTCAGCAAGTCCTTCCTTCCCGGATATATGGTCGGGAAGGGGTTTATTCTCCAGGATCAGTTTTCCAATACCATCTAACTGTGCGGCTTGCTGGTTGACCTCAGGGAAATGCATATCGCCATGACTTGTCCTGCCTTTGAAAGGCCCATAGCTAATCGCGGGCGACAGTTCGAAAAAGCCATTATCCGCAATGGCATGGAGACCATCAATATTATACCCATAGGAGCTATTGCAATTGGCCATTGCGCCACCGGGAAACCGGGCCTGCCATACGATGGCCTCTTCCACTTGCGCGAATCGTTCGGCGTCGTGCACGGCGCCATACTGCGCGGTCACGGATAGGGGATTCTCTCCCAATATATACCGGCTGGCTTGCAAACAATATACGCCCAGGTTCATAAGGGCGCCTCCGCCGGACCAGCGCCTGTTCAGGCGCCACTCGGAAGGATCATTTATATCAAAGGGTTTACCGGCACCGCTGCTTTCAAAATTAATGGTCTTATAGCCGAGTCCGGCTTCGACATACCGGACGGTTCCGAATACCTTCTCCTGGCCGAGGCGCCTCATCTCCAGATTGTACGGCTCATAATGCAGCCGGTAACCGATGGCCAGTTGGACACCTGCTTTGCTGCAGGCTTCGATCATCTCCAGGCACTCCCGGGATGAAACAGCCATGGGCTTTTCGCAGATCACGTGCTTGCGGGCCTTTGCGGCGCGAACCGTAAACTCTTTATGCAGCGCGTTAGGCAATACCACATAGATGAGGTCGATGTCCGGGTTGCCGGCTACCGCATCGAAATTCTCATAGTTGTATATGTTCTTTTCGGAAAGACCATATTTTGCTTTCCAGGCGGCTGCCTTTGCGGGATGACCGGTTACCACGCCGGCGAGCCGGCAGTACCTGGAGACTTGCAGGCCATCGGCCAGTATCCCGGCATACCTCCCCAGGCCGACCAGCGCGACATTGAGCTTTTTCCCGTCGTGGATCCGATCCAGGCCGGCAGGGATCTTCGGCATGATAGCCATGCCCGCGGCGGCCAAGCCCGTCGAGGAAATAAAGTTCCGGCGCGAAGTGCTATTCATATCGAGGTTTTTATGTAAACGAATGTAAGCATGCCCGGGATGAGATCAGGAGAAATTGTGAAGAACGGGGGATCGGCGATCCGGCAACAGGACGAAGGCCAGGAGCGTGACCAGCAGGAGGTATTCTCCGAGGGTATGGCCCATCTTGATGAAGTCGGCATGAAAGATGTTGAGCAGCAGGCCGGCGAGCAGCAGGATATAATATCGACGGAGGGCCGGTTCGAACAGGGCGGCGGCGATGAGCAAAGGGCAGATCCATTGCACCGTATAATATTGATGACGATAAACCGGAGAAAAAAGATCGGAGACCATATAGAGGCAAAAGCCCATGATGGCGGCGTGTTGGAGGGTGGACGCCGGCGGGCCGGGCGTGGAAGGACCCGGCGGGGAATGCCTGAGGCGCAGAAAATAAAGCCCTGTCAGCAGGAGAATGAGCGTCCCGGCGGCGACGCTCATCATGGTCAGGGAGAGGCGCCGGTGAAAGAGCTTTTCGACCAGCACGAATACATTTCCATTCTCGGAGAACAGGCTCAGTGGTTGCCGGGCTTCCAGCTCCGCCACGGCCCGCTGGTCGATCCCTTCGAAAACGGCCAAGTGCGGGTCGGGCTCATTCTGCTGCAAGGCGGGGTGCAGGTGCTGGTGCATTTTGATCTGTTCGGTCACTCCCTCCCGGTAGTCAACCCAAAGCGCGCGTTCCTGCGGGCTGATGAGGATCCAGGCCAAGAGGATCACAGGGACTGCGCAGCATGCCCAGAGCTGTCGCCGGGAAAATGCGCGCGTCAGGAAGAGAAAGGGAAGGAGGAAGAGGATCGCATTGGGCTTGATAAGGACCAGGAAGGCCGCTGCCAGCCCGGCGGCCGCGGGATAAAAAAGGGAAGCGGGATGGTTGAGGTCAGCCGGGCGAAGGCGGCCGGCGATATGTCGCTCTGCCCCGCGGATGAGGAACCAAAGGAAGAGCATGGCGAAGAACGGAATGCAAATGTAGGATTGGCCGAGCGCAATATGGGCCTTCCATCCGGCCGTCAGCAGAAAGAGGGCTGCGGTCAGGAGTATTGTCCATCGCCGGGGGATCGTGGCCGCCATCGATAAGGCAAGGGCAAGGATGCCTCCGAAAAAAAGATATTCGGCGATCAGCCATCCGATCGAGGCACGGGATTCCGGCCATTCCGCCAGAGGGATCAGCAGATGGTGGAAGAAAGGCGTAGCGGTACTATTTGAGGAACGCAGCGAGTCGAAATTGGCGGGATCATAATACCGGACGCCGTCTCCGGTCTTCCATTTGTAGAAATAAGGCGAGCGTCCGTCATGGATGAGGCGGGCGCCGACCACGCGATTACGCAGGTCCCCGGTATACTGCTTCTCCATCGACAGGTCGCGGGGCACTACGAAGACGAGGACGGCCAGGAAGGAAAGGATGACCCCTAACCAACCCACGAACCTTGGGCGGCCCTCAGGCATGATCGCTTACTTTCTCGGTGATCTTGCCGGTTTGCTTGTTTTTCAGGATCAGCTTCCTCGCCCCGTAATGAGTGAGTTCTTCCTTGACCAGGTAATGTTCGGTATCATATTCGGTGAGGTGGCTGTCCCTGGTCACACCTGTGCGCCCCCGCCAGATATCGAGTTGGACGGGCTCCCAGAGCTTCGTTTTGGCCGAACGGTAGGCGGCGTCGAGAATGGCATTGACGACATAGCCGTCATAGAAGGTCTCGCGCGGCTCCACCCCTTTTTCCAGCGCGTTGAACATCTCGGTGAACATGTGATTGTAGCCCAGGTCATTCGCCTCATCTCCCATGGGAAAGAGCCAGCCGGTATTGCTTTCGGCCTTTTCGGCCGTGTAGCCTTCGCCCTTGCCGGTCGTGAACATCTCAAAGCCGGTGCGCAAAAAATTGTTGATCCAGATCGTCCCTTCGGTACCCATGACCTCATCGCGCAGGTCCATGCCGCCACGGAAGGTCCAGCTCACCTCGAACTGGCCGATGGCGCCGTTCTCGTATTTTACCAGGCCGATGGCATGATCTTCTGCATCGATCGGTTTGACCTGCGTGTCGGCCCAGCACATGACCTCCAGCGGCCGGATGTCCTTTCCGATGAAACTGCGCGCGATCTCGACGCAATGGCAGCCCAGGTCCAGGATGCAGCCGCCACCGGCCTGCTCCAGGTCCCAGAACCAGTCGCTATGCGGGCCGGGATGGGTCTCCCGCGACTTGGCCCAGAGTATTCGGCCCAGGGCGCCATTCTTCACGCTTTCATACGCGCGGAGAAATTTCGGCGTATAGACCAGGTCCTCTAGATACCCGGCGAAAATGCCCGCGGATTCGACGGCCTCCAGCATGCGCCTGGCCTCGACGGCATTGCGGCCCAGCGGCTTGGTCGTGATCACCGCTTTTTTATGCTTGCAGCAAAGATGCACGGCGGCCTCGTGCAGGTTATTGGGCAACGCGATACAGACGATCTGCACCTCCGGATGGGCGATGGCCTCCTCCATGTTCGTCGTCCAGTGTTCGCAGCCGTAATCGTCAGCGAATTTGCGGGCGCTCTCCTCCCGTCGGGAATAAATGCTGATAATGCGATCTGGGCGCCGCTGTCCCTGTATCGAGCCGGCGTAGAACCGGCCTATGAAGCCCGAGCCGAGCATGGCTATTTTCATGACGTAGTCGTTTTGTTATCCGTAAAGAACCGGAGAAAAAGGATCAGCACGCCGAAGGCGATCGCGGCCGGAACCATCCAAATGCTTCTCCAGTCGGCGATGCCGGCTGACGTATAATGATCTTTGACCAGGCCGGAGAGAAGGGTGCCGATCCACATGCCAAGGCCGTAGGTGGCCATGGTAATCATCCCTTGCGCAGAGCTTTGTATCTGCACGCCCGCCTTACTATCGGTATAGATCTGGCCGGTGACGAAGAAAAAATCGAAACATACCCCATGCAGGATAATCCCTGCAAAGAACATCCATTCCATCGGGCCTGCGTTCCCGAAGCCAAAGCATAAGAATCGCAAGGTCCAGGCGGCCATTCCCAGTGCGATCATCCATTTCACGCCCAGGCGCCTGAAAAAGAAAGGGATCAGCAGAATGAAGAGCGCTTCGGACAATTGTCCGAAGGTCAGGCTGCTGGTCACGTTATGCATACCCGCGTCCGTCAGGAAGTCGTGGGTAAAACTATAATAAAAGGAGAGGGGAATACAGATCAGGATCGAAGCGATAAAAAAAGCGACGAACGACCGGTCTTGGAATAGCACGAAGGCGTCCACGCCCAGGATCTGCGCAAAGCTTGTCTTCCCGCCCCTTGCTTTCGGAGGCGTATCGGGAAGGAAAAAGCTAAGGATGCCCAGGAGCGCCGAGGCGGCGGCAGCCATCTTGAACGTGAACGCGAGGCTGTCCGTCGAAATGTGAAATACCTTGTCGATCAGCCAGCCGGTAGCGATCCAGCCGATGGTGCCGAAGACACGGATGCCGGCAAATTGCTTTGCGGGGTCGGTCATTTGGCGGAAGGCCACGGAATTGGCCAGTGCCAGCGTGGGCGCGTACAGGAGGGAATAGGCCAGCAATACCCAGTAGAAGAGTCCCGGATCATCGATCGACGTCAATTCCCATAGCAGTGCGGCGCCGGCCAGGTGTAAAATACCCAATACCTTCTGCGCGGAAAAGAACCGGTCCGCCACCATGCCGACAAAGAAAGGGGAGAAGATGGTTGCGATGGCCAGGGCGCTGTATGCTTTTCCCACCGCATAACCGCCGGCGTGCAGGACCTTGTCCAGATAGGTGCCCATCGTGACATACCAGGCGCCCCATATGAAGAACTCCAGGAACATGAGGGCAGACAAGCGGACGCGGATGGATGGGTGCATGTGCGATCAAAATTGCAGCCCAAAAGGTACAAACAAAAACAATATCTTGCGGATGTATGAGGACATATGAAGACAGCTACCGGCACAAGGGCCTGCGCAGGCAATTGGTGGAAGTCATCCGGCAGAAGGGGATCACTGATGAGCGCGTGCTCGACGCGATACTGCATATCCCCCGTCATTTTTTCATGGATTCAGCCTTTGACAAGATAGCCTATGAGGATCGCGCCTTTCCGATCGGCGAATCGCAGACCATTTCACAACCTTATACGGTGGCCTACCAGACGCAGCTTCTCGAGGTCAAGCCTCATGAAAAAGTGTTGGAGATCGGCACAGGCAGTGGTTACCAGGCCTGCGTGCTCGCCGAGATGGGCGCCCAGGTGTTCACGATCGAACGGCAGAAAAAGCTATTCGATTCGATGAAAACCTTTTCCTTTCCCAAGAAATTCCCTTCCCTGAAGTTCTTTTACGGCGACGGCTTCGAGGGGTTGCCGACCTATGCCCCGTTCCACAAGGTGATCGTCACGGCAGCGGCCCCGTTCATCCCCCCCAAACTGGTGGAGCAGCTAAGACCGGGGGGCCGGATGGTCATTCCTGTCGGCGAAGGGCGTGTGCAGCGGATGCTGCGGATCACCCTGGAGGCGGACGGCCAGGCGAAAGAGGAGATCTTCGATAATTTCTCTTTTGTGCCGATGGTAGAAGGGAAGAACCACTGATTGACGGTTTTATGTTAATTTCACAGCCAATGCGGGTCGTCATCATCGGTTCGGGAAATGTCGCTTCGGTTTTGGGCAGGCGTATCCTGCTGGCCGGTCATCCTATCGTCCAACTGGTCGGCAGGCATCCCGGGCGAACGGCGCTCCTTGCCGGACAATTGGGATGTCCCTATGGCCTGGGTTGGGCGGCAATCACCCCTGACGCCGAATTTTACCTCGTCGCTCTGTCCGATAGCGCCCTTTTCGCCTTTGCCGCGGACGTGACGCTGCCCGGCAAGCTGGTGGCGCATACGGCGGGGGCCGTTCCCTGCAACGTCTTGTTGTCTTGCAGCCGGCACAGCGGCGTCCTGTACCCGCTGCAAAGCCTGCGAAAAGGAACTGATCCCATCCCGGAGATCCCGATCCTTATCGACGCGAACGATCCTGGCGATCTGGAGCGGATCGTTTCGTTTGCAGGGACCCTTTCGGACACCGTTCGAATGGCGGATGATCCGACGAGGTTGAAATTGCACCTCGCAGGCGTCCTGGTCAATAACTTCACCAATCATCTGTATACGCAGGCGGCTGCTTTCTGCGAGGCTGAAGGGATCGACTTCGATCTGCTCCTACCGTTGATCAGGGAAACGGCCGGGAGGCTGAGCTATATGCATCCGGCCGAGGCGCAGACCGGACCCGCCGCGAGAAGGGATCAACGGACTATCGACACGCATTTGGAATTATTGAATAACTATAAGAATATAAGAGAGTTGTATAAATTATTTACTATTCAAATAGAAGAGAACGGGATAGCATGAGCGTATTAGAAAAATTCAAACCGATCACGACATTCGTCTTCGATGTGGATGGGGTACTGACCGATGGCGCCATCTGGGTATTCGAGACCGGAGAGCAGGTCCGTCGCATGAGCATCAAGGATGGTTATTCGCTGCAACTGGCCATCAGGAAGGGGTATCGGGTGCTCGTCCTGTCAGGCGGGTCATCCGAAGGCGTCAGGTCGCGGCTGGAGAAACTGGGGATTCACGACGTGTATTTAAATGTAACGAATAAGAGAGAGCGGCTAGCAGAATATGCCCGCCAGCATGGGTTGACGGAACGGGAGATCCTGTTCATGGGCGACGATATCCCTGACCGTGCGGTCATGCAGCAGGTCGGACTGGCCTGCGCGCCATCGGATGCGGTGGCCGAGATCAGGCATCTGGCGGCCTATATTTCCGCCTTCGGCGGGGGCCAGGGTTGCGTGCGTGACGTGATCGAAAAAGTCTTAAAACTGAATGGTCATTGGGAGGCGGACGAATCGATCGCCTCGAAATAATCAGCAAAAACCAAACTATGATCCGATTGCTTGGTGCATTCTTCAAATTGATCCGATGGCCCAACCTGTTCTTCATCGCAGTGACCCAATTCCTCTTTTATTACTGCATCCTGCTGCCTTGTTATCGCACCGGAGAGCTTTTCAGCCTCGCTCATCAGCTGCAGGAGCATACCTTTTGGCTATTGTCCCTGTCTTCGGTGCTGATCGCCGCTGCCGGATATATCATCAACGACTATTTCGACCTGAGTATCGATCGGGTAAACAAGCCCGACCGGCTGGTGATCGACAAGGTCATCAAGCGCCGGTGGACGATCGTATGGCACTGGATATTGTCCGTCGCGGGCGTGGCGCTCGGTTTCTACGTGAGCCTGAAAGTGCACCATGCGGTGGTGGGGCTTGCCAACCTGGGCTGCGTGATCCTGCTTTGGTTCTATAGCACGGTATTTAAGAGGAAGCTGCTGATCGGCAATGTGATCATTTCGCTGCTTACGGCCTGGGTGATCCTGGTGCTCTATGTTTGTGAATTCCGGGTTGCACTGTTCCAGGACCCGGATTACCATCCGGTATTGTCACGCCTGTTCAAATTCAGCATCCTCTATGCAGGCTTTGCTTTTATGATCTCGATGATCCGCGAAGTGATCAAGGATATCGAAGACATGGATGGAGACGCTCGTTATGGCTGCCGCACGATGCCGATTGTCTGGGGGGTCAATACGGCCAAGGTCTTTGCCGCCACCTGGCTGCTGGTTCTGACCGGCGCGCTGATCGTCATCCAATTCTACGTGATCCAATATAGTTGGTGGATGCTCATTGCCTACAGTGTCCTGCTGCTGATCCTGCCCTTGCTTTGGATCCTCCGGAAGCTCTACCAGGCCGTTACCCCGGCGGATTATCATTTCCTCAGTTCCATGATCAAGGCGGTGATGCTGACGGGCATTTTATCCATGATCATCATCGAGATCGTATGAGCAGGCCCCCGATCATTCTTGCCTCGGCCTCGCCACGCCGCAAACAGCTGCTCGAATGGGCAGAGATCGGATTTGAGGTGATCGTACGTCATACCGACGAGTCCTGGCCTGAAGGGCTGTCCATCGCGGACGTGCCGGTGCATATCGCCCGCAACAAAGCAATCGCCGTGCAGAAGGAGGTTGGCGCGGAGCGCATTATCCTGGCTGCCGACACGGTCGTTGTGCTGAATGGCGAGATCATCGGAAAGCCCCGTGACCGGGAAGATGCGATCCATATCCTGATGCGCCTGTCCGGACAGCGGCATGAAGTGATCACCGGCGTGGCGATCCTGGGAGGGGGGGAAGAGATTTGCTTCAGTGACGTGACGGAGGTTTGGTTCCATTCATTGACCAGGCAACAGATCGAGGGATATGTCGATGCCTACCGACCTTACGATAAGGCCGGCGCCTATGCCATACAGGAATGGATCGGCGTGGTAGGCATCCGGTCGATCCGCGGCGATTTCTACAATGTCATGGGTCTTCCCGTCAGCCGGGTCTTTGCCGCTCTCGCCGATGCGGGAGGTGGGGGATCGCGGATCGGGGCGTAGATCAGGAATGATATTTCGTTTGGCGTCCTTTTTCGGTCGTGCTAACTTGCAGGCATAACCTTGTGCTATGACCGAGAAATTGCTGCAGTTCATCTGGCAGCGCCGGTACTTCAACCACAACGACCTGCGGCTCGAATCGGGCGAATGCCTGCAGATCCTTTCCCCCGGCAAGATCAATATGAACCAGGGCCCGGACTTCCTTTGGGCCACGATACGAGTGGGCAATACCCTCTGGGCAGGTCATGTCGAGCTGCACCTGCTGGCGTCGGGTTGGGAACGTCACGCCCATGAATCCGATAGCCATTACCGGAATGTGATCCTGCATGTGGTTTGGGAAAATGACCGTGCTCCGGGCCGGGCCCGACGCGATATTCCTGTGCTTGTTCTGCGGGACAGGGTCCCTAAAATAGCGCTCGCGCGTTATGCCGGCCGGATGGACGGCCGGCCCTTCCTGCCCTGCGGGGCGCAGCTCTCGATGGCGGATGGCAACCGCTTTGCCGGCGAGGTGTTGTCGAAGGGATGGACACGGCATTTGCTGGAACAAAGGCTGTGGCGGAGGACCCGGATGATCAAGGAACGCCTGGAAGCAAACAAACAGGATTGGGCGGCAACGGCCTGGTGGCTGCTGGCGCGCAACATGGGTCTTCCGGTCAATGCCGAAGCGTTCGGGGAAGTGGCCATCAGCCTGCCCCTGACCTTGCTGGCGAGATACCGGAACGGCATGGACGAACTGGAGGCCTTGATACTCGGGCAGGCCGGCTGGAAGGGTTCCGATCGCGATGCGCTCTACCGGCACCTGCAGGGCAAGCATCGCCTTCAACCCATTCCTATCCCCCTCCGCTTTTCGCGCATGCGGCCAGCACATTCTCCGTACGTCCGGCTTCGTCAGCTCGCGGGTTTGCTGAGCATACGGATCTCCTGGTTCACGGATATCCTGGAAGCCACCGATCTGAATGCCCTGATGGCCTTGCCAGGCGGCGGCCAGGCTGATAGCCGGGGCCCGGGAGTACCCGGAGCGCCGGGACAGCAGATGAAGGAGAATATCGTGATCAACAGCTGCCTGCCCATTCTGTATGCGTATGGCTGTCTTCGGTCAGCGCCAAAATACAGGGAGAGGGCCCTGCAATGGATGGAGGAGATCAGGGCCGAGGATAATGCCCGGACGCGGGAATGGTCGTCCCATGGAGTGGTCATCCGGCATGCGGCCGACTCACAGGCCCTGATGGAGTTGAAGACGTGTTATTGCGAGACCGGAGGTTGCCTGGACTGCGCCATCGGCAAGGCCTTGCTCAGGCGGGAGTTACCACCCGCCAATTGAATTCCACCTTTACGTCGATATCCGGATGGAGGCTATAGATGACGGGGCAGGTATGCGCGGCCCGTTCGAGGATCGTCTTTTGCTTTTCGTCCACCTTCAGGTCTTCGGGGAAGCTGAAACTCAGGTTGACGCCACCGATGCGGCGCGGATCGGCCTTCATGATCTTCTGGATCGAGATCTTCATTCCACGCAAATCGACGCCGAGGTCCCTTGCCTTGACGCCCATGATGGTGGCCATGCAGCTGCCAAGGGCCGTCGCCACCAGGTCGGTAGGTGAAAAACGTTCGCCTTTACCCTGGTTATCGACCGGCGCATCGGTGTGGATTATTGTGCCGGAAGCCAGGTGCGTGGCAACCGTTCGCAGTTCTCCCTCGTAAATAACTGTAGAGGTCATTGACTAATTTTGCCTAAATTTACGTCAGATAAATAATTAAACCAGCAGTAGTGAAGCAACTTTTCTTAGCCGCGCTTGTCTCGTTGGTCTCGGGCGCGCTGTATGCCCAGGACAGCGCCGCTGTTAGCCAGCAGGTCCCGCAACAAAACAAGAAGAACGCTAAAAGAGAACGGATCAACAATTTGTTGAGAATGGAAGAAGAAGGAGACCTGATCTTTAACAAGCACAGCATTTTCGGGATCAGGCTGGCGACCGACGGATACGGGATCAACTATGAAAAAGGAAAGTTCAAGACGCCGACGCGCACCCTGCTCTTCGAATTCGAACTGAACGAAAAGAAAAGCCCAAAAGAGCATAAGATATCGTCCTCCGCGGATGGGTTCAACTACAACTCCGTGGTTCTTTACAAGCTGAATAATTTTTACTCCTTCAAGATGGGGATCGGCCAGCAATATCTTATTGGCGGGAAGGGTAACAAGAATGGCGTCGCCGTGACGGCCCTGTATGCCGGCGGGCTCTCTATCGGCCTGTTGAAGCCCTATTATATCCAGGTCGAGGACCGGAATACGCAGGAAATCACCCGTTCCACCTTTCCGGACCTCATCAAGGCCGACTCGCTTGGCAATCTCCTAGTTTCCGGCGCATCCGGGTTCACCGTCGGCTGGAGCCATCTGAGTATCGACCCGGGCGTCAACGTCAAGACAGCGATGCGGTTCGACTATGGCCGGTTGAATCCGACCGTCTCTGCGATCGAAGTCGGTTTGACCGGTGAATTCTACGCCAACAAGGTGCCCCTGGTGATGTATGTGCCTCAGAAGCAGTTTTTCTTCAACGCCTATGTCAGCATCCTCTTCGGTAGCCGAAAGTGACGTAACTTTGCGCTATGGAACCATCCTCCTGCGTCCCTGCCACGGGGCCGGATCAGCAAACGAAAGTCAATAAGCCTAATTGGCTGAGGGTCAAGTTGCCCATCGGGGAAAGCTACAAGCATGTCCGCGGACTGGTGGACACGCATAAGCTGCATACCATTTGCGAGAGCGGGAATTGTCCGAATATGGGGGAGTGTTGGGGCGAGGGTACCGCCACCTTTATGATCCTCGGAAATGTCTGTACCCGGAGCTGCGGTTTCTGTGCGGTAGCCACCGGCCGTCCTGAGGCCGTGGACTGGGACGAACCACAGCGGGTAGCCGAAGCCATTCACCTGATGAAGGTCAAGCATGCGGTGATCACGTCCGTAGACCGCGACGAACTGAAGGATGGCGGAAGCGTGATCTGGCAAAATACTATTCGCGCCGTCAAAGCGCTTAACCCGCAGACCACCCTCGAAACACTGATCCCGGACTTCAAAGCGGAGGGGGAGAACATCGCGCGCATCATCGAGGCCGCGCCCGAAGTCGTCTCCCATAACATCGAGACCGTCGAACGCCTCACCAGGCAGGTGCGCATACAGGCCAAATACTGGCGGAGCATGGACACGCTGCAGCAGCTGAAGAAGGGCCAGATGCGCACGAAGAGCGGCATCATGCTGGGGCTTGGCGAGCAAAAGGAGGAAGTAGTGCAAACGTTGCGGGACCTGTACAATAGCGGCGTCGATGTGATCACCATGGGGCAATACCTGCAACCGACGAGGAAGCATCTTCCGGTGCAACGGTTCGTACACCCGGATGAATTCGCCGAACTGCGTGAGATCGGCTATGGACTTGGGTTTGATTATGTGGAAAGCGGCCCGCTGGTTCGTTCTTCCTATCATAGCGAACGACATGTGATCGCGGGGTATGGGCGGGGCAAGTGGTTGGAAGAAAAGGCGGCGGCGAGCTAGCTCCCGGCCCCGGCACTAGCCTTTCATGTCCCACACGAGCGCGCTGGCTCCGAGGATCGCGGCGTCGCTCTCCTTCAGGTGACTTACCAGGATCTTTACTTTGTTTTGAAATACCTGGATCAGGTTGGCCTCCATATGTTCGCGCGTGGGCTTGAGGATGAGGTCGCCGGCCTTGGTCAGCCCTCCGAACAGGATAATGGCCTCGGGGCTGGAGAACATCACGAAGTTGGCCAGCGCCAGGCCCAGGATCTCCCCGGTAAAATCGAAGATGCTCTTGGCCAGGGCGTCACCCTCGATGGCGGCATCATATACTTTTTTGCTGTCCAGCTTATCCTTGGGCACTTTGCGCAGGATGCTGTCCTCTTTGCTCTTTTCCAGCATCTCGATGGCTGTGAACTTCACGCCCGTGGCGGATGCATAGCTCTCCAACGAACCCCGCTTGCCCGTTCCCGTATGCAGTCGTCCATGGGGTATGATGATCGTGTGTCCGAGTTCCCCGGCAAAACCATCGTGCCCGTAGATCAGTTTGCCGTTGGCGACGATGCCGCTCCCGACGCCTGTGCCGAGGGTGATCATGATGAAATCCTTCATGCCTTTGGCGGCTCCGTACATCATTTCTCCGATAGCCGCCGCATTGGCGTCGTTGGTGAGGACGGCCGGCAACTGGAACTTATTCTGGATCAGCTTGGCCAGCGGAATGATCCCCCGCCAGGGCAGGTTGGGTGCGTACTCCACCGTGCCGCTATAGTAGTTGCCATTGGGCGCGCCTACTCCGATCCCCCGCATCCGGCCCGTGCCGCCGGCCTTGTCGATCAGGGTCGAGAGGTGTGTGTGCAATTCATCGATGAAGCCCTCTACCTGAGCATGGTTCCTTGTCGAGATCTCGCTTGAGAACAGGACATTCCCGTTTCGGTCCACGATGCCGAATTTGGTTCCGGTGCCGCCGATGTCGATGCCAATTGCCAGGGATTCGAAGGAGGGGGAAGAGACAGCTTTTGCCATGTAAACACTATTTTAAACGCCCGACCCTGCGGAACGCCCAAGGTTGCAAATATAGTCCAAGTATTAATGCCCCCCAGCACTTTGCAGGGCGTCGTAGTCGATACCCTGGGATTTTAATAAGGATTTTGCCCGGATCGCATAGAAAGCGAGGTATGCAAAGCAGGCTACGCCCACGATGTAGCTCCCGTGTATGCCGATCGCGCCGATCTCGGAGACCTTGCCTTGCAATAAGCTGATCCAGCCGCCGCCCATGATCATCATGATCAGGAGGCTGCTGCCCTGGTTAGTATGTCGGCCCAGGCCGGCTACGGCAAGGGTGAAGATACAGGGCCAAAGCGTACTGCAGAACAGGCCGACGCTGGCGAATGCATATACGCTGGTCATGCCGGAAGTAAGCATCCCGATAATCAGCGCGGTGATCCCGAGCGTGGCGAAGATCAGGAGCATCCTGGCCGGATTGCCGCGGCTCAAAAAATTACCGGCGATCATGGCAATGATGACCAGGGAATAGATATAGAATGGCGAGATGTCATGCTTGGCGATCGCATTGACGCCGAGGAATACTCCGAATGCCAGGTAAGGCATGATCAGTTTCAGGAGATTGGTGGCCGTCTTCTTCAGGTTGAACGCCTCCACCGAGCCCGTCCAGCGACCGATCATCAGGCTGGCCCAATACAGGGAAATGAATGGAGCGACCTTATCCGTCGGGATCAGGAGATCTGTTTTCAGGTATTTGGGGAGATTGCTGGCCGTCGAAACTTCCACGCCTACATATACGAAGATGCCGATCATGCCAAGCCACAGCTGCGGGTAACTGATCGCCGATCTCTTTTTCACGAGCAATGTATCGCCGGCCGGGACCGATTCGGCGGCGTTCACATGGTCGAGGTCGATCTTGTTTGGAATCGAAGAGAACTTAAAGAAGACCGCGACGAGCAGGAATGCGAGACCCAGGATCAGATAGGGCGTCTTCACGCTCTCGATGCTGGCGATCGGATGCACGTTGCTAATGCTGCCGAATATGGCAAAACTGACCAGGAGCGGGCCGATCGTCGTACCGAAATTGTTGACGCCGCCTGCCATGATCAGGCGCTGGGAGCCGGTCTTCGGATCCCCGATCACGATGGCCAGCGGATTGGCTGCGATCTGTTGGAGCGAAAATCCCAATCCGACGATAAACAGGCCGGAAAGCATCAGGACGAAGGAGGAGGTATTGGCTGCGGGGTAAAACAGCAAGGTGCCGATGGCGGAAAGCACCAGTCCGGCCGCGATGCCATTCTTATATCCTATTTTGTTCAGCAGGTCCATGCCGACGGCTTTCGAGATGCCGACATAGATCAACGACCCGACCGTGTAAGCTATATAAAAAGCAAAGGATACCAACTGGCTTTGTGTCTGGCTCAGATGAAATTTCTCCTGGAATACCGGGATGAGGATGTCATTGCTCGCAGCGACGAAGCCCCAGAAGAAGAAGACACTGATGAGCGTTCCGAACTGCGTCCAATTGGTTTTTTGATGCATAATCAGATGGTTTAGGAAAATGTGGGCTGAAAGTAGCAAGATTTTACGAAGCGAAAAATTTTTTCATCGACATAACTCTATTAAACGAAAAACCTTCCTAAATTGAATGCAATTGTTCTCATTGCCTGAGCCATAAGCATTAATACAGTTTAATGGAAATAATACATGTGTCCGCGGAATGTTATCCGGTAGCGAAGGCGGGCGGGTTGGGCGACGTGGTCGGGGCATTGCCGAAGTACTGCAACGAGGCGGGTGCGATAGCGAAGGTGGTCATGCCGATGTACCGCACGAAATACCTTTATGCCCACGAATGGGATGTGGTGCATAAGGGCTATACGCACATGGGCGACTGGTGGTTCCCCTATACGGTCATCAGGGAGAAGACGAACGAGCTCGGTTTCGATCTTTACCTGGTCGATATCTATGGCTTGCTGGACCGGGAAAAGGTTTATGGCTATGACGACGATACTGAACGGTTCACGGCATTCCAGATCGCGGTGGTCGATTGGATCTCGCTGTGGAAACATCGCCCCGATGTGGTACATGTCCACGATCATCAGGCCGCCCTTATCCCCTTTATGTTCAAGTATTGTCATGCGTACCGGCATCTTCAGGACATTCCGACGGTGTTAACGATCCATAACGGGCAGTATCAGGGTTGGATGGGTTGGGACAAGTATACGTATATCCCGGCCTATGATTCCTGGAAGGCGGGGATGCTGGAATGGCGCGGGACGATCAACCCGCTTGCCAGCGGCATCAAGTGCGCGTGGAAGGTGACAACGGTCAGCAGGACCTATCTGGATGAGCTGAGGCAGCATGCGAACGGCCTGGAAGCGCTTTTGGAATATGAACGGGGAAAATGCGTCGGCATCCTGAACGGCATTGATCCCAGTGTCTGGGACCCGGCGACAGACCATTATTTCAGCGAACATTTCAATGTGGAGACCGTGCGGGAGGGAAAGGCAAAGAACAAGGCGCATTTATGCGAGCGTTTTCAACTTGATGCGAGTAAGCCGCTGATCACCTTCATTGGCCGCCTGGTGGGGGAGAAGGGAGCCGACCTGCTTCCACAGTCGATCGAGGACTCCTTTTATTATATAGGGCGCAAGATGAACTTCCTGATCCTGGGCAGCGGTTTTCCCGAGATAGAATGGAGGCTGAATGCCTTAAAGACAATGGCCCGGGGAGACTATAATGTCTTTATCGGGTATGACGAAACGTTGAGCCACCTGATGTATGCCGGAGCAGACTTCATATTGATGCCGTCCCGCGTAGAGCCCTGCGGGCTGAACCAGATGTACGCGATGCGGTATGGCACGGTGCCCGTGGTGCGCAATACGGGCGGGTTAAGGGATACGGTGATCGATTATGGCGACAGGCACGGGTATGGTATTCGTTTTGAACAGGCGACGGTGGGCGATATGACGCATGGGATCTTCCGGTCGGTGGAATTGTACCAACAGCAGGAGAAACTGCAGGAGCTGCGGCGCAGGATGATGCAACTGGATTTCAGCTGGCAGTCCTGCGTGCGCTATTACCTTGACCTGTATGAGGGGCTGGCGTTGGAATAGATGAAATGTTGAGGAAGAGCATATAAGAAAGCTTATATTTAATTCATGATATGGCTTGAGGCTTGCAGCGTAAAGCTCGCGGCCTGAACCTCAAAAACCGAAGTATATGTCCAAAGAGATTTTGTCCGTGATACTGGGAGGAGGCGCCGGCACCAGATTGTATCCCCTTACCGCCAGCCGCTCCAAGCCCGCCGTTCCGATCGCCGGCAAGTACAGGTTGGTGGATATCCCCATATCCAATTGCCTGAATTCCGGGATCACGCGCATGTTCGTCCTGACGCAGTTCAATTCCGCCTCGCTGAACAGGCATATCAAGAATACCTATCATTTCAGCGCCTTCAGTTCGGCATTCGTGGACATTCTTGCAGCCGAGCAGACGCCGGACAATCCGACCTGGTATCAGGGGACGGCCGACGCCGTGCGGCAATGCCTCCGCCACCTGGGGCCCTTCGACAGCGATTATGTGCTGATCCTCTCCGGCGACCAGCTCTACCAGATGGACTTCACCGAGATGCTGGATAACCATAAGGCGAAAGGGGCGGATATCTCCATCGCCACGATCCCCGTCCACGATAAGGAAGCCTCCGATTTCGGGATCATGAAGATGGACGCCAACGGCTATATCACGTCCTTCACCGAAAAACCGAAAAAGGATATCCTGCCCAACTGGGTCAGCGACACCGGTCCCGCCATGCAAAAGCAGGGCAGGCATTATCTGGCCTCGATGGGCATTTATATCTTCAATCGCCAGCTGCTCTCCGAACTGCTGCAAAATGAATATGTAGAGGCGACCGATTTCGGCAAGGAGATCATTCCGCAATCCCTTGAAAAGTACAAGGTGGTCAGCTTTCAGTATGACGGCTACTGGACGGATATCGGGAATATCCCCTCCTTCTTCGAGGCGAACCTCGGCCTTACCAAGGACATTCCCGATTTCAACCTCTTCGACAATGAAAAGGCCATCTATACCCGTGCGCGCATGCTGCCACCGGCCAAGATCAGCGGCACCACCCTGGAGAAGACCATCATTGCGGAAGGGTGCATTATCAATGCCTCGCGGGTAGAGAACAGCATCATTGGGATCCGGACGCGCATCGGATCGGGAACGACCATCGTGAGCAGCTATCTCATGGGGATCGATTTTTATGAAACGATCGAAGAGATCGAGCAGGCGCGCGCGCATGGCCTGCCGACGGTGGGCATCGGGCATCGTTGCTATATCCGCAATGCGATCGTCGATAAGAACTGCCGGATTGGCGATGACGTTCGGATCAATGGCGGCCATCACCTGGAGAACACCGATCATTCACTGTATACGGTCAAGGAAGGCATCGTCGTGATCAAGAAGGGGGCGGTGCTGCCCAATGGGTTTGTGATCTGATGCGGCGGGCGGGTTGAAGGGCCGCGGAAGGGGCGGCCGGGAT
>JAUZNZ010000050.1 GCA_030706735.1 Bacteroidota bacterium | reverse complement strand
CCGACCTTGTCGCCAATTTCGGACCGATCAGGGGATTTGCCAGTCCTTTCAATAAATTGGAAGGCGGGCCCGCCCTGTTGATCAACCACGACAATGGAGAGCAGTCCACGGGCTTCAAGTTGTCCTATACATTCTATTCCGGTACACGCACCAATCTGAAGGTCGGCGCCAGCTTCTACAACCAGGACCATGTCAATTATTACGCCCTACGGCTCACCGGCGATATTTTCCTGAACCATTGATGGCGGCGATCGATAGAAAACCAAAAATTAGTAGGGTATGTCGATGTGCACCGAACAGCCGTTCCCCGGAGAACTTTCCATCACCATTTGGCCGTTAAAAGACTCGATGCGGTTCATCATGTTGGAAATCCCTATCCCTTTCCTTTTCTTTTTCATATCGAATCCTTTGCCATCGTCCTTCATGTCAATGTGGAGCTCATTTCTTTCCGTTCGAAGCGAAATGGCGACCTTGCCGGGCGACGCATGTTTGACGATATTATTGATCTGCTCCTGAATGATGCGATATACATTCAACTTGAGGTCATCACTCAAACCCAAATTGTCCACCTCATATTGGAGCGTCGTATCGATCATGGTGTTTTGCCTGAGGGAATCAAGGATCGACTCTACCAATTCGTGCAGATCGACGTCCTTTATCGGGGTCACCTGGCGGCTGCTAAGCCGTCTGATCTCCTCGATGGAAGAATCAATCAATTCCATTGGGTATTTGATCAGCCCCTTCAAGGCTTCGTTTTCATTGACCGCGCTGGAAAAGAATAATCTTGAAGAGACCAGGATCTGGCAAATGTTATCGTGCAATTCCTGTCCGATATGGTTCCTCTCTCTTTCCTGGGCCGTCAGGATGGCCCTTGTGATCTTTTTTTGTTCCTGAATTTTCTGATCCAGCAATTCCTGCTCCATCGCACGCAATACCCGTTCGTTCTGTGTCCTTTGCGTTACGTCACGGGAAAAACAGGCCGTTCCGATAATCGCTCCCCCCTTGCGAAGAGGATAGAATGAAACCTCCGACCAAATTTCTGCAGGATAATCGAGCCGGTCAAGGATGGTAAAGCTCTCCCCCTTCAAGGCCTTGCTATAGAGAATCTTGAACGTATTCAACCGGTTCTCGTTGACATACGACTCAAGAATAGGATCCTCCTTCAGAAGAGGTTTCCCGGTCGTCAGCAAGATATCCTGGTTGAATGCCTCGTTGAAGGCGATCACCCGCAGATCCGTATCGATGCTCCATATCATATCCCCGGTGTTGTTGATCAAGGCCGCGAGGTTATTCCGGTCAAATTCGATCTTCTCTTCGGCCAGCTTTATTTCGGTAACATCGTGCATTATCCCATAAAACGTAGTGGCTTTTGCATCCGAATCCAGCTCGGGCTTGCTCTCCAGATAAATATGCCTGACGGTACCGTTCCTATGGACGATCCGATAATAAAAGGAAAAATCCTGCAGAGACTCCCTGGACTCCTTAATTTTTTCCAATACAAAATGGATATCTTCCGGGTGAATAAATGAGATCCATTCGGCGAAGGACATTCGATTTTGCTCAACCGGAATTCCGTAAATACTGCACGCTTCGTCCGAATACAAGACCATATTGTCGATCGAATTCAGTTGCCAGCTTCCCATATGGGCCACCTGCTGCGCCCTGGCGAGACGCTTCTCACTCTTAATATGTTCCAGGCCGGTCTTGACGAGCTGAGCCGTCGATAAAGCTTTTTCTTTACGTTGAAGGAAATATTTCCCGGTGATGATCAGCAGAAGGGCCGTCATCAGCGCCAACAGCACCAGCATGATCACGGAGAAACGCTTGAATATCGCCACCCTGCCCTCGTTTATTTTTGTGCGTTGCGCGAGCAACATGCTTTCCTCCTGCTGGATAGCCCTGACAATTTCATTGATGCGGTCGGTATATCGCTTGCCTTCTTTGGTCGCAATAAAGGCAATCGCTTTCACCAGTCCTTCTCTATTCCTCAATTCGACCGTCTGGTAAGAGAAGTTCAGGTATTTGAACATATATAAGGTCAGTGAATCGATCAGTTGCTGTTGCCCGGGATTATCCACGGTGAGTCGTCTGAGCTCCCCGATATAGGCGAAGATCGTTTTCGGGAATACGCGCGGTTCAAGGGCCGCGCTGTCGTTGGTAATAATGCAGCCCTGCGTTAATATCTCGATATCCTTGCTGAGCGAGTAAATGTTGTCCGATTGGTAGATCACGCGCTCAGAATGTTGCACACGCTGCGCCGAATCGAGGAGCTTTTGATTACTTTTATAGTCGGCTACGCCGACCAATAAAATGCCGGAGAGAATAATAAGAGATAGAAAAAAGAGCTTTTTACGAAGGTGGTTTTTCATCAAAACGATTTACGTGATTTCGGGGATAGACGGAAAGCGGAGATCGTCAGGTTAGGTTAAGCAAACGAATATAACTTATTTTTTTCATATTTCCCTTTTATTAAAAGTTCGGCGGGGATCGGCCGTGCATAAAAAAGACCGCACACTGTGCGGTCCTTTCTGCCTGGGGCTGAAGCCCTCTCATGTGAAACCCGAGCCGTTTGCTTTTAGTCGTTCATGTCTTTGCCGTTCTCCAGATCCCTGATGTTTTTTTGAATTTCTATCTTGTTGCCGCCCTTTGCCTGCGGCAGGGCTTTTTGGGCAAAGGTCAGGGCCGTTTTATAATCTCCCAGTGCCGAATAGCCGCTTGCCATGCCTATATTGGTAAATAGGGTATTGGGGAATTTGCCATAATTGAATTTGAATACTTCCATGGCCTCTTTCGGCTGCCTGGCGGACAGCAAGCTCATGCCATAGACATAGATCTCGATATGATTGCCAAAGGGAATGGCCTTCTTCATGATGTCAGCCGCTTCGGCCTTGCGTCCCAGGCTATCCAGGATGGCGGCCTTGGTCTGCCAGGCGGTGAAGCTCGTGTTGCCTCCGAAGGTCACGCTCAACGAGCTGTCGGCCCATAGGAGGCCTTCTTCCAGGTTGACCTTATTGGCGGCGCAATAAGCGGCGGCCTGATTCCATGCCTGCCAGCTGCCGGGAAGCGCCCTGTCACCCATCAACTCCCGTCTAAAGGAGGCGATCTGGGTTTTTACCACGTCCACTTCGACCTTAAACGGGATCATCAACTTCTCCCATTGCAGCTGGATCGTGGCGCCTGAGGGCGTCTGATCGGCAAATTCGTATTTCAACCACTCTACGCTCCGATCTGTTTTTACGGGCCTGACCTTCACGCGCAAGGCGTCGTTGGCGGGATCATAAAAGAAGTTCCCCCAGGACGTCGAATTCTTCGAGAAGATCAGCGTACACTCGTCCGGGCCATACGCCACAAAGAAACCATACCTGCCCGCGGGCAGATCCTGCCCTTCGACCTTCACGTCGGTGCCGAATTCGATGGTTGTATTTTCATTTGCTCCGGCACGCCAGGGCGCGGGCTTTTTCAAGCCATAGCCGAGTTCGCTAAACCCGACGGGAATGAGCTCGCCCCAGATATGCCCCTCTCTCTTCTTCACCCCCGGGCGGCTATAATGAATGATCACGTCCGTCAGTCCGATCTGCTCGCTTACCGTCGCCCTTTTGTTGCCACCGCGTGGCAGGGAGGTCAACTGCGCTTTAACCGCAGCAGCGGGTGCTAACGCAAGCACGGATGTCAGGCCCGCGGCGAGGATAAATTGAAGCGTAATGATCATCAGGCAAGCCTTTCCGGAATTTTTCATGTTGCAACATTGATTTACGCAAAGGAAAGACAATTGATTAATACCAAAAAATACTTAATTTGTATTTATTAATAACAAATTATACATAAATGGATACCCAGACCTTGCGGAACTTCCTTACCCTTGCCGAAACCCTGCATTTTACGAAGGCTTCCGGTCAGGTGCTGATGGCGCAACCGGCGCTGAGCCGGCAGATCAAACAATTGGAGCAAACCATCGGCGCGGAGCTGTTCAAAAGAAATAAGCGGAACGTTTCGTTGACCAAGGCAGGCGCTTATTTCAAACAAGCCGCGCAGCAAACCCTTAATCAATTGAACTACGCGATCGACAAGACGAAGCAAATACACAACGGCGAGGCGGGAGAGATCCGGATAGGATATACGCACTCCATCGTGCAATCCTGGTTGCCGAAGATCATCAAAGAAATAAGGACCCGGTTTCCCGGCGTAAAAACGATCCTGCGGGAGATGAACAATCCGGAGCAGTATAGGGACCTGGCTGAACAGAAGCTGGACATAGGTTTTGCCACCAACCCCATTGTGCCTGAAAACCTCCGGAGCAAGATCTTCTTCGAGGACGTCTTCGTGGTCGTCTTACCTGAACATCATCCCATGCTCAGGAAGAAATTCAAGGGTCTCTCCGCTTTCGCGAATGAAACGTTCATCCTGCCTCATCAGATTGAGGGGAGTGACTATGTCTATATGGTGGAGTCGATATGTCTTGACGCAGGCTTCTTCCCAAACGTCGTGCATCATACTTCCTCCGTGAGTTCGGCGCTCCGGTTGGTGGAAGCGGGCCTTGGTATCACGATCGAGCCGAAAGCCAGCTTATCGGGTCAGCAACTGGCCATCAAATTCATTGAACTGGATAAAATAACCCAAAAGGTGCAATCGGCGATCTTATGGAATGAAAATACCGAAAACGAGCATCTGCCGATCCTGCAATTGGTCAAGAAAGTGATCAATCTGCCGTGAACGCGGGGAATGCGCGCCATGAAGCGCGGGGGAGGATAAATTAGGCTACCTTCACCCAAATACGTGCATGAACAGAAATGGACCGATAATCATCATCGAGGATGATTTGGATGATCAGGAGATGCTGCTTGAAATATTCAAAAAATTGAATTACAAGAATGAGGTCATCTTCTTTTCTGACAGTGAAGAAGCCCTTGCGCTGTTGAACAGGACCGATATCACCCCATTCCTTATCATTTCCGATATCAATATGCCCAAGCTGGACGGATTCGCGCTCCGAGGCAAGATCCGCACCGATGCCCAGTTGCATACCAAGTGCATCCCCTATTTATTCTTCTCTACCGCATCGACTCAAAAAACGGTGGTGGAAGCCTATAGTCTGAGTGTGCAAGGCTTCTTCGTAAAAGAGAATACCATATCCGAACTGGAGAAAACGATCACGGTCATCATGGAGTATTGGTACCGATGCATTGCGCCTAACGACTTCTAAGAAAATCATTTACCATCAGCACGAACAGCTCCGGCAGCTTGTTATCTGTGTCCGGGAACATGGCCTCGCCGAGGTATTGGCCATGGGCGCCGGGCAGGATCGCCAGGCGGCTGTTTGGTTATTGCCGGCGTCTTTCCGCCAGGTACAATTCCAGCTTTTTCACATTTTGTTTGAGTCCCTCACGGGCGCCGTATTTTTTAACGACCGCTTCGAGTTGTTCAGCCGAATTGAACAGCATTTCCCAGGTGAGGAAGGTTTTGTCTCCCTGGTCGTGGAATTCAACGGTCGTTATGAATTTGGGGTCGGACAGGTGTTCATAGACGATCCTCTTGTGCGCGATCACTTCCCGGAACACGCTCCGGTTGGGGTAATCGGTTCCGTCCGGACCATGCATAATGAGGTTCCATTCACCGCCGGGCCGGAGGTCCATCTTGCTGATCGTGTTGGTGAACCCGTCGGGTCCCCACCAGTTGGCAATATGCTCCGGTTTTGTCCACATCTCCCATACCAGGTCGATGGGCGCGTCGAAAGTCCTGGTGATCAGGAGCTGTCTGTCCTGTGTGTTACTTTTTGCTGATTCCATCACGTTGCTTTTTGATTTTTTCAATATATGATCCCAGCTTGTCGAGACGCTTCTCGAAATGCTGACGGTATTGCTCTATCCAGTGAGAGACTTCGCCCAACGGGTTCAGGTGCGCCTTGCAAAGCCGCTCCCTACCCTGCTGTTCGACGACCAGGAGGCCGCAATCGGCCAATATCTGAATATGCAGGGAAATAGCCTGGCGGGTCACCTTGAACTTTTCGGCGATCGTGTTCACGTTATGGGGCTCCGTAGCGATCATATTGATGATCGCCCTCCGGGTGGGGTCGGCGATGGCCTGGTATACGTCACGTCTGGCTTTCATGTTATGCAAGTAATTGCTTGCAAATATATAGGCAAGCATTCACTTGCGCAAATTTATTTTCCCATCCAAGGCCTTTTGTTGGGCTCTCAAGCAACAATATGCCGGTTTAGGTTTCTTTTACCCGGCCGTATAACATTAAAAATTAATTTAGTACATATGGTTATCCACTACAGGAGGCTTGCTTTACTCTTCATTCTCTGCTCCGGATCTCTTTGCGGATCTTCCCAGTCCCCATCCGAAAGCTCTCCCGTCGCGATGTTCCGAAACGATCCGCAGCTGACGGGAGAAAGCCATCAACCGGCCATTTACAGGTTGAAGGGCATCGTATTCCGGCATGCGTTCGGCGCGCCGATCCGCAGCACGCCGGCCGTGTTCGGAAACAGGGTCTTTGTGGGGTGCGGTGACGGAACATTGTATTGCCTGGACGCGGGATCGGGGAAGGTGTTATGGGGATTCCCTACCGGCGGGCCCGTTTATTCTTCTCCCGCCGCCAGCGCCTCCTCGGTCTATTTTTCCAGCAGGGACGGGTATGTGTATTCGTTAAGCAGCCGGGACGGCAAATTGAGATGGAAATTCAAGATGGGCCCGGACCTTGGAAAGGAGAATTACTGGGACAATTATTTGTCTTCGCCGGTGATCGCCGGCCCCAACCTTTTTATCGGGAGCGGTGACGGTTGTCTCTATGCCCTGGAATCCGTGACGGGCAAGGTGATCTGGAAATATAGTTCAGGCGCGAAGATCCGAACCACGCCGGCGTTATCCGGTGATCATGTCGTATTCGGGAACAATGCGGGCAACCTATTCGATCTCGACCGGCGTACCGGCGCATTGCGGTGGAAGTTCGCAACCGATGGCGCCTCGAATACCTTTGAAAGCAAGAATAACGATCGGACCTCCATCTATTGTTCCGCCTCGATCGCGCAGGGAATGGTCGTCAGCGGAGGCCGGGATGCCATCGTCTATGGACTGGACCTGAACAGCGGGAAAGAAAAATGGCGTTACGATCACAAAGGACCCTGGATCCTTTCGACGGCCATCAAGGGCGCTGAGGTTTTTGTCGGATGCGGAAGCGATTTGTTGGTACAGGCGCTCGATCTGCAGACGGGCAAGGAGAAATGGAGGCTGAAGAACCCGAGCGCGGTCTTCTCTTCCATCACGGTGGCCGGCGACATGCTCTATTATACCGATATCAACTTCAGCGGCAACCTGCACGCGGTGAATACGAGCGGCGTGGAAAAATGGACCTTCCCCGTGGGCAGCAAAACGTTCTCTACCCCTGTCGTTGCCGGCGGGATGATCTATTGCGGCACGGAAGACGGGGCCTTTTATGGATTGGAAGGCGATATGGCGGCCGATTCCGCTTCGAGGCCGGCGGCGAGGTATGTCTATTGGCAAGGCCGGGCCAGCAAGAGCGACTATCTGGATTTCGGCAATGGGATCGATCAGCATTTGCGGGACTATTTCACCGGCAGCGGATATCGCCTGGTCAATGCGGAGGAGCTGGTGCAAGTGATGAAGGACCAATCCGCGCATCCTTCGGGCAGCGTCATCGTATTTGCCGACAACCGGTTCCCCAGGGATATAACGGATGAAGCAGCGGGCAAGCCGTTGGTCCTCCAATACCTGGAAGCGCATGGTAAGATTGCGCTGTTTGGACTGAACCCTGCCGCCTATATCCGGGATAGCGCCGGCAATGTGGTTCAATTTAACGACAGCATTCCCGAAGCCGTCTTCGGGATCAAATATGCCGGCAAGAAATTCATCCGGGGCATTTACCAGACGCATGCTACGCCGGAAGGCATGAGAGAAGGGTTGTTCAGCCCGTTCACGACCATCAGCAACAATTCGGTGATCGAACCCGGAAAAGGGATCGCCGTGCTGGCAGAAGACGAATTCGGTGCGATCACCGGGTGGATCAAGAATTACGGAGGGCCTCCCGGGACCGGACTGCTGCAACTCAGCCTTCCTATCAACGAAGTGAATTATGATCCGGGGCAGATCAGGGCCGTCATCGAATACGGGATCAGCTGGTGAGGCCGAATCGTTTGTAGAAGAAAGCCAGGATCAGGGCTGTCAGGACGCCCTCCAGGGTATGATAGCCGGAGTCGACCCAGAACACGATCATCGGCATTTTGAAGGTCGCCACTTCGATCATGCCACCCTGCAGACCATCCCAGAGGAAGCCTGTCATGGCTCCGAATAGTACCGCCGTTTTCGTCAGTCCCCAATGGTAGCGTTCGGAGGTAAAATGGAAATAGATAGGAAGGAAATAAGCCTGGAACGAGACGTACAGGAGGAAGGCCAGCGCGATCAGGGGGATGATGTAGGATTCGCGCTGAATCGGCCCGATCTGTTCCTTGAAGAAGGGGCCTGCGATGATCTCATGGAAGACATAGCCCAGGTTGAAGATGATGATGAAGGTGATCAGGCCTCCGAGGAAAAAGTATTTTTTCATAAATGAGTTTGGGGTGAAGAATCGCGTTGCCTGTCAATGACAATCCGGAGCATCAAATTAGGACAACTTCCTGTATTTTTATGGGTGAACCCCAAAACCATTCCCTTCCCATGGCGGATATCTTACAATGCTTCCCGATCAATGCGCCCGCGTCCCGGGTATTCGGCGGGATCAGCAGTTCAAAAGGCCTTGACCAATGGTGGACGAAAAGCTCCAAGGCGGAGCCGGAGGCCGGAGGCACCTACTCGCTCGATTTCGGACCGCAGTATATCTGGAAGGCCATCGTAACCAAGTATTCGCCGGACCGGGAATTGGAATGGCAATTGATCGAGGCCGATGCGGATTGGCTCGGCACGCGAATCGGTTTTGTCCTTAGCGAAAAAGGGGGCCGGACGGATGTGGAGTTCTATCATACCGGCTGGCCGGAACCCAGTTTGCACTACCGGATCTCCACGTACTGCTGGGCGATGTACCTCCGTATCTTAAAGCGCTGGTTGGAATTCGGGGAACAGGTGCCTTACGAGAAGAGGCTCAGCGTGTAATATCATGAAAGAGATCGACGGGATTTTCATAAATTCGTATCCCTGTCGATTCACCTGCGCGCAAGCGCCCAAAAAATACAGTATGTTCGATCAACTCCTTCAAACGGTCAAAGAGCATTTAGGAAACAATCCCGAGGTCGCCAATGCGATCCCCGCGCACCAGGCCGATGCGATCCATCAGGAGATCGCTACACACCTGGATAACGGATTGCAAAGCCAGCCGGCCATTGCCGCAAACCCCGGGCTGTTGTCGCAGTTCGAAAGCAGCCTGGCCTCCGGGAATATCCTGACCAGCGCCATAACCGGCGGTTTGGTTAGCAGCCTGGCGAGCAAGTTCGGCCTGTCTCCGTTAGTAACGGGAGCGATCGCGGCGTCTCTGCCGGGGCTGATGCAGAAGTATGCACAGCGGAATGCGGCCGCGGGCGCCGGAGCGACACAGTAAACATGCCTGCATGAGAAAAGTTTTCTTCCTGTCCTGCACGATGGCCCTTGCTATCGCGTCGATCGCCCAACCCATTCCCGAAAAACTGGACACGCTGATCAGCGCTTATCACCGGGAGGATGGGTACAATGGAACGGTGCTGGTCGCCAGGGGCGGCGCCGTCCTCCTCGAAAAAGGATATGGGTACAAGAACAAGCAGGCTCGGAGCCTGAATGACCGGAATACGATCTTCCAGATCGGATCGATCACCAAACAATTCACGTCCGCGCTGATCCTGCAGCTCATGGAGCAGGGGAAGTTGTCGCTCTCCGACAAACTTTCGAAATATATTCCGGATTACCCCCATGGCGATAGCATCAGCATCGAGAATCTGCTTACCCATGAGTCCGGCGTGTGGAACTATACCAATGATGCACCCCTGATGATGAGCCGCGCCGCAAGGCCCATCGACCGCGATAGCCTGATCGCCTACTTCAAATACAAACCCCTTGGGTTCTCGCCCGGAACGAAGTACAGCTATAGCAATTCGGGCTATGTGTTGTTGGGTTACATCATTGAAAAGGTCAGCGGCAAACCCTGGTTCCGAGTCATGCACGAGCGAATCTTCGGGCCCCTGCATATGGACCATTCGGGATTCGACTTTGCCGGGCTGAAAAGCCCGGACAAGGCCACCGGCTATAATTCACCATCATCCGATCAACCCGCCCTGGTCGTCGATTCCTCGGTCAGTTTTGCCGCCGGTTCGATCTACACCACCGTTGAAGATCTCTACAAATGGGACCGGGCTTTGTATACAGGCCGCATCATCAGCGAGGCTTCACTCCAAAAAGCATTCACACCCCATTTGGGTAAATATGGCTACGGCTGGATGATGGACAGCGTCTATGGGAAGAAGGTGGTGGAGCATGGGGGAGGAATACCAGGCTTCCTATCATTCATCTTCCGGGTGCCTGAGGATCAGACCTGCATCATCATCTTCGATAATATGCCCATTCGGGACCCGGGCAAGATGGCCGGGGCGATCAATGCGCTGCTGAACGGGAAGGATTATACCATCCCCAGGCCGAAAGTCGTCCTGCGGGTGGATACGGTCATCCTGAAGCAGTATGCCGGTAAATATGAGCTGGCCCCGGGCTTTGTCATGACGGTCACGCTGGAGAATGGCAAGCTGATGGCGCAGGCCGGCGGACAGCCGAAGCTGGAGCTGTTTGCAGAAAAGGAAAATGTATTCTATCCCCGGGAGATCGATGCGCATCTCGAGTTCGTGCGGGGCGCCGATGGCAGCGTGGAAAAATTGATCCTTAACCAGGGAGGTCAGGTGCGCACGGCCAACCGGATCAAATAGCGAATCCCTTCGGCGTCCATGACGGGTTGAAGGGTCTGTCTTCCGGGCCGATATATCCGAGGTGAATATTCACTGCACCGTGCTTTTTACGCGAATGGGAATCATCGATGATCAGGCAGAAGGCGATCAGCATTTCGCGGTCACCATCATTGTCCGCCAGCATGGCATAGTTATCTCCTTTAAACCAGGTTACCCTCGACTCTTCCCACCAGGCCACCTGGACGTCATTTTTATAAACGGAGAATTTGCGGCTGCGATGCCCGTAAATATCATAGAGGTCTTTCCCTACCGCGCACTGAAGGTGGCGCCGCCAAAATTTGACTACCCGAAACCGATAGAGCTCGCCTTTGCGAACGATATCGTACTTTTTAATAATGAATGACCATCTCCTTTTTATCGTCAGCAGAGGCTGATCTCCGTCCACCGTGTAGAGATTGATCACGCGAAGGATACGAAAAAGGCTGGAGGACGCCCGGTACGAGGCCTGCCCATCGATGAACACATCGTATCTTTCTCCGAGCGAAATCTTTTGCTGATTGATGTCGATACGCATATGGGAAAGCCTCGGCGTTAATTTTCAGGAAACCTGAAGATATGAAATATTTCTGCCTGCACGGCCCGGCATCCAATCGTCACCCAGGTGACCGAAAATATCATCCGGACCGGGGGGACAAGACAGGAATGAATGGGTTAATTTCGATCGATGCAGCGAAGCGGCGCCTATCCTACTGAAAAGCAGTCCCTTGCGACAACTCCTGGCCGGTGGAACGGGAGGGTGTGCAAAAATTTGCCCAGGCGGAATGGGTGGGAGGGATTCTTATCATTTATATAACTTGCGGTCGAACGCAATGGCAATATGTTTGCTGTATCCTAATTATTAAAACTTACGACTATGCCAGAAACTAAAACCATGTCAGCGCCGACAAAGACCATGACCACGCAACAAGTAGCGGACCGATTGGTCGAATTATGCCGAAAGGGCGAATATGAAAAGGCCCAACGGGAACTCTTTGCAGACAATGCGGTCAGCATCGAGGAAATGGCGAGCCCGGTATTCGAAAAGGAAACCAAGGGGTTGAAGGCCATCATCGAGAAGGGACATAAATTCCAGGAGATGGTCGAGACCATTCACGGAGGGTCCGTTTCCGAGCCGATCGTCGCCGGCAATTCGATCGCCTTTAAATTGTCCCTGGACGCCACGATGAAAGGAAAAGGGCGTTCGGAAATGACGGAGATCTGCGTCTACAAGGTAAAGGACGGAAAGATCGCTTCCGAACTGTTTGTCATGTAAAAAGGGTGTGCATAACGTACTCATAAAGAGGGATCGCCGGCGGCGATCCCTCTTTATTTACGGCCTATTACTAGATGCGACGGCGTTAACAATTAAGGAAAAATAATATAAGTTATAGAACGTTTAAACCTGGTGGTAAATATTCCGTCCTAAGGAAAACCATTTTAAAAACCTCAACTTAAAAGCGTAATTATGAAGACGAAGATCCTCTATCGCGTAGCGACCCTCGCTGCGTTTTCAGGAATCCTGTTCATGGCCTGTAATAAAAGTAATAGCTCTGCCGGCACTGATAGTGCCAGCGATATGCAGGTACAATCCGATGATGAAACCCGTTTCTCCAATGAAAGTGATGCCGTTTCCGACGACGTGAATACGGCGATGTCTTTCAATGGCTCTGTCAGCGGCGCCGGCGCTGCGGTCAACCCCGGCTATGGCCAGGGCGTTGCCATTGACGGCATTCCCCATACGGATACTCCCAATCCGATCTGCGACGCGACCATCGCCGTCGACAGCTCGGCCAATCCCCGCACGATCACGATTACCTACAGCGGAAACAATTGTAATGTCACCCGTACCCGCACCGGCGTGGTCGTCATTTCGATCCCGCAGGGCGTACATTGGGCAGATAAAGGGGCGCAGGTCACGGTAACGATCACGAACCTGAAGATCACGCGCCTGGCCGACCAGAAATCGATCACGCTGAACGGCACGCATGTCTATACGAACGTGAGCGGCGGCAGCCTGGCGAACATCGTCGCCCTCGGCTCGATCACGCATACCGTCACCAGCAGCAATATGTCCGTAACCTTCGACAATGGCGCACAGCGCACCTGGCAGCTTGCCCGCCAGCGTGTCTATGCCTATGCCAACTCGACCCTGACGGTCACTGAAACGGGCATGCATACCGATGGCACGACCAGCGGCATCTCCGAATGGGGCACGAACCGTTTCGGCAATAGCTTTGAAACGGTCATCACGACGCCCCTGGTGATTTCTTCGGGTTGCGGATTCAAGCTGGTCAGCGGCGCTGCCGAGTTGATCCGTACCAACGTGACGATCACGGTCACCTTTGGCCTGGATTCCACGGGGAATTCGACCAGCTGTCCGGTGAGCGGATCCTATTATTTCAAATTAGTTTGGGAAGGTGCAGGCGGCAAAACCTATACCTTCATTCTGCCTTATTGATCAGACCCTTTAATCAGTTGATAGATATGGGCCGCCCTTGCGAGGGCGGCCCCTTTATTTGAGGAAATCCCTTATCTTCGCGCAATTCTTTCTTGATGAAGATCCTCATTCAACAGGCTTGTATCATCGACCGGCAATCTCCCCACCACGGCGGCATCCGGGATATTCTCATCGAAAATGGTCACATCCGGGCGATCGGCGCCAATCTGAACGAGAAGGCGGACCGGGTCATCAGGGGCGAAGGAGTTCATGTCTCGCCAGGATGGGTCGACGTATTCTCTCATTTTTGCGATCCGGGCTACGAATACAAAGAAACGCTCGAAACCGGAGCAGCGGCCGCTGCGGCAGGCGGTTTCACCGATGTCTTCGTCATACCGAACACGCGGCCCGTCATCGATTCAAAATCCCAGGTCGAATACATTCGTCAGAAATCGCGCAGCCTGCCCGTGAATGTCTGGCCGATCGGCGCCATGACCAGGAGCCTGGAGGGAAAGGACCTTGCCGAGATGTACGACATGCGCAGCAGCGGGGCCATCGCCTTCGGCGATGGAACCAGGCCCGTCCAATCGGCCGGGCTGTTGCTGAAAGGACTGCAATATATCAAGACGTTTCGCGGAGTCATCATCCAGGTGCCCGACGACAGCACGGTCGGCGCCAATGGATTGATGAACGAGGGGATCATTTCCACCAGACTGGGCCTACCGGGAAAGCCCATGATGGCCGAAGAGCTGATCATCGCCAGGGACATCGAACTGGCGCGATATACCGGATCGAAGATCCACTTCACCGGCGTCAGTTCTCCCCGATCGTTGCAGACCATCCGGGAGGCCCGCGAATCGGGCCTCGACGTGAGTTGCTCGGTCACTCCGCAGCACCTCTTCTTTACAGACGCCGACCTGGTCGACTACGATACCAACCTGAAGATCTATCCTCCGCTGCGCGATCAGGCGTCCGTGAAATCGCTGCGGGATGCCGTACTGGACGGAACGGTCGATTGCATGGCGACGCACCACTTTCCGCAGGTGCATGACAATAAGATCATCGAATTCGAATATGCGCAGCCCGGCATGACGGGCCTGGAGACCGCCTATGCCGCTTTGCACACGATATTGCCGCAGCTGAGCGCCGAGCGTACCGTAGAACTATTGAGCAGCCGGGCCAGGTCTATCTTCGGATTGGCTCCTGCCTCCGTAGTGGAGGGGGGCGCCTGTTCGCTCACGGTTTTCGATCCGGGAGGGACGACGCGCATCGGCGGATCGACGACCCGCTCCAAATCGAAGAATACGGCCTTTTTGGATAGGGAATTGAAAGGCCGCGTGATCGGGATCATCAATGGAGAAAAAGAAGCCTGGAATGACCAGATCTAACAACCGACATATCGGATCCCGGTTCGGGTTGTTTGCCGCCATCGGCCTGGTCGCATTCACGGCGGCGCTGTATTTCGGAGGGCTTGACATCTATCTGAGCGGCTATGCGTACTTTGGTTATGCCATTCCCATCGGACTGGCCGCCGTGGCGGCGCTGGTTCAACGGAAGGCCAATGGCGGGTGGCTGGCCTTTCAGCCGGCATTGAAAACGGCCTTTACGGTATTGGTGCTGGCGCTGGCGGCGCAAACCCTGTTCTCCTGGGTGCTGTTCAACCTGATAGACCCCCATTTCAGGGATGCGGTGGCCAGGGAGACGGCCCTGCGTACGGAACGATTTCTGCGGGCCCGGGAGATGCCTGCGGCCGATCTGCAAAAATACATGGAGGACCTGCGGAACAGCCATCCCTACACATTTGGGAGCATGATCCTGGGTCTTTGCATCAGTTGCATCGTGCAATTCATCGTGGCGTTGCTGATCGCGGCCGTCGTTAAAAAGAAAAAAGACGAATGAATATTTCGATAGTCATACCGGTGCTCGATGAAGAGGAATCCCTTCCTGAGCTATGCAGCTGGATCCGGCGCGTGATGGAAGAAAATCACCTGTCCTACGAGATCATCCTGGTCGATGACGGGAGCACGGACCGTTCCTGGGAGGTTATCGAGTCCCTGAGCCTGGAAGATCCCCGTATCCGGGGCATCAAGTTCCAGCGCAATTATGGGAAATCGGCTGCTCTCAATGAAGGGTTTGTGGCAGCGCAGGGCGACGTGGTCATCACGATGGATGCGGACATGCAGGACAGTCCCGACGAGATCCCTGCCTTGCGGCGCATGATCCTGGAGGAAAACTACGACCTCGTGAGCGGCTGGAAGAAGGTGCGCCACGACCCGGCCTCGAAAACCATTCCGTCGAGATTCTTCAACTGGACGGCGGCGAAGGTGACTCGGATCCCCCTGCATGACTTTAACTGCGGACTGAAGGCTTATCGCAATCGCGTGGTGAAGAGTATCGAAGTATACGGCGAGATGCACCGCTATGTACCGGTGATCGCCAAGTGGTCCGGCTTCCGGAAGATCGGAGAAAAAGTCGTGCAGCACCGCGCCAGGAAATACGGTTCCACCAAGTTCGGCGGATTGGGGCGGGGCATGAAGGGCCTGCTGGATCTGGTCTCGATCATGTTCGTCGGAAAATATGGCAAGCGACCCATGCATTTTTTTGGGCCGCTCGGGGTGCTCTCCTTCTTCCTGGGCTTCGGCCTCTTCCTGTACCTGGGTATTTCGAAACTGGTCAACCCGCAATTTGCGATCACCATTCACCCCTCCTTCTATTTCGGGCTGACCCTCATGATCATCGGTTCGCAGTTATTCCTGACCGGCTTTATCGCAGAAATGATCTCGCGTAATGCGCCGGGACGCAATGTCTATCTCGTAGAAAAACGGATCGGAGCCAAACCATGAATCCACACGCGGCCGGCAGCGTCATCCTTATCGGCCCCGCGCACCCGCTGCGCGGGGGACTGGCCACCTTCAACCAACGGCTGGCCCGCGAGTTCATTCGGCAGGGCTATGACTGCCAGATCTATTCGTTCTCCCTGCAATATCCCGGCTTCCTCTTTCCGGGGACCACCCAATATTCCGACGAGCCCGCGCCCGCCGATCTGAAGATCGTCTCGCGGATCAATTCGATCAATCCCTTTTCCTGGTGGCGTACCGGCAGAGAGCTCCGCCGGCTGCGGCCCGACCTGATCGTGGTGCGCTACTGGCTGCCGTTCATGGCGCCCGCACTTGGCACGATCCTGCGTCAGGTCCGGAAAAATAAGCATACCCGGATCGTGGCGATCACAGACAATGTGCTGCCTCACGAGAAACGACCGGGAGATGCGCCATTCACGAAATATTTTCTGAGGAGTTGCGACGCCTTCATCACGATGAGCGATAAGGTCATGCAGGACCTGCGGACCTTCGTACCCGACAAGCCCGCCCGGCAGGTCCTCCACCCCTTGTACGACAATTTCGGCGAGCCGGTACCGAAGGCCGAAGCGCGTGCGAAGCTCCGCTCGCTGACCGGGTTGCCGATCGGAGACGGAGACAAGCTGTTGCTCTTTTTCGGTTTCATACGCCGGTATAAGGGCCTGGACCTCCTGCTCGACGCCATGGCGGATCCCAGGGTACGGGCGGCGGGGATCAGGCTGCTGATCGCCGGCGAGTTCTATGAAGACGATAAGCCGTATCGCCGGCAGATCGAGAGACTCGGACTTGCCGATGCCCTCTACCTCCGCACGGATTTCATTCCCGACAGGGACGTACGCTATTATCTCTGCGCCGCGGATGCCGTCGTGCAGCCTTACCGGAATGCCACGCAAAGCGGGGTCACTCCCCTCGCCTATTATTTCGAAAGACCGATGATCGTTTCGAATGTCGGCGGGCTGCCCGGACTGGTGCCGCACGAGAAGGCCGGCCTGGTCACGGAACCGCGGCCAGACGCTCTTGCGGGGGCTATCCTGCGTCTCTTCGAATTAGGTGAAGCGTATTTTATTCCTCATCTTCGCAGTGAGAAAGGCAAGTATTCGTGGGAACGGTTAGTCGGAGCCGTAATGGAGCCATAATAACACCTTATGCAAGAAAAAATAGTCAGCATCATTACCGAATCCATGGCCGTCAAGAACAGCTTGCTATCGGACGGCGAGTTGCTTCGGACGATCGAACAGGTCACGAAGGAAATGATCGAGGCCCTTCGCCACGACCATCGGATCTATTTCTGCGGCAACGGGGGCAGTGCCGCCGATGCGCAACACCTGGCCGCCGAATTTTCGGGCCGGTTCTATATCGACCGGGACGCCCTGCCGGCGGAGGCCCTGCATTGCAACACCTCTTATCTGACGGCCGTCGCCAACGACTATAGTTTTGACCTGGTCTACTCCCGCCTGATCAAGGGCATCGGGCGAAAAGGGGATATCCTGGTCGGGTTGTCCACGTCGGGCAATTCGGTGAATATCGTGAAGGCTTTTGAGACGGCACGGGAGAAGGGGATGATGACGGTGGGGTTTACGGGGCGCGGCGGCGGCAAGCTGAAGGCTTGCAGCGATCGGCTGATCGCTGTTCCCTCCGGGAACACGCCGCGCATTCAGGAAGCGCATATCATGATCGGTCACATCATTTGTGAACTCGTCGAGCAACAATATTTCTCCTGATGTTGGACCTATCCCTCATCGATAAAAGTTGGACCCTCTTCCTGGATCGAGACGGGGTCATCAATGAAGAAAAGTCCGAAGGGTATATACTGCATTATGGGGAATTCCTGTTCTATCCGGGCGTGAAGGAGGCCGTTCGGGTCTTCGCGAAAAAATTCGGGCTTATTCTCATCGTCACCAACCAGCGGGGCGTCGGCAAAGGGCTGATGGCCGAATCCGATCTGCGGGATATCCATGAAAATATGGTCATGGAACTAGTCAGGTCGGGAGGTCGCGTCGACGATATCTACTATTGCAGTTCCCTATCCGATGAACATCCGATGCGCAAGCCGAACCCCGGAATGGCCCTACAGGCCAAAAAAGACCATCCCGGCATCGACCTGAAGCGCTCCATCATGGTCGGGAATACGCCCGGCGATATGGAATTCGGCAAGAATGCGGGCATGCATACGATATTCCTGCGGACCACCCGGCCCGATCTACCCCTCCCGCATCCGCTGATCGACCTGTCTTTCAACTCGCTATCGGATTTGGCAAAAGTTTTGCAATAGGCGCAAAATTTAGCGCGCAATTTAACGTTAGCACCGCGGGTACGGACTTCGCGTGCGTATCTTTGCATCCTATTTTATGACAGATCAAATGGCTTACCGGTTAAGAAATGGCTGCCTGTTCATCGTGACGATCCTGCTGGGTTGTCTCGGAACCCTGTCCGCCCAGCATATCAGCCGGTCTGACAGAAGGCAATTGATGCGCAGCGAGGATACGATGAGGGTGTTGGCGGACTCGGCGTTGAATGCCAATAATCCCTCCACACGTTTTTTGTCCGACTCCCAGTTCGTCCGTGTGCTGGTCAGGACCCTGCGAACGAAAAATTCATTTTATTATCCGTTCGATTCCATCCGGACCGTTTCCCATCTCTATTCGCCCGACAGTGCGTTCCGCATATTTACGTGGGAGATGCAAAAGGATTCCTACACCTTTCTGCAGGAGGGGGCCATCCAGATCAATACCCCGGACGGTTCTCTGAAGCTGTTCCCCTTATTCGATGCGTCGATGTTCACCTCCAAACCGCAGGATTCGGTGCGGACGCGGCGGAATTGGATCGGCGCCATCTATTACAAGATCGTACTGAAGACCTTTGAAGGGAAGAAATACTATACCATGCTGGGCTTCGACGACTTCACCCTGGCCAGCACGAAGAAATGGATGGAGGTGATGACCTTCAATGACCATGGCGAGCCGGTCTTCGGCGCACCGGTGATCCTGTTCCATGACGATTCGACGCGCAAGAAGCCCCAGTACCGTTTCAATATCGAATACAAGAAGGAGGCGGCCACGCGTTTCAACTATGATCCAGAGATGGACATGATCGTTTATGACCACCTCGTTTCGGAAGACGACGAGCCCACGCGCAAAGACACCTATGTTCCCGACGGCGACTTCGAAGGCTTCAAATGGACGGACGGAAAATGGGTGCACGTCGACAAGGTCTTCAATTATAAGCTGAAGGACGGCGAGTTCCCGACGGAAGAGAAATTATTGGACGATGCGGGGAATGTGAATGAGCAAAAGCTCAAGGAACAAACGCAAAAGAACCTCGACAAAACGAAGGGCAAACCGCCGGCCAGGCCAGGCGGCGGGCAATAAAACGGCGCGGGCTCCGCCCGGAGCGGGGCTAGTGGCCCAGCAGGCGCGCCTTGGCCTTATTGTATTCCTCTTCAGACAGGGCCCCTTTCATTTTCAATTCGAACAGCTTTTCCAATTCGGCGGCAACATTCGGCGCAGCAGCGACCGCGGATGGATCATGGCGGGAATTGGACTGCATGGCGGCGGCCATTAAGTTGGCCTGGCTGGCAAATTGCGAGTTCTTATATTCCGATTGGGCGGCGGTAATGGTATCTTTCAGGCGCCTGGGGTGATTGACATTGTAGTAATCGGTGGCGCCGACTTCGGCGGCCGTCTGGATCTCGACATGGCCGAAATTGAAGATACGGCCGGCCAGGGTCTGATCGTAGGACACGTTATTGATCTTATCCAGTGGGCTCTCCTTCGCATAATGGCTGAGCAATCCTGCCTCGTCGATGACGCGATAGTTGGTGACGACCCAGATATTGACCTTCCAGGCGGCATAGCGGGCGATAAAGAAGATAATGGGGACCACTGCGGCGATCCAGCCCCACTGGAAGAAGCCGATAAAATACGAGGCGACCAATCCGACCAGGACGAACAACGCGGGACCGATCAGGGCGACCCAGCTACTATAGGTCACCAGGAGTATCTTTTCTCCTTTTTGAAGAGGGGTGCGCATTTTTACAATTATATTGAAGATTAAGGATCGTAATCGACCAGGAGTCCGTTATTCCAACTTGAGCACGGCCAGGAAGGCCTCCTGCGGCACTTCCACGTTGCCGATCTGGCGCATCCTTTTCTTACCCTCCTTCTGCTTCTCCAGCAACTTGCGTTTGCGGCTGATGTCCCCGCCATAGCACTTGGCCGTCACGTCCTTCCTGAGGGCGCTGATGGTCTCGCGGGCGACCACCTTGGCGCCGATGGCGGCCTGGATGGCGATCTGAAACTGCTGGCGCGGTAGGAGTTCCTTGAGCTTCTCGCAAAGCTTCCTTCCAAACTCCTGCGCGCGGTCGCGATGGATCAGGGCGCTGAGCGCGTCCACCTTGTCGCCATTGAGGAGGATATCCATTTTTACGATCTCGCTGTCGCGTCTGCCGATCGGATGATAGTCGAAAGACGCGTATCCACGGGTCTGGCTCTTGAGCTTGTCATAGAAATCGAATACGATCTCGGTGAGCGGCATTTCGAAGATCAGTTCGACGCGGGTGGTCGTGAGGTAGCTCTGATTGACGAGATTGCCGCGTTTGCCCAGGCATAGGGTCATGATATTGCCGATATACTCAGGCTTGGTGATGATCTGGGCGCGGATGAACGGCTCTTCGATGCGTTCGATGCGGACCGGATCGGGCATTTCCGTGGGGTTGTTGACGGTGATGACCTCGCCTTTGGTGGTATGCGCGACGAAGCTTACGTTCGGCACCGTGGTGATCACGGTCTGGTTGAACTCCCTTTCGAGGCGCTCCTGGATGATCTCCATGTGCAGCATGCCGAGGAAGCCGCAGCGGAAGCCGAAACCAAGGGCCTGCGAGGTTTCCAGCTCGTAGGTCAGGCTGGCGTCATTCAGCTGCAATTTGTCCATGCAATCGCGCAATTCCTCGAAATCGTCGGTATTGACCGGGAAGATGCCCGCAAAAACCATCGGTTTGACCTCCTCGAAGCCCTGTATCATTTGGGGATTGGGGTTGGAGGCGAGGGTGATGGTATCCCCTACCCTGACCTCCTTGGCATTCTTGATCCCGGTGATGATATAGCCCACGTCGCCGGTCTTTACTTCCGGCCGTGAGGACAACGCCAGCTTCAGCACGCCGACCTCATCCGCCTCATACTCGAGGCCGGTGGAAACAAATTTGACCTTATCTCCCTTTTTGATCAGGCCATTGAGAATACGGTAATAGACGATGATCCCGCGAAAGGAGTTGAACACGCTATCGAAGATCAGGGCCTGGAGGGGAGCGTCGGGATCGCCTTCCGGGGCGGGGATCCTGGCCACGATAGCATCCAGGATCTCCTGGACACCCTGGCCCGTGCGGGCGCTGGCCAGCAGGATCTCCTCCGGTTTGCATCCGATCAGTTCCACGATCTGGTCCTTGACCTCTTCGACCATGGCGCCGTCCATATCGATCTTGTTGATGACGGGAATGATCTCGAGGTCATTTTCTATAGCGAGATAAAGATTCGAAATGGTTTGGGCCTGAATGCCCTGGGTCGCATCGACGAGCAGGAGGGCGCCTTCGCAGGCCGCCAGGGCCCGGCTGACCTCATAACTGAAATCGACGTGGCCCGGCGTATCGATCAGGTTGAGAATGAATTCACCGGCCTTGGTGGGATAATTGATCTGGATGGCATGGCTCTTTATGGTTATTCCCTTCTCTCTTTCCAGGTCCATGTCGTCAAGCACCTGGGCATGCATATCCCTTTCCGAAATCGTGTGCGTGATCTCCAACAGGCGGTCAGCGAGGGTACTTTTTCCGTGGTCTATGTGCGCGATAATGCAAAAATTTCTGATATTCTTCATTCCTTCAGTGCCCGTTTGTTCGTGCGCTGCAAAAGTAAGCTTTTAGCCGCAAGCCGCAAGCCGCGAGGCGGACATAATTCTGCCTGAGGATCTGAAGCCCGGCGCCTGGCGCCTGCCACTTGAAACTGCAAAAAAAATCGTTATTTTCACGGAAATTGCCCGTATGGCCCCTAAACTGAAAGAGCTATTTGAACAGGCAGCGGCAGATAGCCAAGGCCTTAGTGAACGCCCCAGTAACGATACCCTGTTGCAACTCTATTCTCTATACAAGCAAGCCACGGAAGGGGATGTGAATACCGACCCGCCTGCCAATCCCTTCGATTTCGTGGCGAAGGCCAAATATGAGGCCTGGACGGCCCTGAAGGGCAAGACGAAGGAGGAGGCGATGCAGGAATATATCGATCTGGTCAATAAACTAAAAACCTGAAGCGGATGCGACAGCTCCTCAGCCGCATAGGGCAGCTCCTGAGCCGGCTCTACCTGGTAAGGTGCTTCAGAGAAAACAAATTCCTTTTCATCGTCATCTGCCTGTTCCTTGCGCTTGCGGCATATGACCACCGAACGGGCAATGAGATCACTCCCGCCTTTGTGTTCAGCATGTTCAGCCAGAAGCACGTGTCCACGCAAGGGAATTTCTTCCTTATCCGGGTCAATGGCGGCGATACCCTGAATATGCACCATACGATCGACGAACCCCGCCGCATGATGATCTTTTCCACGCTGTCGGCCTATCATGACGGCCAGCTCGCGGGGCCTGGTGACCCGCACCGGGACGCCGTTGCCGCGATCGTCGCCAAGCATCCGTTCATGGCGGCGCTGAGCAGAGGCGCCTGCTGCAGCCGGGCGGATTATGAACGCTATTTGCCGTGGCTGCTGGGCTATCTGCGCCATGCCGTCGACGAAAAGATAGAGCGGATCGATATCGAACAGTGCTGGTTCCACTATGACGCAGAGAATTTGCCCGTCACCGATTCGCTGAAACCTCTCTATGCATCAGAAAAGGCTAACCGCGACAAGTGAGCAGGTTAACGCTAAATAGAGAACAGGCAGCCCGGTGCGTATTCGGGTCCGCGTTAATCATCATCGCGTATCGCTGGCTTACGCATTCGCTTGTTCATCAATGGCAGCAGCCCACCCTCTTCGAGACGGATTACGACTATACCTATTGGGCCTATCAATGCAGCCGCTTTGCCGGATTCTTCGTGCAGAACAAGGCCGGAGCGATCCTGTTCGACCTGCTTTTACTGGTATCCACTGCCTGGTGCTGCGCCGACAAGGGCCGCCAACGCCTGCCGGTGCTCTTTTGCGCGATCTGGTGGAGCTTATATGGATTGGGCTATAACAGCTATGTGTGCCATCATACCGACGCGATCGTGGGGATGATGGTATTGCCCTATGCCTTTCTCGCGAGGTCGGAGAAGGGATTTCGACTGTCGTGGGATCTGTTCCGGTATTTCTGCCTATACCTGTATACGGACGCCTTTGTGTACAAGGCCTTTGTGAATGGCAATCTCTTCTGGCTTCCGGCCGGGGTGGAATTGATCAAGACCAACCAAAGCCACTATATGCTGCAAAACCCGGGAACGGCGTGGAGCGCGATCTACCGGTTCTTCATCACGCATGAGGGCCTGTCCTATGGCTGCTTTGCCGCGGCCGTGCTGGGGCAGGGCTGCATGGCGGTGGGGTTCTTTACCCGCCGGTTCGACCGCTGGCTGTTTCTTATTCCCATTCTTTTTCATACGGTGACCTTCCTGTTCATCGACGTGAACTTCTATGAGCTGCTGGTATTGAACTTTACCTTATTGCCTATCCGTGATCGCGCCGCTCTCCGGGATCCGGTGCATCTTCCTGTCATCCCCCAATAGTACACCCCATTTTTGAAAATTTACGGAATGATCAAATAGCGCTTTCATGACGGCGATGATGGGCATTGCCAGGAACATACCCGTAATCCCGGCGAGGGCGCCGCCTGTAAAGATACCTACTATGGAAACAAGCGCATTGATCTTCACTTGTGACCCAACGATACGCGGCATCAGTATATTATTATCGAGGAATTGGACAAGGGTGATGATGCCGAACACGATAAGGACGTCTTTGAAACTGCCGGAAGAGGCAAGCGTTATCAGGATCGCCAGGATATTACCGATCAGCGGACCGAGGTAGGGAATAAGGTTCAGGAATGCGAAGAGGATGCCGATCAGCAAGCCGTGCGGAATACCCACAAGCGTCAATATCCCGCCCAACAAGATGACAATGTAGGTGAATTGGATCAGCAGTCCGAACAGGTATCCCTTTACCACCCGTTCGACCCGCTTGATCGCCATCAGCACTTTTTCGTGGGCTTCCGTCTTATTCCACATTAGGATAAATCGTACAAAGACGTTCCTGTACCAAAGGACAAAGAAGACATATACCGGTAGGAGGCCAAAAAATATGATCGTGCCGGATAAGGAGCTTGCAGCCTGTTTAAAGGCCGTTTCAGCGAAGCTGAAAAACCGCCCGCTGTTCCTGTCGATCAAACTCTGCTGTTCCACGGAGGACAAGCCGAAGACCTTGCTGATCCATGCGCTCAGGTTGTTGAGCAAGGCCGTAATATTCTTTTGTACTACGGGCAGGTCATCGACCATGGAGGATACCTGGTCATAAAACAGCCAGCCGACAAGGGATGCCGATACGGTCAGCGACAAAATGGCCAAAAGGATGGCCAGCATTTCCGGGATCCCCTTCCGTCTAAAGAATCGAAAGACCGGCATGAGCATCAGACCGATAAAAAACGCCATCAACAGCGGCATGATGATCGTCTTGCCGATAAACAGGATGACGCCGGCCGTGAAGATGCCCAATAGCTCTATAGAACGCTTGATAGCAACTGGTATCTCTTTCATAACACGTTAGTTTTGAATCCGGATCGTTTTTTATGAACCCATTTCTCTACCTCCACCGCATGAAAGACAATGGACGAAAGCGCTAAACAGGTCAATAACTCCGCTAAAGACAAGGGTTGCGTCCTGAAAAGCGCATTGCAGAAGGGGATGTAGATGACCGCCATCTGCAACAGGAAGGTCAGGAACAGGGCTCCGTACAGGGGCAGATTACTGCTTATTCTCTGCCTGAATATGAATTCATGATCGCTGCGAATGGCGAGGACATGACCAAGCTGAGACAGGGATAATACGGTAAATACCATGGTCTGCGTCCGTGGGAATCCCGCCCCGGTAGCAAAAGCCTGCGTCCCTAGTGTAACTGCGGCCATCAACAGACCGATCCGGGCGATATGCCAGCCGAGGCCAGCGGAAAAAAGGCTTTCCGCAGCCTGCCGGGGAGGCCGCGTCATGATATCCGGTTCGGCCCTTTCCGAGGCCAGCGCCAGGGCCGGGAGCCCATCCGTCACCAGGTTTATCCAAAGTAATTGAACGGGCAGTAAAGGGATAGGAAGCCCGAGGAGCGGCGCCATAAAAACGGTAAGTATCTCGGCACTGTTGCAGGTCATGATATATTTGAAGAATTTCCGGATATTATCATATATCCTTCTCCCCTCCTTTATTGCATTGACGATCGTGGCAAAGTTGTCGTCCATCAGGATCATATCCGCGGCCTCCCTGCTTACGTCCGTACCCGCGCGCCCCATGGCAATGCCGATATTGGCCGCCTTGAGTGAAGGCGCGTCATTCACTCCGTCGCCGGTCATGGCCACAAAATGTCCTTTTCCCTGAAGCGTTCTTACGATCCTGAGCTTCTGTTCCGGGGAAACCCTTGCATAAACGCTTATCTTTTCTACCATTTGCCCGAGATCAGCCTGCGGCATGGCGGCGAGCTGTTCACCGGTCACTACCTTGTTGCCCCCGGGCAGCATATCGAGCTGACGGGCAATGGCAGTGGCCGTTTTCACATGGTCCCCTGTTATCATAACCGGGTGTATGCCTGCCGTCGTGCAATCGTGTATCGCCTTTTTGACCTCCGGGCGCGGGGGATCGATCAGACCTACGAGTCCGATATATTTGAGGTCTTCTTCGACGTCCCCGAACGCGGCGGCGTCTTCCGGCAATTGCTGCAGTAACCGGTACGCAAACGCCAGCACGCGGCAGCCGCCGGCCGCCATGTCGCCGGCCTGCCCAAGTATTTCGTTCCGGTCGTACTCCTTTGCCAGCTTTGCGGCAATGACCTCCGAGGCTCCCTTGGAGAGGGCAACATATCCCGCGCCGAGCGGGTGGATGGTGGTCATACATTTCCGTTCGGCGTCAAAGGGTATTTCGGCCAATCTGGG